>CAVHZH010000001.1:0-90389 GCA_963640395.1 Oscillospiraceae bacterium
GTGCGATCCGCCGGAGGCTGCTAAGGAAATGCTGATTAAATCAGCATTTCCTTAGATGTCCACTGCAATATCTCCATTTCTCAGATCCACAACCTCGGCATTTTTGATCGTAAAGGTATACTTCTTGATGCCTGCCGGTACTTTCATCCTTACTGTCTCATCAAACAATGTGTGCCGGTCACAGTTTCCTCTCGCTAAAATATAATCATCCATTGCCACACCAAAGGTGTTATAGGTATAGCCTTTCACAATGAGGTTGCTTCCCTTATAAGAAATGGACTGAATCACAAATCCGGTTGAATATTCTTCATAGTCACTGAGCTTTGTGCTCACCTTCCGACTCCATACATTTGCCTTCGGTGATACAACCGAACTTGTCTTCTTGTCAGCGCTGTTTTCGGTTGAGACCAGTTCTACCTTATATTTTCCGGATGCTGCACCCTTTGCCTTATAAACGTACCGATAGGCAGTAGCTCCGGTACTCTTGATCGTCTTGATCAGCTTGGAGCCTTTATAGATGTTCATTTTTGATTTACCGCGCACACTTGCACCGCCATTATTGGGACCAATGGCAATGCTGACCTGATCGGCAGACAGCTTGGTTGCACTGATCTCTGGCTGCTTTTTGATCGTCAGGTCAACCGCTTTTATATGCGATATGAGCTGTAATCCCGGCTTTCTTGACAGATTCGGATTAGCCTCATCGCTAAATACATACTTTACATATGTCTTTTTGCCCGGATTGACACGTACTCCCGTACACAGCCTTATGGATGACTGGTCAACCGCCTGCCCGTCCACCAGTGTGCCGCTTTCGCTTTTCCATGTCAGGACAACCGAAAACTCTGTAGCCGCATATGTTTCGACCTCCAGCACCTTGTCAGACTTATTTTCGATCACAAAGGTGTCTATATCTCCGATGTACGTCGGACCCGTTGTTTGCCTTCCACCGAAATGCACATCCTCGTTTTTGGCGTCCGTGACCGTATAAGTCATTGTCTTGTTACCACGCTCCGTCTTGTAGCTGTTGGCATATACTGGATCTGTCCCGCATAGCACAAAGATACCGAGCATCATACACAACGCAGCCCCATAACGAATCATTTTTGATAGCTTCATAAACAGACCTCCTTTTCCTGCTTTCAGGTTGATAGTCTGATTATACTATTTATTGCTGAAAAGAAGGTCCTTGGGCGCGAATGGTAAATGATACTATTTTGCGTTGATGTAGTTGACCAGTCCCTCAGCCTTGATGATGCGCTGCATGAACTCCGGGAACGGCTGTCCCTGAAAGGATGTACCCTTTGTCTTGTTTGTGATGACTCCGCTGTCAAAATCCACCTCGACCTCATCGCCTGCCTCAATTCCGTCAGCTGCCTCGGGGCACTCGACGATCGGAAGTCCGATGTTGATCGCATTGCGGTAGAAAATACGCGCAAAGGTCCTTGCGATGACACAGCTTACGCCTGCCGCCTTGATCGCGATCGGCGCATGCTCTCTGGATGATCCGCAACCGAAATTTTTGTCTGCTACAATAATATCTCCCTGCTGCACCTTGTTTACAAATTCTTTGTCGATATCTTCCATACAATGTGTTGCTAATTCCTTCGGGTCGGAGGAATTGAGGTATCTTGCGGGGATGATGACATCCGTATCCACATTATCTCCATATTTAAATACATGTCCGTTTGCTTTCATCAGTCTGTACCTCCTATGCTCTCGGATCTGAGATTTTTCCGGTCAGCGCACTCGCTGCTGCGACTGCGGGGCTGGCAAGATAGATCTCACTGTTTACATGTCCCATACGTCCGACAAAGTTGCGGTTTGTCGTAGATACACAGCGCTCGCCCTCTGCGAGGATACCCATGTATCCACCGAGACACGGTCCGCAGGTCGGTGTGCTGACGATCGCGCCTGCCTCGATAAAGGTGCGGATAAAGCCTGCCTCCATCGCATCCAGATAGATCTGCTGGGTGGCGGGAATCACGATGACGCGCAGTCCCTTTTTGACCTTTTTTCCCTTTAAGATTTCTGCTGCGACCGCAAGATCCTCGTAACGGCCGTTGGTGCAGGAACCGATGACGACCTGATCGATCGTGATGTCGCCGACTTCGTCGATCGTTTTGGTGTTTTCCGGTAAATGAGGGAACGCCACGGTCGGCTGTAAGGTGTTCAGATCGATGACGACCTCACGCGCATACTCCGCATCCGCATCTGCCTCGTAGATCTTGTAAGGTCTCTTGGAATGCTCTTTCATATATGCCTCTGCCAGCTCATCGACAGGGAAAATACCGTTTTTCGCGCCTGCCTCGATCGCCATATTCGCGATCGTAAAGCGATCGTCCATGGAAAGCTCTGCGATGCCGTCGCCGACAAACTCTAACGACTGGTACAGTGCGCCGTCTACACCGATCTCTCCGATCAGATGCAGGATCACATCCTTGCCGCTGACATATTTCTGTTTTTTCCCGGTGATCACCACCTTGATCGCTGACGGTACTTTGAACCATGCACGACCGGTCGCCATGCCTGCCGCCATGTCGGTGCTGCCGACACCGGTAGAGAATGCGCCGAGTGCGCCGTAGGTACAGGTATGTGAATCGGCGCCGATGATGACATCTCCGGCTACGGTGAGTCCTTTTTCCGGAAGGAGGGCATGCTCAATACCCATCTCCCCGACATCAAAATAATTGGTGATCTCATTTTTGCAGGCGAACTCGCGCACGCATTTACAGTGCTCTGCGGACTTGATGTCCTTATTCGGTACGAAGTGGTCCATGACGAGCGCGATCTTGTCCTTGTGGAACACGCCCTCCACATTCATTTTCTCGATCTCATGGATCGCAACCGGTGATGTGATGTCGTTTCCGAGTACAAGATCAAGATCTGCCTCGATCAACTGTCCGGCTGTTACGCTGTCTAATCCCGCATGTGCTGCGAGAATCTTCTGCGTCATTGTCATTCCCATACTTGTTTCCTCCCATAAAGTATAGTAACAGTTCAGCCCACGCCATCATCTGCGAAATGTGCTCATTCATGCAAGCATGACTCACACATTTTCACAGATGATGGCTGAACTGTTACAAAGTATATGTAGTTGCTAATTTCTATGCTTGTAATTCTAGCACATCTCGTATTATAATCAAAATACATAATATAAATACATGATATAATTTGAAGTTATATCATATAGGCGGCAGTCACAGAAGCATGTGAGCACAGAAATCCGTATTTGCAGCTCCCGCAAGTGCATCTGGTTAAGGGCTGCGTCCGCAGCCGTCCTCATTATGATTCGCGCATTTCATAACTTGGATAGGGAATGCGCGTTCACATGTATCCGACAAGTAGCGGAAGCGTGCCTGCGTGATACATGTGCGCGCATGGCCAAAAACATAACGTATGTCTGCTGGCGGCGGGAGCAGTCTGTCGGGGATGCTGCTGAGATTGCCGCCAGCCAACATATTGTTTTAATACCAAGAAAGGAGCCCCATGACCCAGAACCTGTCCTCCTACCATATCTTTTATGTCGTCGCAAATACCGGAAATATCTCAAGGGCGGCACGCGAGCTCTACATCAGCCAGCCCGCGATCAGTAAATCCATCCAGAAGCTCGAAGAATCGCTTGGCTGCCAGCTCTTTTTGCGCAGCTCCAAAGGTGTCCGGCTGACCGAGGAAGGCTCACTTTTGTATGAGCATGTCCGTTCTGCTTTTGATTCACTGACGACCGGGGAAGAAAAGCTCCGGCAGTTTTTAGACCTCGGCATCGGTCATCTGCGCATCGGTGTCAGCTCCACGCTGTGCAAATATGTGCTGCTCCCCTATCTGCAACGCTTCATCCATGAGCACCCGCATATCCGTATCTCGATTAGCTGCCGCCCCACGAACGAAACCCTGCAAATGATCGATGCCAACCAGATCGACATCGGGTTGGTCGGCAGACCGGCGGGACTGCGGCAGCTCCAGTTTGATTTTGTGGAAGAAGTCGAGGATATTTTTGTCGCCACCGGGGAATACCTGCACAATCTGCGTCTGCGCGGTGTCGGGCAGACCGGTATTTTTTCACAGGCGACGCTCATGCTGCTCGACAAGCCAAACCTGTCGCGCCAGCACATCGACCAATACTTTTCCGTGCACCAGATAGAAGTATCCGACATCATCGAGGTGTCAAATATGGATCTGCTCATCGACTTCGCCAAGATCAGTGTCGGTGTCGCCTGCGTCATTCGCCGTTTTGTCGAAAAGGAGCTCGCAGACGGCACGCTGATCGAGCTGCCGCTCGACGATCCTGTCCCCAAACGTGAGATCGGATTTGTCTACAATCCCCACCACGCGCACAATCAGGCACTCGAAACCTTTATCAGCTTTTACTCCGGAAAACATTGATAACTGTAAAAAAGAATTCTGCCCGAAGGGCTTTTTATGTGATAGGAATTTCCTATCACATAAAAGGACTGCCCGATCAGGCAGCCCTTTGATATTTCTCATTATTTCATTACAATATTGACGATACGTCCGGGGACACAGATCTCCTTGACAATGTTTCCGGTCAGCTTGTCTGCCAGTTCTTCCTTTGCTTTCGCAATGACATCATCCTTCGCAGCATCCTTGTCGATCATCAATGTACCGCGGATCTTTCCGTTGATCTGCAGTGCGATCTCTACGCTTGACTCCACGGTCTTTGCCTCGTCATACTCCGGCCATGCGGTCTGATAGACACGACCCTCAAAGCCTGCACTCTCCCACAGCTCCTCTGTGATGTGGGGAGCAACCGGATTCAGCAGGGTGATGAGTGTCTTGAACTCGCCCCTTGTGATCGCATTCTTTTTATAGAAATCATTGATCAGCGCCATCATTGCAGCAATCGCTGTGTTGTATTTCAGATTCTCAAAGTCGATGCTGACCTTTTTGATCGTCTGGTGCATCTTTGTCTCTAAATCCTTGGAGTAGCCTTCCTCGTCTGTCATCAGATCCTGTAATTTCCATACACGATCCAGGAAACGACGGCAGCCCTTGACACCGTCCTCAGACCATGAGGCAGCCAGATCGAAAGCACCGATAAACATCTCGTAGGTACGCAGTGTATCTGCACCGTACTCATTCACAATGTCATCGGGATTCACGACGTTTCCACGGGATTTACTCATTTTCTCGCCGTTCTCACCGAGAATCATGCCGTGAGAGGTACGCTTCTGGTAAGGCTCCGGTGTCGGAACAATCTTCTGGTCATATAAGAATTTGTGCCAGAAACGTGAATACAGCAGATGCAGGGTCGTATGCTCCATGCCGCCGTTATACCAGTCTACCGGCATCCAGTATTTTAACGCTTCGGGACTCGCCAGTGCCTCGTCATTGTCAGGGTCTGTATAGCGCAGGAAATACCATGAAGAGCCCGCCCACTGCGGCATCGTATCCGTCTCACGCTTTGCCGGCCCACCGCAGCAGGGACAGGTCGTATTGACCCATTCGGTCATCGCTGCAAGCGGCGACTCGCCGTTGTCGGTCGGCATATAGCTCTCTACCTCGGGCAACAGCAGAGGCAACTCACTCTCATCCAACGGCACATATCCGCACTTCTCGCAGGATACGATCGGGATCGGCTCGCCCCAGTAACGCTGACGCGAAAATACCCAGTCACGCAGCTTGTAGTTTGTCTTTGCAGTACCGATCTTATTTTCCTCTAAGAATGCGATCATTCTTTCCTTTGCATCCTTGACCTCCAACCCGTTCAAGAAATCGGAATTGATCAGCACGCCGGTCGCCACATCCGTAAATGCAGCCTCATTGACATCCACTTCCTCACCGTTTTTCGCTACGACCTGAATGATCGGCAGATTGAATTTCTTTGCAAACTCCCAGTCACGCTCGTCATGCGCGGGAACCGCCATGATCGCGCCGGTACCGTAGCTCATCAGCACGTAATCGGATACCCAGATCGGCACCTCTTTTCCATTGACCGGATTGATCGCTGTCAGTCCGTCGATCGCTACACCGGTCTTGTCCTTCGCGAGCTCCGCACGCTCAAAATCAGACTTTTTAGAAGCCTGCTCACGGTAAGCCTCGATCTCATCCCAGTTTTTGATCTCATCCTTGAACTGATCCAGATACGGATGCTCCGGGGACACAACCATATAGGTAACGCCAAATAAGGTATCGCAGCGTGTCGTATAAATGCGCAGCTTCTCGTCCTTTCCCTTGATGGAAAAATCGACCTCTGCACCGGTGGAACGTCCGATCCAGTTTTTCTGCTGAACCTTGACACGCTCAATATAATCTACATCATTCAGACCCTCGATCAGCTTGTCCGCATACGCAGTGATCTTTAACATCCACTCGCTCTTGACCTTGCGGACAACCTCGGAGCCGCAGCGCTCGCACACACCATTGACGACCTCCTCGTTTGCCAGACCGACCTTGCAGGAGGTACACCAGTTGATCGGCATCTCCTTTTTATATGCCAGACCAGCCTTGAACAGCTTGAGGAAAATCCACTGTGTCCATTTATAATATTTCGGGTCTGTCGTGTTGATCTCACGATCCCAGTCAAAGGAATAGCCGAGCGAGTGCAGCTGTGCCTTGAAGCGCGCAACGTTGTTCTCTGTCACGATGCGGGGATGGATCTTGTTTTTGATCGCATAATTTTCTGTCGGCAGTCCGAACGCATCCCAGCCCATCGGATACAGTACATTATAGCCCTGCATTCTGCGCTTGCGAGCAACGATGTCGAGTGCCGTATACGGTCTCGGATGTCCTACATGCAGACCCTGTCCTGACGGATACGGAAATTCGACAAGTGCATAATATTTCGGTTTGCTGTAATCGTTTGTCGCAGCAAATGCCTTCTCGTCATCCCATACTTTCTGCCACTTCGGTTCTACTACCTTGTGATTGTAAAGTTTTGCCATAAAAGCAGCCTCCTAAATAGATATATCATTCGATGTCAATAATACGTCAATAGCGGATTCCACCCAAAGGTGAAATCCGCCATGCATTTTATACTAAAAACACCTTTCAGTATATATTAGTTGTTGATCAGCTTATCGCTCTCGTTGTTCCAGCTATACAGCTTACGGATCTCAGAACCAACCTTCTCTGAAGGATGCTCTGAAGCCAGCTTACGCATAGCCTTGAAGTGTACCTGACGTCCTGCGGGAGACATATCTAATAAGAACTCCTTGGCAAAAGTACCATCCTGAATATCTGTAAGAATCTGCTTCATAGCCTTCTTTGTCTCTGCTGTAACAATCTTCGGTCCGGTTACATAATCGCCGTACTCAGCAGTGTTGGAGATAGAGTATCTCATTCCTGCAAAGCCTGACTGATAGATCAGGTCTACGATCAGCTTCATCTCATGGATGCACTCGAAGTATGCATTTCTCGGATCGTATCCAGCCTCGCATAAGGTCTCGAAACCAGCCTGCATCAACGCACATACACCGCCGCAAAGAACCGCCTGCTCACCAAAGAGGTCTGTCTCTGTCTCGGTACGGAAGGTAGTCTCTAAGACTCCGGCTCTTGCTCCGCCGATTCCTAATGCATATGCAAGTGCCATGTCAAGTGCCTTGCCTGTTGCATCCTGCTCTACTGCTACCAGACAGGGAGTTCCCTTGCCAGCCTGATACTCAGAACGTACTGTATGTCCCGGTGCCTTCGGAGCGATCATTGTAACATCTACATCCTTCGGTGGCTTGATGCATCCGAAATGGATATTGAAGCCATGAGCGAACATTAACATATTTCCTGCTTCAAGGTTAGGCTCAATGTCCTTCTTGTACATATCAGCCTGCAACTCATCGTTGATCAGGATCATGATGATATCTGCCTTCTTTGCAGCCTCTGCTGCCACATATACCTCAAATCCCTGCTCCTCGGCTCTCTTCCATGACTTGCTGCCCTCATAAAGTCCGATGATAACGTTGCATCCAGACTCCTTTAAGTTCAATGCATGTGCATGTCCCTGACTGCCGTAACCGATAATGGCGATGGTTTTTCCATCAAGTAAAGAAAGGTTACAGTCTTCCTGATAAAAAATTCTTGCCTGTGATTCCATTGATAATTGCCTCCTATTTCTTTAATCTAAATATGTAACATCCGCGGACCCGCGGGTAAGTCCTGTAATGCCCGTTCTAGCCAACTCTAAGACCTCGTAGCCTGAGAGCAGATCCAAAAAAGCCTCCAGCTTCGCCTGTTGCCCGGTCAGTTCGATAACCATAGAGTCGTGAGTCACATCCACGATCTTTCCATGGAAAATGTCTGCCACGTTCATCACTGCCTGACGCTCTGTATCCTTTGCACGGATCTTCACAAGCATTAGCTCACGCGTCACGGATGACTCGCCGTCCAATACCTTGATATCCAGTACGTCCTCCAGCTTTTCTAACTGTTTTCTGATCTGATCCAGTACCAGCTCGTCCCCTGTACTCACGATCGTAATACGTGTAAATCTGGGGTCAGCCGTCACACCGGCAGAAAAGCTATCGATATTATAACCTCTGCGGCTGAACAATCCGGATATGTGGCTCGTCACACCGGCTGTGTTTTCTACGAGCAATGATAAAATCTGCTTTCTCATCTTACATCTTCCTCTTGTGGTTTCCCACGCTCTACTTTCTGACGTCTCCTATTCTAGCATATCTGCCTGTTTTGTCAACACTTTAGTTTTGAACCTCTGATTCTTAAATGACCGCGTATGCCTCGTCGGTAGAATATACAGAAAATCCCTTGTCCTTCAGTGTCTTTACTGCGTTCTCGGCATCTCTGGTCTTTAATACTGCCGATGCGTCCTCGCCGTTTGCAAATGCATACATGTATTCTACATTCACCTTTGCGTCCTCGAGTGCCTTCATCGCCTTGTACAGCGATCCGACTGCGTGGGGCACACGGATACAGATCACATCTGTGAGCATTGCCGATACGCTTTTTTCTTTGAGTACGCGCTGTGCCTTTTCGGGATCGGATACGATCATGCGCAACATACCATACTCACTCGTATCAGCCAGACTTGTTGCCACCACATTGATGTCGTTGGTCGCTAAAATCTCCAGCACATCCTTGATACGTCCCTCTCTGTTTTCCAGAAAAACAGATAACTGCTTTACGATCATATGATACCTCCTTTTAGTTTAAACCACGGTTGTCGATGACACGCTTTGCTTTTCCTTCGCTCCGCTGGATCGTCATCGGCTCTACCAGCTTGACAACAACGGAAATACCGAGTGCCTGCTTTAAGCGCGCACCGACTTCCTTCTTCAATGCATCGAGCCGTCCGATCTCGTCGGAGAATACGCCCTCGTTGACCTCTACCATGACGGTGAGCACATCGGCATTGTTTTCTCTGTCTACGACCATCAGGTAATGGTTGGAAATATCGCCGCCCATTGACAGCAGTACGGTCTCGACCTGTGTCGGGAATACGTTCACGCCGCGGATCACCTTCATATCATCGGTGCGTCCCTTGAACTTGCTGATACGGGGTGTTGTTCTGCCGCATGCACAGGTGCTGTGGTCGATACTTGTCAGATCCTTTGTGCGGTAACGCAGCAGCGGCATACCTTCTTTTTCGAGTGTCGTAAATACGAGTTCTCCGAGCTCTCCGTCTGCGACTGCCTCGTGTGTCACGGGGTCGAGCACTTCCGGATAGAAGAAGTCGTGATTGATATGCAAGCCGTTATGATGCTGGCAGTCCTGCGCCACTCCGGGACCTGTGATCTCGCACAATCCGTAAATATCAAAGCACTCGATACCGAGCAGCTCCTCGATCTTGCCGCGCATTTCCTCTGTCCACGGCTCTGCGCCGTGAATGCCGACCTTCAGCTTCATCGCATCGGTCTTGCCTGCCGCCTTGATCGCCTCTGCCAGATTCAGTGCATAGGACGGCGTGCACATGAGTGCGGTCGCCTCGAGATCCTCCATGACCATGATCTGACGCTGGGTATTGCCGGCTGACATCGGCACTGCCATGGCGCCGAGACGCTGCGCACCGAAATCGGCGCCCAGACCTCCGGTAAACAGTCCGTAGCCGTAACATACATGGACAATATCCTCTTTGGTGACACCTGCCATCGTCATGCAGCGTCCGATACTCTCTGCCCACACCTCAACATCATGCTTGGTATAGCCGACGATCGTGAGCTTTCCGGTCGTGCCGGAGGTTCCCTGTACACGGACGATCTCTGACTTTGGTACTGCCCAGAATCCGGTCGGATAGTTTTCTCTCAGATCATCCTTTGTCGTAAACGGCAGCTTGACGATATCCTCTATTCCTTTGATATCACCCGGCTCTACGCCGAGCTCTTTCATTTTCTTCGTATAAAAAGGGACATTTTCATAGCAGCGTTTCACGACTGCCTTTAACTTTTCCCCCTGAAGTGCAGCCATCTCGTCTGCACTCATGCACTCATATTCCGGACTCAGAATCAGTTCTTTGTGTGCCATTGTTTTTCTCCTTGTAGTTTTTTCACCAATGCCCGCCTATGCTCCATATCCCGCATCAAATGCAGCCTTATTCACATCAATGGTTTTCGGCGGAACGGTATGCTCGATCACGCTGTACCACTGCTCCTTTGAGAAATCCATATGCCTTGCTGCCATTCCGAGCACAACCAGATTGGATACTCTTGAGTTACCCAGCTTTTTTGCCTCCTCGGTAGCATCGATCGCATAGACCGTAACTTCCTTTTCCAGATCCTCTAATATATTCTCCGGATACTCTGCTGCACCGATAATGACCGGCATCGGATCGATCCGCCAGTCGTTTGCGATCAGCACGCCGTCTTTTTTCAGGAAATGGCGGTAACGCAGTGCCTCCAGACGCTCAAACGCGATGATGACATCTGCCTGTCCCTCCTCGACGATCGGCTCTGCCACCTTCTCGCCGTAACGCACATAAGTAACCACGCTGCCTCCGCGCTGTGACATGCCATGCACCTCTGAAATTTTGACATCAAATCCATTCTCTAAGGCAAGTCCGCCTAAAATACGGCTGGTGAGCAGGGTTCCCTGTCCACCTACGCCGACGATCATTATACTCTTTGTCTCACTCATCCTACTCACCTACTTTCTCGATTGCATCGAATTTGCAGAGCTGCTCACACAGTCCGCAACCGGTACACATCGTATCATCAATGCGAACCGTTCCATCTGCCTGCCTGCTGATCGCGGGGCATCCGGGCTTTAAGCACATGCCGCACTTCTTGCACTTATCGGAAAGTGACACGTAAACCGGTTTTTTACGCTTATCCAGCAATACGCATGGAGTCTTTGTGATGATCACATGGATCTCATCGCTCTCATTCGCAGCCTTGATCGCACGCTCTAAGGTGTCCAGATCAAATGCATTGATCTCCTGTACATGCTCTACACCGAGCGCCTCGCACAGTCTCACAAGGTTAACCGCATTGGTCGGCTCTTTCTGCAGTGTCCATCCGGTCGCCGCATGATCCTGATGACCGGTCATACCCGTGGTAGAGTTATCTAAAATAATAACCGTTCCGGTCGCTTTGTTATAAACCATATTCATGAGTGAATTCACACCGGTATGCAGGAAGGTCGAATCACCGATCACGGCTACCCAGTTTTTCTTGAATTCCTTGCCGGCTGCCTTCTCTATACCGTGCATGCTACTGATGCTGGCACCCATGCAGATCGTCGAGTCAACAACGGACAGCGGCGCAACCGCACCGAGTGTATAGCATCCGATGTCTCCGGCTGCGTGGATACCGAGCTTCTTTAATATGTAGAAAACGCTTCTGTGCGGACATCCGGGGCAGAGGATCGGCGGACGGTTCGGCACCTGTGCCGGTGTCTTTGCCTCCACGGTCTCGCCTAGGATACGCTCGCGCAGCATATTGGCACTGTACTCGCCGAGTGGTGTAAAGCATTCCTTACCCTTGCAGGCGATACCCATTGCCCGCACCTGTGTCTCAATGACGGGATCAAGCTCCTCTACGATATATAATTCCTCTACCTGTGCCGCAAAATCAGCGATCAGCTTTGCAGGCAGCGGATGAACCATACCTAACTTTAATACAGATGCATCCGGCAGCGCCTCACGCACATACTGATACGGGATACCGCTCGTGATGACACCGATCTTTTTGTCACGCATCTCTACGCGGTTGACCGGCAATGTATTGGCTGCCTCGGCCAGCTCTGACATTTTCTCCTCGATCACACCATGGCGTGCCTTTGCCATCGCGGGCATCATGACACGCTTGGCAATATTTTTCTCATATGGGATCAACTCGTGCTCGACGCGATCCTCTAATTCGACTGTGCTCTGCGAATGTGCCAGTCTGGTCGTTGTGCGCAGAATAAACGGACGGTCGAACTGCTCGCTGTAATCAAACGCGAGCTTCATAAACTCCTTTGCCTCTCCGCTGTCAGACGGCTCGAGCACCGGCACATGTGCCGCACGTGCAACCATGCGTGTGTCCTGCTCATTCTGTGAGCTGTACAAGCCCGGATCGTCTGCAACCACGAGCACAAGTCCGCCGGTCACACCCATATAGGATGCCGTATACAACGGATCGGCTGCCACGTTCAATCCTACATGCTTCATACATGCCATTGCTCTGGCTCCCGCCATACTCGCACCGATCGCTACCTCTGTCGCTACCTTTTCATTTGGAGACCACTCAGCGTACAGCTCATCCTTGTACTGTACAAGTGCCTCGCTAATCTCTGTACTCGGAGTACCCGGATACGCTGCCGATACGCGCACGCCTGCCTCATAAGCACCGCGGGCGATCGCCTCATTACCGAGCATCATGACTTTCTTACCCATTTCTTTTCTCCTTTAACGCTTTAGTGAATTACATAACTGCTTATTATTATATAAGAAAATCTCTCAATATGCAACAACAGAAAGTATGCAGCCTGCATACTTTCTGTTGATAAAAATTCCTATCCTATAAAACGCCCCACAAGGTAATTCCTTTGTCTTATGGAAACGCTGATTTAATCAGCATTTCCTCAGAAGCTGAGTCCCTTCTTCACTGCAGACCGGTACAACCGCTGTACCTCATGGATACGTTGCTTGAGCTGTCCGAGCTCTTTGGGTGTCAGCGCATGTCCCAGCCTGAAATCGATCAGTTCATCACTCAAGGCATCCAGCTGACCCAGTAAAACCTTCTGTTCGTCACTGAGCTTGTCGTTTCCGAACAGCTTGCCAAGTGTCAGCTTTCCCTGATACTGTTCAGCCAGTGACTTTTCTGCAAAGGCATTTTCATTATTTTTAGAACGCACCTGTGTAATCTTCCACCGGACTCCCACTCCCCGCAGCTTTTCTTCCTTAACCGTCACCTGAAAATCCTGCTCGCCACGTGTGAAATGACCTGTCAGCACATCCATCATGCGGATCAACTGCATTTGCTGGAATGCCTGCGGTGTATAAGATAATTTTATATGCTGCTGCTCTGCCCTCTGCATCACATCGGTCAGCGGTTCACTGCCGGATTCCCTCGTAAGCACACCGCGCACCGTATGTGCCGGTACCTTGCCCTCTGCCTTCACATGTACCTCTGCAAAATGCGCCTGCTCATACAGACCGGACACACCGAGCAGCTCTGACAGATCACGTGCCGCAACATTCTTTCTGGCCGATGAGGACTGCGCAAGCGGATCATTCTCCCGCCGGAACTGGTAAAGCTTATTTCCACGGACAAGTGTATCTGACTCGCCATTTTTCAGCTTTGTGAGCGATGCGCCCTCTTTCTCTGACAGCTTATCCATCCGGACGCTGCGCACACTGGTCAGAATCTGATTCCAGCTAATCTCGTCGTCCATGTGCATTTCCACGAAAGGAGATATGCGGTTCTCATAATCGGCAAAATATTTCTGTTCTGCCTCCGCGCGCTGCTGCAGCTGCTCTACCATGCGTTTTCTCGCACGCCCAACAGGGGTAAATGCAAATCTCTTATTATAAATCTTACATGTCCGGATCACCTTCTGATAACATTCACTAATCCCCTTGCACTGCATCACGGCTTCATCGCTATCCACCGGCTGTGCCAGTGCATCAAGCAGCTCGTTTGTCGCTGTCTTGACATCCACCATCTGCGGGCTGTCCCTGCCATCTAAAAATATAGATTTTTTCTCGTCGCCAAGAAGCTTTTCCAGAAACTGTGTCCTTTCACTTTCTTCATTCTGTGCCTGCTTTGAGATCTCATCCACGCTGCGGTTTTCATTGAACCATTCCTGTGCGATAGCCCTGATATGCGCATGTCTGCGCCACTGTAAATGTGTTCCCTTCAATGCCAGCTCAATAATCTTTTCTGCCTGCTCGTAGCTGTCGAGCTTAACCAAATTATTGTTCTGATCGAGAATATAAAATCCGGTGTCCAGTTCATTCAGTCCGGTCTGACGGTATACCTCACCTGTCTTTAAATCAGTATAGCCGGTGCGGTGTGCCTTTTCCTTACGCTCCACTTCCTTGCCATTTGAATCCTTGCGTATACGCACCTGTGACTCGTCCACCATCTCCAATCCGGTGCTGTGGCGGAACGGAGTCAGAATCACGCGCTTGGCTCCCCTGACATCCTGCGGCCGGAATGCCAGCGAATGATCGGTATGCATCGAATAAATAACGGTTGTCTCTGCATTTTTCAGCGGAGCCATTCCCCGTTTTGCCAGTTCCTTTTCATTGCCCCGGATATCAAGCCTGTCCTTTTCTTTCCAGTTCGATGTGAGACCTGCAACCGGATCATGCTGTGTAATCTCAAACTTAATCTTATCCGCATATTGCGGCCATGTATCATTGAGCCATTTCTGCAGCTTCATCGGTCCGATCAGCGAAGCGACACCTCCTCTGCTGTGTCCGCGGATCAGCATATAGATATCCTCGCCAGCCTGTCCATCTTCCTCCCACTTTTTGAAGATCGGCTCCAGATCACCTTTAGCGAGCTCTAAAAAACTCTCTATATTACTCTCTATACTGTAATCACCGTAATTGACGGCGAGCTTGTTCAATGCTCCAGCAATCGAATACGCTACCTTTTTACCATCCTGTGAGGTCTTTTTCAGTACATATTTTTTGGTTTTATCTCCGAACTGAACCAGCTCTCCGTATTCTTCCTGCATATCCATCTGCTCTCGGAGCTGATCCAGCTCCTGCCTGATCGCCTGATATTCCTCCCGCTGCTTCTTGGTCCACTCGGTCATATCCGAGCTGTCCATCATGTCAGCGAGCTTCGTCATTCTCTTGAAGATCTTCTTTGCCAGGTCCTCGTATTCCTCCTGCGTCAGAAAATGTTCCTTTCCACGCGACCCATTCTGATCCTCGCGCCACTGCCGGAAGCTGGTTCCTGCAAACCGGTACTTGAATACCTGTTTGCCTGAATCTGTCAGTTGTGTACCTCTTGCGTGATGCAGACGGACAGTACGGTCTTTCTCCTCCTCAGACGTCTGGATCGCATCAATCTGCTCATAGATCTGCTCTCCCATCACACTTACGATCGCACCATTCAGATTCTTAATTACATGATGCTCCTTGGCCTCTGCATGATGAATCTTTTCAGCATCCGTCACCTGTGGAAATGTATATTCCGACTTGCGGCGCAGCTGTTCGAGCTCCTCCTGCGAAATCCTGCGGCGAAAAACGCGCAGACGCTTTTCCATATCCAATTTATCTTCGTTCTCGGGTGCCTGATACGGCTCCCACTGCTGCTGTTGCTGCTGCGGCTGTTGCTGCTGGTGCTGCGGCTGTTGTTGTCTCTGCCCATGCTTTACTACCTGTTCACCGCCATTTTTATTGCACATTATGATAGTCCTCCTTCATTTTCATCCGCTTCCTGCGCCTGCTCAATCAGCCGCTCCCATGTCAGCTGCTCCTCCATCTGCTCCAGCACGAGCAGCTGTCTGTCAATATCCCGGAGCTTCCGGAACTGATCCGGCATTGCGATTGCCTCTGCGTAACGTATCACAAGCGGCTCCTTATCTGTAAACAGCCATTCGATCAGACGAGCCGCCACATCACTCCTACAGCTTAACCGCACCACAGAGTCCAGCGGAAGATGCAGATACGCCTGCGCTGCCGCAAACCTGAGCATTGCCAGTATCTCTTTTTTATTTTCGCGGTTTCCATATAAAAATACCGGTTCAAATACTCCCGATACCCGTTGTCGCACTAAAAAAACGCTCTTGATCTGTCCGCCTCCCTCTACGGCACAGCTGATATCCGGATCTATCCATTCCCAGTTTTCAGAATCAAGCAGTCTCTGCAGTCTCTGATGTCCGGCTGCCAGCTGTTCCAGCCTCTTGCGGAGCTGCAGCCCTGACAGAACCTGAATCGGTTTGATATCGTCCATATCCGCTGTTTCCTCAAAAAAAGCATACTCCAGCATTTCCTCTAATGTCATTGTCAGCTCATATTTTTTCTGGTAGGAAAATGCAAATCCCCACCGTTCTAAAAACTCGCACAGCAGATTCGCATCCGCAAAAGCCGATGCCTCACAGACAACCGATAAAACACCGGCTGTATTCATAAGCTCCGAGAACGTTTTCATCAGACCGTTTGCAATCCCCTGCTGCCTGTAATCCTGTGCAACATAGAGCCATTTCAGAGATACATCGTCTCCCATATCCGGTGACTGATATTCCTCCTCTGAAACATCATACAGCAGTATGCCGACCGCAGCATTCGTGCCATCTTCAAGCTTTTTAACCGCACCCAGACCAAAATGAAACGCATCCGCCAATTCATCAATCAGCTCTAACGGTGCCAGCTGGACAAATGGCTGTATGTTCTCCTGGGTCAGATTGATTACATGCATGTTTTCCTCCTCATACCTTCACAACCACCGCCGTATAAGTGCCATTCGGTGCATAAATATATACCACACTCTTCCCTTTCTTCAGTGCGTGGATGGTGCCATCCTCATCGACTGACACGACCTTCGGTTTGGTCGATTCGTAGCGCAGCCTTTTGTGTGTGACCAGCTTTTTGGCGCTCGTCTCCACCTGCGCTTTGATCCGATACGATGTACCGGCATCTAAAGACACGCTTTGATTGGTCACCTGTACGCTGCTGATATAGCCGTATTTTCCACCGGTGGTCGGCACATGGATGCACCGCGAACGAACCAGATACGTCTTTGTTCCGTCCTTTTCGTTCTGGTAGGCACGCACAATAAATTTATAATAGGTATTCTTTTTCAAATTGTTGCACATCCACGATGTCAGTGTCGGTGCACCGAGCTCGCAGATCTGGACAACCTTGTAGCGCTTTGTAGTCGTATTGCAACGCGCGCCGTACAGCTCGTAGCCGTCCGCACCCTCCACCAAATTCCATGCAAGCCGGATCTGATCGGTGTCCGTCTTTGTCATAGATAATTTCAGTGAGGCAAAATCCCGCTGTTCCTCACCCTCCAGTGACGGCAGACCCAAAATATCCTCCTCCGCGAGATCATCCGCCAGCGTCTCATTATGTTTTCCCAGCTTTACAGTCGTTTTCTGCGCCTGTCCGGTCTGTGCTGCCTGCACCTGTGATCCGGCTGTGCCAGATATGCACATGCACAAAAATGCTGCCGCAAACAACAGTCTTATTCTCTTTTTTTTATGTCTATTGATCTGTTTCACCCAGTCTCTCCTTTATCAGCAAAATGTAAACAGTTGTGTAAATCCGGTTGCATCAAAAATGTTCTGTACCTGCTCAGTCGTCTGCGACACCGTCATGCCCCCCTGCAGATTCATCCGTCTCTGTGCTTCAAGCAAAACACGCAGTCCGGCAGACGAAATATATTCTAACCGCCGGATATCCAGATTCAATTCATGCAGTCCGTGATATGACTGTGCCAGCTCCTCGCTGAACAAAGCCGATGCTGCTGTATCGAGCCGTCCCTCAAGCGTGACATCCAACACGTCACCAAAGCGCTCCTTGCGAATCACCATATTGTCTGCTCCTCCCCTTGCCGTTCTATATTCCCCACATGTATCAATCAACTCTATTCCTGACCGTATGTAACAGTCCAGCCATGCAAGCATCATCTACATATTTTTGCTGATGATGGTTGAACTGTTACTATCATATAATAATAATGCGGACAAAAGATAGACAAAACCGTATGAAATCAAAAAAGAAGCCTTAAATAATTTTAATGGCTTCAAAAACTCTCCGCATGATCCAACGGAATCTGCAGCAGGACAACCGTACCCTTTCCTTTTTCGGAGCTGATGCTCACCGTTCCCCCACACATGCTCCACAAGCGCTTGCGCACATTCTCGATACCGATACTCTTGTGATCCTGCTCCTGCCGCGTCAGATATGCTGACACGTCAAAGCCTATTCCATCATCCGTGATCGTGATCTCATGTGCCTGTTCACCGAGCCTTGTACGGATCGAAAGTGTACCGCCCTCATCCGCCTTTGCCAGTCCATGTGCAACCGCATTTTCCACAAACGGCTCTAATGTCATCGGCGGAAGCATATAACCATTATCTTCGATATCATATACAATGTTCAGTTCGTCTCCCATCCGCAGCTTTTCCAATGAGAGGTATCGTGCCACCATTTCCAGCTCCCGGTCAAGCGGAACGAGCGCCCGGCTCGTGAGTGAATCCAGATTGCCACGCAGATAACGCGAGAAATCATACAATGCTTTTTTAGCGGCAGCTGCATCCTTATCACACAGATATGTGACCGAGTTGAGTACATTGTACAGAAAATGCGGCTTGATCTGTGAAAGCACCACCTGTATCTTCATATCACTTAGCTCGCGTTCCTGCTTGACGAGCTGCTTTGTCTGGCGCATGGCATCCACGGTAAACAGACACATGAGCGCGATTGTATTCATCGTCTGCAGCAGCGAAATGCCATAGAAAAACAGTTGCCAGACCAACGCTGCCACCGGCATGAGCAGATAGATATATAAAACGATCAGCTTATCCAGCTCAAAGTATCTGCGGTGTTTCGTCAGCATAAGCAGTTCCTGCAGCAGTCCGAAAAATGCTATCATATTCGACAGTAAAAACCAGTCTCCGCGCGTATAGATATTCGCTTCATCAATCCGGTACAAAAGCGGATAAAACTGTGTGACCAGTGTCAGCAGAATGCCGGTTCCCGCAAGCCCACACGCAATTCCGAATCCGATCCGACGCTCTTTTTTCTTCCTTATATAAGAGCACAGATAACCGGTCGATATAATCAGCAACAGATAATTCACAATAAACACACCGGCATTTCCGATACGCACCAGATAATATCCTGCCAGTGTGTCACTTCCCCGAAAAATCCATGAAACAACATCAAACAGCAGCTCCAGTGCCTGTGCCAGAAACAATCCCGTCAGCCACATCTGCCTGTTCCCGTCTGTGCCTGACGCAGCATGACCGATCATTGCAGCCATGAGACAAAATAAAATCCCCCACACTTCAAATGCAACGTTTACCTGCCAATTCAAAAACATCTGTTTGTCTCCACGCCTTTCCCATGCTGATGCACGACGGGTCGATACTGTCCGCACCGCATGTATTACCCATGTCCCTCCAGATTTTTGCGGAACTCGTATTCCAGACTGCCATGCGTGATCTCCGCCCAGCTGTACTGCGTCATATATTCACCCCGGTATGCATTGATCGCATACGGCTTTCCCGCAATCCAGTCATAATAATCACAGTCGATCAGACTCGTATTGATCCCGCAGCCGCCCCATTTGCTGACAAACACCTCACCGCAGCCGCTTTCCTCCAGCACGGTCTGCAGATCCCTGCGGATCTTCTGTATATACGATAAATGCGGCTCATCGCTCTCCCACAAAACACTCATCAGCTCTTTGTTGCTGCAGACAGCGCCCTCCCTGTCAATCAGATAGGCAAACAATTCCTTTGTCTTGCTATAACGGAAGGACAGTGGTTTCCCGTCCACATATACTTCAAAATTGCCAAATGTGCGCGCTTGCAGCTTATTCCCATTTTTCATCTGAACCGGATGCCTGAGGTTTTCCAGCTCTTCCTCAATCTGCTCCGTGGATACAGGCTTGAGCAGATAGCCGCTCGCATGCAGCGAAAACGCCTCCGTGCTGTACTCACTGTACCCGGTCGTAAAAATAATATTCGTCTGCGGATACAGACGCTTGATCCGCTTTGCCAGCGTAATCCCGTCCATTTCCCGCATTTCAATATCTAAAAATGCAATCTCGCACGGCTGTTCCCTTATCGACGCCAACGCCTCCGACGGCTTGCGGAATGCGAGGATCTGTGCCTCCGGAAGCACCTGCCCGAGCTGCTCCACGATCACTGCCAGCGCCAGCTTTTCATCATCTACTGCTAATATCCTCATCGTCCTTCTACTCTCTTACAGTCCGATCTGCGATGCATACGGCTCAAAGTCCGCACGTGTAAATACCTTTCCGGTCTTTACAAACTCGTACTTGATCGCCTGCAAATAATGCTTCATATGTACCTCTTTGCCATCTCCGTCTGCAGCTGCAAGGAATGCAGCGTTTAAGATACAGTTCTTGATATTACCTCCGGCAAACTCGAACTTCTCTGCCAAGAAGCGGATATCGACATCCTCTGCGAGCGGTGTCGTCTTCGGAATCGTTGTACGCCAGAGCATCTCACGCGTATCCGGATTCGGGAACTGGAATTCGACGATATATTTCATACGTCTGAAGAACGCCGGGTCAATGTTGTGCTTGTAGTTGGTCGCCAGCACACACACACCGTCATAGGCTTCCATTTCCTGCAGCAGCAACGCTGTTTTGTTGTTGTTGGAGGACTGGTTGGAGCCGCCGTCATCGGATCGTTTTGCAAAGATCGTATCACACTCATCGAAGAACAATACGACATTACATTTTTTTGCCTCGCGGAAGATCATGGACAGTGATTTCTCTGTCTCACCGACGTATTTATCTACAACCTTTGAAATATCTACGCGGTACAGCTCCAGATTCAGCTCATGTGCGAGTACCTGCGCCATCATGGATTTACCGGTACCGGGAGCACCGAACAAAAGCACGGTCAGACCGCGTCCATACGGGTACTTCTTCATATAATTCCAGTCATCATAGACTTTATTTTTAAAGTTCATCTGCTCGATCGCATGTGTGATCGTCTCGCGCTGATCATCGTTCATGACGATATCCTCAAATCCAAACTTTGCCTCGACTCTCGTCGCCTTCTGGCTCAGCTCCGTGGACATCTGGTTATTGCATCCGGTAAACAGTGCCGATCTCGGTATGAGGATCTCCTTGTTCATCGTTGCCAGACTTCGCGCAAACTTCAATGCATCCCTGATCTTTCCGGGTGTGAACAGGAATTTGATTGTCATCTCCTCCAGATCACAGTCCTCTCCGAGTGCATAATCCTTTGCATAATACTTCCAGCATGCCAGACGTTCCTCAAAAGTCGGTGTCTTTAACTCCAGTGTCGTGATCTCTTCCTTTGTGATCTCCTTGAAGTTCATCGACTCCTTGCTCAGCGCAAATACCATGACACCCTTAGAGGTCAGCTTAGAAAATGCCAGATCCATATAGCCCTGGAATTTTTCTTTTTCTTCCTCCCTAAATGCCAGTTCCTCGAGTACACAGCAGGCATTTGTCAGAATACACTCTCTAGTTACCGCCCACAGCGCACGGTCTACAAACTGGTAATCATAGGAAAAGAGCTTTTTACAGTTGATAGCCACCGCACGCATATTATTTTTATGGCAGAAATGTTTGATGAAAAACTTCCTGCCGCTTCCCTCATCTCCGAAATATGCGAAAACGCGCACACCCTCGTTGTAGGAGATCTCCATCGCCTCGAGCACACCCTCATTCGCCATGATCGGGTCGAGTTCCTTATCGTCCGTCAGCATATGTAAAAACTGGATATAGTTCTCATCCACACGCAGCGGATCACGTCCGAACAGGAAGTCGATAATACGCTTATCCGGTGAGACAAACGTAGAAAACGGCATGTTTCTCTGCATCTGCAGATCAAGTATCGGCTGAAGCTGCTCTAAGCAGACAGACATCTCACTATACGCGCCCGTGATCGAAAACTCCTTGCCGTAATAGAGCTTGGCTGCGGATTCGATCGTCGGAGCGGACATATTGCCGTTCTCGTTGATGACCTGATAGATACTCGCATAGCTGGTCTGTGTCGATGACAAAATACCGCAGACCAGACAAAAGATCGTAAACGGCTCATAGTCCAGCTTTTTACATACTTCATAAAACGGCAGTGAAAGACCCGCTGCTAACGTTGACTCCGCGCGCGTATTCAGGTGCTCGACCTTCTGTCGTGTAGTGAACTTTTTTGCACTCTGACGCATGATATGCTCGATCTGCTCCACGTCGATCTGCGGTTTTTCGTCAGAGCTGTCAGATACCAGATCACCGAAATCACTGCCGCCAAACAGATCATCACCATCCATTCCGCCAAAGAGATCATCCAGGAAATCCTCGTCCTCCCCGGCATCCTCCGCTTGTTCACCGAGTCCGTTTCCTAAAATATAGTCCTCTCCCATCTCAGACATCTTCAGATAAAACTTCGACACCTGCTCCTTACACAGATCATGTGCGATCTCGATATCCGGATAGAGCACGTTTTTATATCCACCCTGCTCATTGGCAAATACCGATTTCATTTCCTCGATATAGACATCCATGCTGTCGTTGACAATCGCAAACATACATGCCATATAATCGTTGTAGCTGTCGAAAGGTTTTTTTGAGATCTCTGCCAAGTCGTTTTTCGTTTTTTCACTTGCTTTCATAGTCATTGCTCCCTCGTTTCGTATTCAGTCACCCTCGTTTACTCCTATTTACGCTTATTTATCTCCAGTGTGGAAAATTGCCTGACGGTCAAACACACTCGGCGCAACATGAAAGGAATCATCACCAATCCGGTCATAGGTATGGCTCTGCTCATTGATAAACGCAGTTTTTGGTCTCTGCATATAAGTCATTGTTTCCTCGTCCTCATCCTGTGCGGCACGCGCCCGGCGTTTGGCAATCTGGTCACGGTTTGTCTTATCCAGTCTCTCTGATAATCTCATTATATATCCCTCCTGCACAATTTTTATAAAATAAATCCTATTCTTTTTTCATCCTATGTGTTATGATTACACCATCATTATCTAAGAAAGAAGGTTCTATACTATGTCAAACGGACAAAAAACTCTCTCGGCTTGTTCGATTCTGTCTTACCTGCTTGTGCTGTACAGTTTCTTTCGTTTTGATCTATGGCTGATTCTCATTTTCTTTATTATCCACAGCCTTGTTCTCCTGTCACTTGCTTTCCTGTTCTGGAAAAGCAATCTGGGAGATAACGATCTGATCGAGCAGCAGGCAAAATACCAGAAACGCGCGATTGAAAATGAAAAACGCGCCGACGAACTAAGCAATCAGCTGGCAGCCCAGACCAAACTCACGGCTGCAAAGGATGCCGAGCTGTCCACTGCCGACTCCCGCATTGCTGAGCTGGAGCAGCAGGTCAATGAGCTGCAAAATGCCCAGATGGAGCGAGCGCTCGAAGTGCAGTCGATACTCGCTGACCGCGAAGAAGCCGAAACCCGCGAATACGAGGCATTGCTTCCTCCGATCGAGCCGGACGAAAGCCCGAATGAGACGATCGACATTCTGCAAATCGCTCAGGATACCATCGGTGAGTTATCCGGATTTGCCGATGCAGCAGATATCAAGATCATGCTCTCCGCACCGGAGAACGCTCTGCTCGTCAAAGCTAACAAAGGCAGGCTGCGTATCCTTTTCCGCAATATTATTGATAACTCGATCAAATATATGCGCCGCTCCGGTACGCTGATCATTACGATCTCCAATATCGGAGACGATATTTTTATCGTATTAAAGGACAATGGCAACGGTCTGTCCGAGCATGAGACCAGACATATCTTTGAGCTGAATTATCAAGGCTCAAACCGCATCAGCGGAAACGGTCTTGGACTGACTCAGGCAAAGGCGATCGTCGATTACTACGGCGGCAGCATCTATGCAAAAAGTATGGTTGGCAAAGGCATGGGTATCTATATCCAGCTTCCCACAACTTAAGGAGGCAATTGCATTATGAAAAAAAATCACCTGCTGTTTTCCATCCTGTTTCTCATCTATGCCGGCGGCGGTGTAGTTTCACTCATCATGTTCGGCATGAACGGCTCTTATCTGAGCCGTAAACAGACCGCACCGACTGCCGTTGTGGAGCAGGATATATCCGAAGATACCACCGTGGAATCGTTAGAAGTTCCAACAGAGAATCCGGTGGAAGCCCCTGCGGATGAGTCGGTGGAATATCCTGCCAAGAATTCAGACAATACTCTGACATCCGATACACCAAAGCCCGAAGAATCATCTGAGCCTTCAACAGAAGCAGCAAATGATTCCGATACTTCTATTTCCGATGAGTCAGCCTCTGATTCCACAGTCAAAGTATCCGAATCCTTAGATGAAACGGATAGCTCCGAGAACGAGGAAGCTGCGAAGCCGGAAAAGACCTACTATACATTCACGGTCATCGACGGTGTCACCGACGTGTGTATCCGCGAAACAGACGCGCGCTATGCTACAATTCTCAGTCATATCGATGGCGGAAACTCCGGTTATGTACTAGAAAAAGGTGATACCCGTACCAAAATTCTTACAAAAAAGGGAACAATCGGATATATTTACAACGAATATATCACGATTTCCGAAATTCCAATGAACGAATTTCCCGAGGAATACCGCTGATGCGGTATTCCTTTTTATGTAATAGGAAATTCCGATGAATTTCCCATTACATAAAAAGCCCTCCAAGCAGGATCGCACTGCGGCGGATAAGAAGTATGTCGCATAAGCGACCCGCCGCAGGCGGAGAATCCTGCAAAGCAGGATTCTTTTTCATTCCTTCTGCTCCGGCTCTGCCGGTTCTAGATTCTTCTCCAGCATCAATATATTACAACCATCCTCATAGCGGTATTCCACACGATCCATACTCTGCTTGACCATATAAATGCCAAGACCTCCGATGTCCCGTTCCTCTGCCGATAATGTGATATCAGGATCTGCCTTTTCCAGCGGATTATAAGGTATGCCGCGATCCTGAAGAACCACCCGGCAGCTTTTGGGATCATTCCTGATATCGAGATTGACGACCGCTTCCCCGCTCTTGCCTCCGTATGCATAATGCGCAATATTCACAAATATTTCCTCCACAGCTATGAGCATGATCGACTTGATCGTTTCTGGACATTCATTTGCATCCAACTGTTTTTCGATGGCATCAAGCACGGTATATAAAGTTTCATCACTTGCCTGAAGTCGTAATTCTTCCATTGCTTATTCCCTCCTCAGTTATTTATACTCAAATACCAGCATTGTAATATCATCAAACTGTTCCGCATCCCCGACAAACGTGTCGATATCGCGGCGTACCGCTGCCAGCATCTGCTGCAGCGGCAGCTTTCCGTTTCTTTCCAGACTCTCTAACAAACGATCCTCTCCAAACAGCTCATGATCGTTATTCTGCGCCTCAGTGACACCATCTGTGTACAGGAAGATCCGTGCACCGTGCTTTAACTGTATCGTCTCACTCTTATACGGAATACCCTCCATACCGGCGAGCACAAAGCCGGGATTCGCATGAATCCATTCGTAGCTTTCGTTATTCATCACCAGCTGCGGGTTGTGTCCGGCATTGACGTACTCAAAGCTGCCCGTGCTGACCGTAAGCACACCCATCCACGATGTCACAAACATGCCCTCCTCATTTCCTTCACACAACTGGTTATTTACTCTGTAGTATAATTGATCCAAAGACTCATTATTGAGCGCATGGTTTTTGATCAACGTCTTTGCAATGACCATGAACAGTGCCGCCGGTACACCCTTGCTGGATACATCTGAGATCACGATTGCCAGATGATCCTCGTCGATCATAAAGAAATCATAGAAATCTCCGCCGACCTCCTTTGCCGGATCCATCTGTGCGTATACATCAAACTCGTTGCGCCCCGGAAATGCCGGGAAGATCTGCGGCAGCATATCTGCCTGAATCTTGGTCGCAACGTTCAACTCCGCACCGATACGTTCTTTCTCCGCAGTGATTTCGGTAATATTGGCAATGTACTCCTTCATTTTCTCGGTCATTTTCTGGAATGCACCCGCTAAAATTGCCGTCTCATCCTTCTCATTTTTAAACTTCCACTGAAAATCCCAGTGTTCTCCATCGTATTCGCTCACACTTTCTGTCAACTTCCGGATCGGCTTCACGATATGATTGCTCAGGATAAATGCTAAAACTGCCACCAGCAGGCAGAAAACCGATAAACCGGTTTCCATTGTGATCAGCGATACGCTGATCGTATGCTTCATGCTGTCCACCGACTTTTCTGCGCTCACATTCATCTGTGAAAGCAGCTCATTGGTCGGCGCGAGCACTTCGTCCTCACCGAGTACCGTGAGGAAGCCCCATCCGACCGTTGTCATCGGCGCATATGCAATGTAGTAGTTTTCTCCATCCATTTCCAGCTTGGTGACACCACTGTCACCATCAAGTACACTGCTCACCAGTGTGCCAAGCTGCGTATTGTCTGAGGTTCTCAGATCGGTCAGATCCTCTCTGCCGACCATCAGCTCGCCTTCTTCCTTCGGTGAGAAAATCACCTGACCATCCTGATTGATGATACATGCATAGCCTGCCGTTCCCAGCCGGATATCCGAAACAAGCTTCTCGATATCAGACAGATACATGCCTGCACCTGCAACCCCGATAAATTTGTCGTTCACATAGATCGGTACACCGCACATGATGCCGGTTCCATCCGTATGCGCATCCCTGCTTACCGGTGTGAAATATGTCGTTCCACTCTCCTTTGCGCCTATATACCACGGACGTGTATCTGCCTCATATGGCAGAATCTGTCCATTCTCATCAAACTTAGAGCCGGAAATATAATCAGCCTGAATCAGTATACCCGGCTCGACTGCCACATAGTCAGATGCCATATTTTCAAATTGATTATTCACCTCATAAAGTGTCTCCTGCAAATTGCTCAGCAGCCCGATCCGCTGTGCCACCTTCGGATCATCCAGATTCTTCACCGATGCAGAGTGCAAAAACTGCACGCTCAGCTCACCGTCACTGTCTGCATCCGGCAATGGGATCTCACGCGCTGTATATGCTTCCGGATCTGAAAAGATCTTCTCCGTCACATTGGCAAGCATAGACACCTGTGTTTCCAGATCCTCAAATCTGGTATTTGCCAGTCTTGCATTGCAATCCGTCACATCGAGCATCCTCTCACGCAGCTGCTCGGTCATGGATGACGCAGACATATCACCAGCGATATTCGCAAACTCATTGTTCGCCTGCACCGCATTGTCAGTCAACCGGTTCATCTGGGCTGTCATAACCGTCCCTACAGTCACTGTAACCAGAACTACACTTCCCACACACATTGCTATTATTTTTCTTCGAAGACCCATACTCTCTCCCTCTCTTCATAAAACTGCTGAATCTGCTTCCGGACACGCACAAATTCCTCCGTCAGTACATAATCCTCCATGCAAAGCTCCAGATCCCCACACCACTGCATATAAAATTGTTCGGTCTGTGCACATGCCGCCTTTAATCCGGTAAAGAAAAATCCCATATGGTGCAGCATCTCATATTCTGCAATCGCATAACCGCTGTCAGCCGACAATGTAATCTGATAGGTCCAGCATGACTGCTCTCTGTGGAGTGCCATTAGCTGTGCAATCTGTTTTTCAAGATCTGCCCCGCTTTGCCGGATACAAATCAGCACCGTACGCTGTTGCTCATCGGTCGTAACATCCAGCACTGCCGATGTCTGCGGCAGTTCCCTGCGGTCAAAGCAAAGCGTATAGGTCATACCCAGCCGCCTGTAGCAGTCCGATATATAATCCGCTAACACCCGTGGCACATAAACGATACCGGCATCTGTCTTTTGTACCGGCAGGATCATCACACCCTCAGAATGCTTCGGGCAGTGTCCCTTCGGATAGCTGTTCTGCATCTTTTCAGACAGAAAGCTGCCGAGCCTAAAACCGGTAGGAATCATTCCCTGTGCCCCGCATACCTTCTGGGTAATCGAATGGAACGTCACCGCATGCACAAACAATGCCTTGGGCTGCATCTGCTTTGCCAATTCAAATGTGTATTGCACAAATGCCTCCGCCAGTCCATAGCCGCGATACTGGATTCTGAAAATCTGCGAGGCAGGCTCTATAAAATCATCCCCGCGCTCCGTGAATAGTACAAAAATCTCCATGCCGGCGATCTTACCATCTGTCTCGGCAGTAAAAAATACATAATGATCACTAAGCGCCTTTTCCTTCAGTGTGCTTTCATCATAAAAATCTCTTTTAAAATAGCTGTCTACATACTCATCCCGGATGCACGCGATCATGCCTTTCTCATCCCCCGGGGCAAACGGTCGCATGGTAAAGCGCCGTTTTTCTCCGGTGTGTCTATTATACAATTCCCTTGTCACTGCCGGATATTCGCAGTCTGTCTTCAAATGCATATCTAAAAGCTCCCCATTACAATATCACAATCAGATTATTTACTCCGAGTGTCCGCCTAAAGCTCACTGATTTTGCTGCCTCCGTGATCATACGCATACCCAGTGACTCGTCCATCAACAGCTCCTCCGCACTCATGTTCTCCACCCGCTTCTGATACTCTGCGACCGGATCATAGATCTTGCCGCCGCAGCGGATGCGGAGCAGCACCTCATCCCCGCTGCACATAATCCGCACATCTGCATACATATCTGTATTGTTTTCAAAGCAGTGCTCATTGACAAGCACCAGCATTTCCTCAAGCGCCAGCGGAAGCATCATCTCATAACGCGGATCCATCTGCTGCTGTTCGCAGAATTCGCTCATGCGTGCTGACGCAGTCACAGCACCCTCCGGGCTGCCCGGAACAGAAAATGAAATATAATTCTCATCCTCCTGACGCCGCAGCAGCAGAATTCCCTGCAGATCCGGGCGTTTCTTACATATTATACGTGTGAGTACAACATCGACCGCCAGCGTCGCAAGCTCTCCAAGTACAAAAGCCGCCATCATCCACTGTTCTGCCCCCGCCTGTACAAACAGCCATGCAAACAATGCCACAAATCCGAACGAGCGCAGAAACGTCAAAATCGATGCGAGCGTACGCTGCCCGATCGTCGTATAGAGGAACGTCAGATCGGTAACAATCGCCGCCGGAATCAGGCTAAGCATAATCAGACAGATGGCAACCGCCGTGCGGATAACCAGCGCATGGGAATTGATGCCGAATGCATGTGCGAGCGGAATACTGCATATACCTGCCAGCACAAACAGGCTGCCCATCAGAATCAGTGCGTAGCGGACAGCACTTTTCATGAGCATCCGGATACTCATATCATCCTTTTCCCCATAAAACACACCGACAAGCGGTGAAACCGCCTGTCCCGCACCTGCGACAAAAGCCATCGCAAAATTAAGTACCGAACATGCAACGGCAAACATACTGGCTCCATCCGCGCCGAGCGACTGTAACACCAGACCGTTCAGCACAATCGTCCGCAACATATTACAAAGGTTGTTGAGCGCTGCTGCCGCTCCGACACGGCAGATCTGTATACTGTCCCGGAGCGGGTGTGTGATCGCCCCGAAACGAAGCTGCCTTCCCTTTCCGAAAATTAAAATTCCCATACCGAGCGCGTCAGCTGCCGCCGCGCTGAGTACCACCGCAAGACCGACACCCATCAGCCCCAGTCCCAGCCGGTAAAAAAGCAGTACGAAAATCACATCCAAAACGCCCATCGCACCGAAAATCAGCATCGAATACTGTCCCCGTCCATCGACACGCAAAAAATTAAACGGATAATACATCAGCGTCGTAAACACGCCTCCAAGCAGCATCACACGTCCATAAGAAGCAGAGATGTGATACCATTCACCCTGCGCTCCCAAAATGCCTAAAAACGGCTGAAAAAAGAAAATGCCTGCCACCGAGAAAATGATAGGTACAACAACAGACAGGAACAGCGCAAGTGACGCATAGGCACCGACCTGTGCGTCATCTTCCTTTCCCATCGCGATCGATACACTGGTCGAACTGCCGATGCTGATCAGACAGCCAAACATTGCAAATATAAACGTGATCGGATTGATCAGGTTCATCGCTGCCAGTGCCTCTTTCCCATACATATTTCCCGTCAGAAGGCTATTTACAAATGTAATCATTGTAGTTCCCAAAATCGAAATGATCGTGGGTGCGAGATATTTTCTCAGGGTATGCTTTACAAAATAATTGTTATTCTCCAGTTCTGCCATAGTACCCTTTTACTTCCTCTAATTCACTATTCAATCGTCAAAATACTGCTAAATCCTGACATCTGGAATACCTGACTCACTGCTTCAGGCACATGGATCAAGGTCATGCTTCCACCTTTTGAATTTGCAGTCTTCTGTCCGATCAAAAGTGCACGCAGTCCAGCGCTGGAGACATATGCGACCTGACTGAAATCCAATACCAGCTTACTCCCTTTCTGAAATGCCTGTAAAATCGCATTCTGGAGTTGTGGGCTGGTCGTGGTATCCACACGTCCCTCGATCTGAATCTGGATCACATCTCCTGCTCTTGTCTCTGATATGTTCATATTACTTCGTCCTTCCTCTTTGCCTTTATTGATTTTGCCAAAACACAGCATTTTTTTCTATCTAGTTCTATTATAGCGAATTTGGAAAGAAAGGCAATTCATTTTTTTATTCCTTTATAAATTATCGTACACTACTGAAGTGTTACCACTCCATCCATAATCTGTTCCTCGTCCAGATTACCGTTCTCAACCTCAAATACCCGCGCATTCATATCCAGATAATTATGTGAATCAAGTACACCGTCTGATTTCAGGTGTACGATATGAATCCTGCTGCGGATCGGCTTGAACTGGTCAATTAAATACATGAGCTGGGATTTGACCAGGTCGGTGACCGGATGGCTGACAAGCATAGTCACATCATAGATGCTGTTCCCATACAGCTCCGCCAGATCTTCACGGTCTACACTGCTCATATAATCCTGCATCACGTTACGCTCAAGGATCAGTACCTCCTCGCCGAGCACGATCTGGGCAATCCTGCCGATCGCCCGCTTTGTACCCTTCATACGGTTGAGCGAATATGCCTCCCGCACAAGCGTCCGCAGTACCTGCTCATCGCGGATATCGCAGTCCAGATCAATACCAAGCCATTTGCCGTAAGTATTTAACAGCTGCACCGGACAGGTATCCACATCCAAAAGCTCCGGTAAATGATCGATATCCTGCTGGAAATCATTATAAATACTCGAAAAAATTGACAGATAGCGGTGGAAAAAGCTGCCCCGCTCCCTGTATACCTCCGGAAACGTCTGCATGAAATTGTCACCGCCCCGGTCTGCACGGATCTGCTTTACAAAGCCTTTGCCCTCACCGACAAATTCTATCACAAAATAGAGATAACGTCCTTTCTGCTCATACATCAGGATATCGTTGTGATTGACATGCTTTACAGCATCCACACGTGTGAAAAATTCGTGTTTTAATGCTGTCGGCTCGTTCGGATCACATAGGAAATCATCGATCCGCGTCATCTCACCCTCCCGGTAAAACATCGTTTCATTGAGCGCCCGCACATAGACGTAGCAAGTCATATCTTCCGGATACTGTGTGTCAAACGAGAGCCTGCCCCAGCTACCGTCATTCGTCGCACAATCCAGTGCCCGCACATAAATCGCATGATATGCCTCATGCTCATTCATCACGAGCGTACCGTCCTGCTCCATCGTAAAGCCGACAGTCAGACCCTTCTCTAAGCGATTTTTTTTAATGGAATAACATATACCAGCCATCGTATTCCCCCTTACCTGTTACTTAATATGAACATCGATCTCCAGCGAGATCGTTCCCGGATACAGCAGACAGTTGAGCGCCGGATAAATATCTGTATCCTTCAGCCTTGCCTGATTGCTATGCTGCGGCTGCATCGATAACGCATATACAAATTCTACACACTCCAGATCCTCGATCGCATGAAATACCTCGTTAAACCGCAGGACATCCCCAAAATTCTTATCTGAGCGGATATAATCTATCTGTTCACGGATCACCTGTTCGATCTGTTCCCTGCAATTTTTGTAGACCGGCTTGACATAGATCGTACCCCTCACATTGACCGGCTCATAGACCGGAGGGATGATCTCAATCCGTGTTGTGAGCAGTCTGCGGTTTTCTAACTCCTGCTCGATGATCTCGCGGTAAGTATCGGACAGACGCGGATGCTCCTCGTCCGTTCCGGGCTTGACAGCGATGCGCACGCGATTATGCTCCTCATCCATTTCTGCCTTTACCTTATGTATGCACAACTGCGGTGTCTGCTTGACGATCGTCTCATAGTCTGAGGCAGTGACTGCCGTATATGGTGTGTACAGATCATCGACAAACCGTTTTCTGACCTCTGGGATGCGCTCCCTGAAACACCCGCCCGTGCCGGCACCCGGATTGCTGAAGCGGATGTCTGACGGCACATGCTTTGTTGTAAGAACACTTCCGCTGCGGATATTTCCATCCGGACCGTTTGTGATGGCGCAGCCTGCAATAAACAACTGTGCACCGATAAAATCACCGGCATCCTCAATGCAGATCGTTCCCTTGTTTTCGTACAGTTGGTAATAAAGATTGCCTTCCTCATTGCGTCCGGGACGGACAAAGTCATAGACCGGCTCACCATTTTTATCCATGCGCTTTGCGATGATCGAGAAAGAATCTGCCACCACGTGCTTCACCGGCAGATTCAATGTCTGGTTGTCATAGCCGAGCACCGTTCCGATCTTGTAGCTGCGCATCATTTCCTCTGTATAAGCGACGATGCGGATCGCATTTTTTACCTTTTCCGGAGCATATCCATGACGTTTTTTATCAAACGAATAGACATGCATTCCATAACCCTCCTGCAACAGATCATAATAGCGTCCCTGCGCATCCGGCGATGACGCATACTCATACCTGCGGTACGAGCCGCCCTTTTCCTCACGCGCATAGACATGTACGTAGCCCTCCTCCGCGAGGTCACTGAATAATCTGACATTTCCGGGTTTATGGAAGGTCGTGCATGTGCTGAGCGTCTTTTTCTGCCATACTTCAAACAGAAAGCCCTGTACTCCGATCAGCTTTGGCCGCACATCATAATCCGCACGGGTTAAGGTCGCACGGATCACATACGCAGGCGATTCAAGCTCCTCGTATAAAGCGGCTGCCTCCTGCGGCAGACGGATACGCACCTCGCCGCTCATCAAAAAACAGTTTGAATAATCCCGCACCGGCACCTCGACAAAGCCCTGTTTCGTATAGCACTCCCATTTCATCTGTGCAAATGTATTGCGCCCTTTTTCCGGAAAATCGTTCCGGTTATAGCGGTCTGCTACGTTGATATATAAAATCAGTTCTTCTCCCGGCTCCGGCAGCGCGTTTGCGCAAAAATACACACTGTCTCCGACCTTCGGATATTCACCGAATACAAAGCCCGGCACCTTGATCTCTTTCTCGCATAAATAGCTGTAATCATAATAGACTCCGTCACGCTTGCCGTAAATACCGGTCAGATGTCCGGTATTCAGAAGCGTTACGCGGTTCGTCTCAAAACACAGCTCACCAATCTGAAACTGCTGGTTCGCCGGCAGATAAACCGGCTCCTTTACATTCTCGGCAGTCAAAAGCAGTCTCGCACATCTGCCCTTGCGCGCCTGAAAACCAACCAGACGAAGTAGATTTTGTAAAACCGGTGCAGTAACCTGATCGATCATATCCGCCTGTAAGGTTTCGAATGCAGTCAGGCTCTCGAGTATCGTGATACCGGGATCCGATGCATTGAAATTCGTCCACTCGTCCGTAAACAGCGGGATCTGTGTCAGCGCTTCATTATAACGTTCATCAAATGTTTTCTTTTTCAAATTTTTACTATTTAACATTTGCCATTCTCCCCCGTCTACTGCTCATCGACCATCAGATGAACCTGATGTGATCCGCTGCGGCATACCATAAACGGATTTTCCTGCACCTGTGCAAGTTCCGTCTCATGCGTTCCGGATTCATCTGTATAGTGCGCGATCAGCAACAGCCTGCGCACGATCGCCTTGCTCTTTAATACATTCAGCTTCATCAAAAGCTGATTTTCCTTGGGCATTACGCCGATCTTCCAGCCGATGCCGTTTTCACTCTCGACCGGATCAAGGTATTTCCTCATGCAGCTTTGCAGCTCGTTCTGAATCTCAAAGCTGTCCTCCATCTGTACGCTCTTTGCCCAGATATCTACGCAGATATCAACAAAAATCGGTTCTACAATATGGATGTGATCCGGCGAGATTGTCAGCTCACACGACTGCATCAAATATTTTTTTAGATTATCCGCGAGATTATGGAACGTATAACTGCCCGCACGATAATCCTTTAACAGCACAACAAAGGTAACAGCATCCGGATCCTCTGCTCCGTCAATTCTTCTGCCCGTAACACAGTGTACCTGTGCGATTGTATCGGAATATGCCAATATTTCACGCTCATAATCACTGATGGATACCAGACGTTTTCTGGATCGTAAAATGTTGGCTCCGCGCGCCAGCGCACTCTCCAGACTCTCCATGTTGCTGCCGCCGTATGCCTTGAACGGGTTGCTGACGGTATTTAAAAACATAAACCGGGCGCGTGCCTCATTGATCTCGCCCTTGCCGACATTTCCGAGATGCCCGTCACAGCAGCGGACACGTACCTTGAATGCCACATCATCCGTAACACGGGGTACGTCGATATGCAATCCGTCACCAAAGATCAGGCGGTTGTTCATGCGGTCTAACACATAGCCGCGCGCATGCAGCCCGTCATCCAGCCGTTCGAGTTCTTCCCATTTTACATAAAATGCAGAGATTTCGCCGCGCAGATCATATTCTGCACGCACATTGTTCGGCATCGCATGCAGCATCTGCTGCATCTGCTTTGCGGTATGGCGGTTTTGCTCATTCACCCACACATCCACATCCAAGATGTGATCTGTACCAAGCATAAAGTACATATTCGGCAGTACCTCATCCAGATAGAAGTCCTGCTCATCCCTTGTGACGATATTTTCTACCTGCACCGCATTCAACCGTACATCATTGATCTTCGGCAGCATATCCTCCGGCTCATCCTCGCGTTTGATACGGCTGCGCGTGATGCGGATCCAGTACATTTGTTTGTTTTCTAGCACGAGCGATGCCTGATCTGACTGCGGCATGAAAATGACCGTTCCGGTCCTTGTAAAATTAGAGGTATGATCTACAACTTTCATCTGACGGAATCCGCTGCGCGTGCTGTATTCAAACCTGCACCGCAGTCCATCATAATAATTGCCCTCCGCAATATCAAAATACAGGCTGACCGGTCCGCGATCCATCCGGTTTTTAAAGCCCAGATACAATGCATCATCGCTGTAAAGCCCGACTCCGAATGCCACAAACGAACGGTGCTCCTTGAGCAGCTTTGTACAGTCAATCTTCCTCGTCGTGTTGACCGCAACGAGCTTTTGCGGCTCTACATAATGCTCCTTATAACAATAAGAGATCTTCAGATCCTGAATATGCGGATAATGATGGATACTCGGACGCATGTAACAGTTGTCAGATTTTAACAACTGGATGCGCAGCACACGACCCTCATATGCACCGCTGGCTGTCGTTTCCCAATCGGACGGGCATACAAATTCCAGTTCATATCTGCCCTTCTTATCCTGCATGAAAAGCTGTCTGTACTCCTGACGGCATTCAAGCTTTTTCCAGCCAATTCCATTGAAATATTCGATCGAAATCTCCTCTGCATACACATCCGCAGGCATATCGGTATAGACTACGCGCGGCTTGCGCTTGATGATCTTTAAATCGTCCTGCTCCTGACGCTTTGTCAGCTCCACCATATGCTCCGGGTAAGTCACATCAAAGGAAATCGTCACGACTGCACCCGATTTGGCAAAATAATTATTATGTCCGATATAACACTCCTGATAAAGTGCCAGAGTATCCCCGAACGGGTCAAAGGACTGCACATCGAGATCCGTCGTTCCATTATTCACAGATTCCGGCAGCTGCTCCTTTCCCTCGGACGAAAAAGCAATTTTTGAGATCGCATAATTTTCCAAGACAGGCTCTTTCGTATCGAGAACAATGAGCTGATACTCACTTCCATCGATCATCAAGCTGTCAACCTCAGGGGCTTGCGCGTCCTTGCGCAGACAAAACGTCTCCCCATCATCCATCTGTGCCACCTGCGTGTACAGATGAAGCTCACCTGCTCCGTAATAGCTGAAACGGTATCTGCCCGCACTGATCTGGTCAAGCAGCTTCTGATCTCCGGCTATTCGCACATATAACGGATTATCTGCGGTATCAAAGGCACTCTCGTGATAGAACAGCAATGCATTTTTTGAAATATTCGCCTCTTTTCCAAACAGGTGGAACGGCTGTATCCGCATCGCTGCCTGCTGCTCCAGTTCTCCATAGGAAAGCGTATCACCGACAGCTTCCTCCTCTTTTGTATTCTGCGGAATCAGCTCCGGCTCCTGATAACTGCCAAGCAGTGGCATGACATAACCTTCCTTGCCCCTCGTCATAAACGCAGTTGAAAATACCGCATTGGACACATAGATACTGTTCGATGTCTCAAAGATAATCGGTTCTTCCGCATCATCCGGCTGCGAGAGCAGCTGTGTTCCACGCGGGATCTCCACACCGGGAACCGTATCATTGACCAGATCAAACAATACCAGCGCACTCGCAGGCTTTGCCGGCAGCAGTGAAATATCAAGCATATTGACAAATTCGGTATGATATTTCTCGATGACCTCGTTATACATGGCGATATTATCGCTCATCTGCCCCGCAAAAATCTTAGCGATCGTCACACCGATATCCGGATCATCTTTGGAATAATGCCATTCCGGTGTATAAGCTCCCGCAAGCTTTTCTATCTGTTTTTCAATATCGTCCACTGTGCGTGTATCAATCTGATCATCCAGAATTCTCCGATCCTGATCATTTTTATTCGCCCTGTTCACGCTCACTGTCATACTGTTCTGATTCATATTGCTCTGACTCATACGCTTCTTCCTCTACCTCTGCATTTAAATAAAATGGAAATACCAAATTATCTCTCTGATTCGTTTCACTTACCATATAGTCGATGTTCACAATCAGACATCCATCTTTCGTCTGAGCATCTGTCGTGATCGACACATCACTCACACGCGGCTCCTGCGTCAATATCTGTTCCGTCAGATCCCGCCGCATCATATTCAGAGCTGTGATGTTTGTATCCATATAGGTGTACGACATCAGATTGCTTCCGTAACCCGGTCTGGCAAAACGCTCCGTCCGCTGTGTCATCAGTATCAGATAGATAGATTCCTTGACACTCTGCTCTGCTGAGGAGGTCATAAACCTGCCCGTCGCCTCATTGATCTGCGGTGGAAATTTCATACCGCTTCCCAAAAATTTTTTATCCGGCATATGAAATACTCCTTTCTGCCACTTAACCGATCTTGATCGGCTTGCCTTCTACCGTCGTCGGTCCACTGCCCGCGATCGATACCTTTGCTGTGCCTTCCACTTTGGTTGTCGCCCCGCTGATCGAAAATGTCTTTAATGCCTCCTGCTTGATATTATTCATTGCATTCACACGGAAGTCCTTCGTTTTCAGCTCGGTCACACCGCTCTGTCCATTCATCATCAGCTCAATCTGATCACCGACCTTGACGGTCAGCTTGGATGCCGCCAGAACCTCCATTCGACCGTTCATCGTATCCATCGTGATCTGGTTCGTTCCCTCCTGATCAGTGATCGTAATTTTATGCTTGGCATTGTCGAGCGTGATACTGTGCTCCGTCCCTGCATCCTTTCCCGCTGTCTTGATCGTGATCTTGTCATTGGCCCCATCGCCCTCATTATCCTCGAACTCGATCGCATTGCCGTTACATGTGACAAGTCGTTTCATGGAATTGAGCGTATTTGCACTCTGGTTCAAAAACCTGTCTGTCGATTTGGACACACAGCCGATCACATACGGCCGTTCGATATTGCCCTGCTCAAATGACACAAGCACCTGATCACCGACCTCCGGCATAAAATAAATACCCCATTTGGAGCCGCCATACGGCAGTGCCAGCCTTGCCCACCGCAGCTGATTACCCTCATCCCGCGACGGCAGCGATACACACAGTCTGCCGGGCATCGTCGAATCATAATTCTGCGCTACAGTGCCGACCACCACGCCAAACACGCGGTTATCACCAGTCTCTGTTTTTGTCGCCTGTTTTTCTGCAATATCATCAATAATATCAAATATTCCCATATTCTGTCATTCCTCCGGATCTATCCTTCAATGGTCATGCCGGTCATAAAATCGATCCCAGCCCGCCTCCAACGCTGTCCGTTGCCGAATCCATCGTATCCGTCACGCCGCTAAGTGAATCACCAAGCACACCGCCAAGCAGACCACTGCTACTGCTGCCTCCGCCTGAATAAGACCCACCGAGTCCGGCAGCCTTTGCTACGATCCGGGTCACGAATCCATGATCGTTGCTCAAGCTGTGTCTGACACTCACAATATAGAACAGATTGTTCACCGGATCTCCCATATTAACAATTTTTATGAAACGTCCGACAACCAGATCCGGCATTCCGATAAATTCCGCATTCAGCGTTCCATAACGGTATGCGATATCCTCCGCCAGATATTCTGCGCGGTAGCCTACCTCTTGTTTGCTGTCCGCCGTCGGATCTATGTAGACCATCGACGAATTTTTGAACAGCTTGGATGCATATCTGCCCTTGGACAGCTTATTTTTCAGCTTCACTGATCCAGCGATCTGCGATGCCTTGCCGACATCTGTGCTGCGCACCTCCACCTTGCCGACCAGCCCGGTCACATTATATTCCAGATCAATATCGCGCATTCCGGTTGCCGGTGAAAGCTCCATGAGTACATCTGTATAATTCTTTGCTTTCCGGAAATATACATTGCCTGCGCTGACAAAAAAATCATAATTATATTTTTTGGCTGCCTTTACGACAAATTCATAATCACTCTCGGCAACCATCTCGATCGTCTTATCCGTCGCAGAGCCGGACGCTCCGGTCACTGATGTTGCCGAACCTGCCAGACTACCCACTCCGGCTGAATCTGTAGCCGAACCGAGCAGACCCGAACTGTCATCAGACTTATCCGGCGTGTCCACAATGTTCAGATTCTTGATCACACCGCGATCCTTCATCTCTGTATAAACCTCCGAGCTGAAGATCTCCTGCACACCCTCCGAATAACTCATTGCCGTGAGCTGCTTTGAATAGCAGTTCGCCATCATAATACCCTTAATGTCCATGCAGCTCACACGGATGCCGGGATTCTCGCTCTCATGAAAAAAGAAATTGACATGCGAGATAAATCCACAGAACACTTCTTTGACACTGGAGCCATATCCAACGCTGATCGATACCTGTGCGCCAAGCATTACAAATTTCTTGACCCTGCTGTACTCGAATTCACACGTATTCGTATTGTACGCGCCATAGATCACAAACGATGCAATCCCAGCCTCATAGCCGCTGGTACTCTCGACCTCGATATCTCCGATCATCAGACCGTTTTTCGTCTTGGAGATCTCTGTTCCCTCCACCTCTATGAGCACAATCGGATTGCTGAAGTTGTCGTATTCTTTTTTTAAACTATCAAAATCAATCTGTGCTGCCATAACTATATTCCTTTCGGACAGACCTTTGTCAGTCCGTCTTCACTCCTTATATGCCGATATTTAACAGACTACCTACCTTCTGTCCTACGCTCGTAAGACTCTTGCTGCCGGCGCCAAAAGCGGTTTCATACGCATCCTGCCACGGTCCGAGACTATTGGGGGATACCGTCTGATCCGCACAGATCAGCGACAGCTGTACGACTGCCCGCACCGGCTCGCCGGTACTGTCAAACATCGTATACTGTGATGCCACACGGTTCAAAATACCCTGATAGCTCATATCACCCCAGTTGAACGTGATAATGCGCGTGAAGGGCGAACGCAGTGCTGCGATCAGACCCTCGACCTCCTCCTGCACCGTTAGCTGATTCTTTCCGGTAGCTGCGTTGGTCGCAGCCTTTACAAGCGATGTCACATCCTCTGAAACCGAAACATTTGTCTTTGCACTCAGAAAGCAGTCACCCGGATCCATGCGGTCGAATAACAGCTTGACACTCATTTTGACGTATACCGGCATCGGCATCATGGTAATGCTCGATGAATTTGCCTTATCATTATCGTTCGGATTGTTGTAGGCGATATTCGCGATACGTCCTCCGCCATAGCCCTCAATCTGGAGATCGCTCGGATTGAACTGTACCTCAAACTGTTTTTTCATTCCATCCAGATTGATTCCCTGAAACGACTGGAAATTCACCTCATCTCCAAGCTTTTTCATGAGATCTATCTGGTTGCCGACCAGTGATTCTTCAAATTTATCCATAATAGCAAAGTCAGCCATTGTCGTCGATTTGACCTTCCCATCCGAACCAGGTATGGTTCCCTTTGTGGACTGCTCAATCTGACGCATATCAAAAATCTCTAAAATTGCTTTTTCATTTGTAAAAAAATTAGTGAAACCCATATAATTCCCCTATTCTTTCTTATGAGATAGGAATTTCCTATCTCATAAAATGATCCGCAAGGATGCTACAAATTTAAATTCAGCACGGAATTGCTAAGCACAGAGGCAGATTTGCTTGCTCCTTTTGTAAATGTGCTTTCATTAGACTCGCCGAATGCCTTTGTGAACGCCTTTGCCCAATAGCTGTTTTGGTATTTTGCTGCAGGATCCGTTGACTGTCGAATTGTCAGACGGATATCGCCCCGCACCGGATTGCCCGATGTATTGAACATGGAATAATGTGAACTCACACTGGAAAGCTCTCCCTGAAAGCACATCTTTGCCCAAAAAAACAGGACATGTCTTGTACTTTGCCTCGTCAACAATGACATAATGCCATCCATCTGCGGTTTTACCGAATATGTTTTTCCGGTTGCCGATGTCGCGATATCCATCGCTGCCGATGCCACATTGCCGGCGGTCAGTGCAAGGTTGGAGTCCATAAACGAATCCTGTACATTGACCGCGTCAAACAACAGCTGTACAGACATTGTCGTCGCTTCCGGTTCATAATTCTGACGCAGCTGATTGGTACTGGCCTCTCCCATATTAACCGGTGCGAAATTCATCTGCATGCCGGCAACCGTTTCAAGATAAATACTGGACGGATTGTATTGCACCTCCAACGCGAGATAACCTTTGTCTTCTATCGTTTCCGTCGTTCCCCTGCTCGTCAGACTTTTAAAGGAAGCCATGATTCCCTGACCATCACCGCTCTCAATCAGAGCCTCGCGCAGCTCATTCGACCTTTCGATCATATCATCCACGCTTATCATCTGATTCTGAGTGATATCCGGCACACACAGGATCGCTTTTGGAATATTTCCTGTTATCTGATTAGCTGTCTTTTCGAGATCACCTAAGATATTTCCGCCTAAATTTGTGAAAAATCCCATCTGTCATCCATCCTTTGCTGTAAACCTAATAGCCACGTCTTCTCTTTTCCGTCTCCAGACGCTTTTCCAATTTATGATATATCTTCTCCGAAAGTGCGCCCAGCTCCCGCTGTACGCCCAGACGGACAAGCTCACTCACATTTTCTGTCTGTTCTGTAATCTGCTGCGTATTGACATTTGTGAACTGCCGCTGCGTCGTATCGTAGCTTGTGACCGATTCATTCTGCGTGTGAACCGTACGTGACTGTGTCCGGTTCTGCTCGATCAACTGACGGATTTCTTCCTCATTCAGCTGCTGCTCCTGACTGCGGTGCACGAGCGTCACATCTGTGCGCTGATCCTCGTAGACCTGCTCCTTCTTCGGTTCTATCGAGGTTCGCTCGTGCCAGCGGTCAATGACCTCCCGCGTCTGCTCTTGCAGCTTTTCCTGTTGCCTGTGTACCAGCTCGGTCTGCTCCCGAACGACCTTTGCCTCATGCAGATCACGGACAAGCACTCCGACATCATCCGTCACACCCTCCATCTGGCGGCGCACCTGCTGCGGTGCCTCCAGATATTCGCGCACGGTCTCGTATACCTCTCGCGTCTGCTCCGGCAGCAGTTTCATCACCTGTGCAAGCTTCTCCTGCTGTGTCTGATGCTGCTGTTCGCCCTCTGTATGGAGCTGCTCTAACAATTCTGTCGGATGCTCCAATGCCATCAGACTCTCACGCCGCATCTGTTCAGGGCTTCGTGTTTCCTTCGGAACCGCTAACGACTCACGGATGCCCTCCATCATCTGGATATATTTACTCTGATTATTGATATTTTCCCGGTTGACCCGTGAAATCTCCTGCTCCACGGATGAGAGATCACGTTTGTCAATATTTTGTGTCTGCTCATGGACACTGTGATCATCATATATGTTCTGCTCTGACAGCTCAGTCCGCAGCTGTGTCTGTAACACCTGCTCCGTCACATCCGAGCCGGGAAGCTGTGTTCCGCTTTCAGCCGCATCCTGCGCTTTCGCAGCAGACCGTGCAATATTTTCACGGATTTCCCCAACCGTCTGCTGATAGCGGTTCTGTACATCCGTATGTTCCTGATTTAACTGAGTTGTATTGTTGTAATCTGTCCGGTACTCTGAGCTCTGCAGCTGCCACGTCTGTTCTGAATAATTTTCTTCCTGTAAAAAATCTTCCTGCCGATGCTCTATATTGGTCAGCCGAACCTGTGAATGGTCATACTGCTCATTCTTTGACTGATGGAGCTGCTGTTCGATCATCCGGCGCAGAACCGGACTATTGATCTGGTCGATCTGCACATGGCTCTGCTCGAGCAGCCGTTTGACAATCTGTCCGGAATGGTCATCATAATAATTGGTCTGATTCAGCTGTTCGATCTGTTCGATCAGTTGCTGCTCATCCATCTGTTCGATCATCCGGTTTACAAGTGTGCTATTATTGATATCCTGATACAACAGCTTATTGACTGTCTGATACTGATCGGAGTCCCGTTGCTCAAACAGGCGGTTTAAAATATCAATTTCCTGTTTTCGCAGCTCATGATGCTGTGATACAGACAACTGCTCCACCGTCTGATTTGTCTGGTAACGGCTGCTCATGCTGTTTTCAATACGATGCATCGTATTTTCCGCATTTTGATAAAAGGACCGCTCCATGTGATACCAGTTCTCCGCACGGCTATTTTGGTGCTCCTCGCGGCTGCGGTAAACATTATTGACCAGATCCAGAAGTACCGCCGATGTAACCTGTGTCAGAACATTCTGCTCATTGATTTGATCTTCGGATAACTGCTGGTTTTCATAATAATTATCATAACGGTAAGTGAGCGGTGTTTCCTCGCCACGCGCTTCGTTTTTGAGCTTCTGCAGCAGGATCTGCTGTGCCAGACCATATTGCTCGGATACCTGAAGCTGTGTGTTGGTGATGTTGAGATCACCTTGCTCCCGGCTGTTAAAATTCTGGATCGTCTGGTAAATCGCCGCCGTCTGTAAGCGGTTAAAAATATTTTCATGCAGATACATCGTCTGTGACGGGTCTGTCTGCTCTTTTGTATGCCGCTCCGTAGTCTGTTCACTATGATAATGCTCCACAAGCTGTCTCAATTCGCCTGCATAATTCCAGTATAGATCGATCAGCTGATTCGTCTGATTCTGTTCCTCTTTGATCAGACTGACCTGCTTCATAAATTCATTTACGTTATGAATGCCGATCTTTTGCAGAATATCCGTGATATACACACGATCCTGATAGGTCAGGTGTGCCGACTCACTGAGCATCATCCGGTTGATCAGGTTATTCACCACTTCCAGCTTATTTTCCTGATGCGCATGTACATTAGTCTGCTGGAAAATATTTGTTTCGTCCTCACCGCCAAAGAAATATTCCGGCGGTGTCATTACCACATGCAGTAAATCCTCCGGGGTCAGCTTACTGGTCATCATCGAATACTGATCCGTGATCCGATGATAAAACCCCTCATGTATGGAGGTACCGGGTGTTTTAGCTTTTAACTCTATTGGTGCTGTAATTGTTAACATCCCGCTTCCTCCTGCTTATTTTTTCTCTTTCTTTTTCCTATTACTTTCTTTTCAGGAAAGCCGCTACATCAACCGCGCTCCGTGTTTTTGGCCATTGTCTGGCGCGCTGCTGCATCGCGGGTTTCCGCAATTCATCCGTCTTGATAGTTGCACTTGCCTTCACCGTCCCTGAATAAGACTTTAACGAAACGGAACCGTTGATGAAATATCTTCTCTGGTTTTTAGCCGGTGACATCTTTTTGATTTCTGCTCCGCCTTTTCTGGGCTTCACAGCCTTCATCTCCGGTTTCTCGGCTCCGCCCTGACGGGGCTCTACCCTCTTCATCTCCGGCTTTGTTGCTCCGCCCTGTCGCGGCTCTACTGCCTTCATTTCCGGCTTTATTGCTCCGCCCTTACGTGCCGCAGCTTCAAGATCGCTCTTGCGCTTTTCATTTTCCAGCACAGCAGCACTGTTTTTCACCGTTCCTGTATAATTTTCCTTACTTGTTGATCCCTCTATAAAATACCTTCTCTGGTCTTTCGTCGGGGACATCTGTTTGATTTCTGCTCCGCCCTTACGTGCCGCAGCTTCGAGCTCACTCTTACGCTTTTCGTCTGTCAGCACAGTCGCGCTGGTTTTCACCTTTCCTGTATAATCTTTCTGGCTCTTGGAACCTTCGATAAAATATCTTCTCTGGTTTTCAGCCGGTGACATCTTTTTGATTTCTGCTCCGCCTTTTCTGGGCTTCACAGCCTTCATCTCCGGTTTCACAGCTCCACCCTTTCGCGCCGCAGCCTCAAGCTCATCCTTTCGCTTTTCGTCTGTCAGCACAGTTGCGCTGCTCTTTACGGTTCCTTTATAATCTTTCTGACTCTTGGAACCCTCAATAAAATATTTCCTCTGGTTTTTAGCCGATGACATTTCTTTCTTCTCTGCGCCGCCCTTTCTGGGCTCTACAGCTTTCATTATCGGCTTGTTCGCTCCGCCCTGACGTGCCAGCTTTTCCATTTCCTCACGACCCAGTTCGTCTTTATTGACTGTCGCACTATTGCCCTTGGAGCCCTTATAGCCTGCCACTGACTTTGAGCCCGGCATGAAGAAGCGTTTTGCCGCTTTTTCACGTTCAGAAATCGGTGCCATCTCATTTGTTGTCGCAATTCCCCTTGCGTCTGAAATTTTTATTTTCTTAACAGACTCACCTTTGTAATTGAGAATATAATCAGGAATATCCTTGACATCCTTATCCACATACATATGAGCCTTCGCCTCAAGATCTTTCTTTGCCAGCTCATTGATACCGTAGGTTGCGAGTTTTGTGGCCTTAACCTCAGCGTCACGCTCCATGTTTGCATGATCTTTCTTCATGCTCCATGTCTTACGTTTTGATGTGGTTGACGGATTATCCACGCATACCATTTCCCGGTACGCGATCGTCGTTGTCTCCACAAGCAGACCGGAACGCTCCGCATTCAGTTCTCCAAAATCCTTTGCAATAACGGTACAGCCGGTAAATGTATAGACACGCTGCATGGAATCAGACAGATCCAGCACCTCGCCATCGCCCGAATAACGGCTCACCTGCAGAAGTACCGGTAGAATCAGTTCTGTGCCGAGTGCCAGCGGATCTAACATGTCAATGCCGACATAACGCTCCACCTGAAAGGTCAGCGGCTTGCTGATCGGCTTGCGAAGCATATGTACATAATCATTCAGTCCACCCTCCTGCAATGTCTCATACTCGTTCTCACGATGAAATACATGTACGGACTTGCATGGCAGATTATAGATACCTTCAACCTGAAGGGTAAAATTATAATTAACAAGCGGTGTCAGACCCTGATTGGATGTCATATCCCAATCCAGTCCGGAGCCCCAGCTCGTGCCATCGTCATAATAATTCGCCATAGATTTCCTTCCTCTCACAGTCTGTCTTCATGACTTCCGGTTCTTATCTGTCCGGCTTCATATCTAAAATACTCTTTTCTTTCGATTTTTTGGAGGGATTCAAGCTCTTATTTATCTCAGAAATCTCACTGCACCATTGTCTCCTGCTCGTATGCTCCAGCTTCATAACCTCATCCATACTCCAGTGAAAATAATATGAGATAAAAGACATCTCCCGATAAAGCTCCTCCTTCGGATACAGCTTTATCCCTCCTCGGTAAAATTTAACGGCACCTTAAAGATCTCTCCGCACTCCGGACATACACATTCCATCATCGGAGGTTCGATATCATTGATCCTCTGGTACATATCCTGTAAAAATGCAAGGTCAGCCGTAAACAGCTTTTCGATGATATTCACCCCGACCATCGGCACACCCTCCAGCTCCGTAATCACCTTGCTCAGAATCACAATCGTCAGATAAGACGGATTGCTGAGCACACGCGGATCACGCGTTGCGCTGATCTCGTCCCCGGCAGTCGCCAGACGCATCTTTCCATTGCGGTGAAGCTCACCGTTTGCATCCATATAGCCCTTCGGCAGTGTGAATTCAAATACTGTTTCCATAACATTTGCCCTCTCTTTGTGCTTCTTATAATTCCTCACGCTATCATCAGGTTCCCCGCCAAAATGAAGCCTTCTTTCGCGGTTTCAGCTTGGCGGGAAACCTGCATCCTGCAGGTTTCCCTTTGATATCTGTTTCCAGCCATATCCTAGTTGGGGATAATTAACTCCTCATAAGCCAGCTCTACAGACTCGATTGCAACATCACTGGTCTTTGCATCCAGATCAGGAGCAGTATACTTTGTCACCCATGCATTGCTTAATACCCATACACGTGTACCTGTAATAGTATCCTGCTTGGTCTGCGGAGCACCGCCGTTGATATCGATCATCTCGATCTGTACGTTGTTACGCGGCATCTCGCCACGAACCTCGCTGACACACTCCTGAATCCATGTCTTGAAGGCGCTGTCCAGTGTGTATCCAAATTTTAAGGTTACGTTTCCGTGCTTTACAAGTCCGGGGATCTTTACCGGAGCAAGGCTGTTCGCATTGCCCTGACGGAACTCGATCACATCAACAGTTGCTTCCACGCCGGTCACCTCACTAAATGCTGCGGTTCCGCTCACACCGTCAACGGTAACGAGGAAGTTCATTTTAGTCAACGGATATGCAAGTAGTTTTCCATTGCTCTCATATGTTGCCATAAGTTATCTCTCCTTTTCTTTTACTCGTTATAACTGCTCAGTTCCTTCACAGTTATGCTTATTCTATTCCTCTGCTTCTCCGCCAGCTTCTGCAGTATGCTGTGTTACGCGGAAGATCACGAACTCTGCCGGACGTGAAGGTGCAATACCGATATTGCAGATCAATCTGCCGTTCATGATATCGTCACGGCTCATCGTAGAAGGTCCGATCTCTACGAAATATGCCTCTGATGCAGAAGATCCTGCGAGCATTCCATTTCTCCACATTCCATCGAGGAATGATGAAATTGTCATGCTGACTCTCTGCCATAAGGTAGCATCATTGGGCTCGAATACAACCCAGTTGGTGTTTGCCTTGATGCTCTCCTCCACATAGATAAAGAGTCTGCGGACGTTGATGTACTTGAATGCGCTGTTGCTGCTTGCAGTCTTTGCGCCCCAGATACGGATGCCCTGTCCCGGGAATGAACGGATCAGGTTGACTCCCTCGGGATTTAAGATATCCTGCTCTGCCTTTGTATAATTGGTCTTTAATCCGGTACAGAAAATTGTCTCGTTTGCCGGAGCCTTGTGTACGCCGCGGTTTACATCTGTTCTGGAATATACACCGAGAACTGCTCCTGAAGGCGGTACAAAATCAGGTTTTCCGGATGCACGGTCAAATACCTGAATCCAAGGATGATACATAGCTGCATAAGTAGAATCGATCATATTTCTGTAATCGATCAGGTCTTTGGTCTTGTACAGATCCTTCGGCATATCGATGACTGCGACACGGTTCTTTAAATTCTCGCAATGTCCGACAAGTGCTACGATCACTTCAGGAATCGTCACACCGGGTACTGCCATCATGCTGACATATTCATTCTCAAGGAATGCCTGGATACCTGTACGCTTGCCAGGACCATTATCTTCTCCGATAAATGTAGCAGCGTTCACCTTTCCGATTGTTCCATCGCTACCACCCTCAAGTGTGATCATTCCGCTGGTCTGACCATCGCCAAGAATAGCTGCTACCGGATTGCCGATCGTATCCATCGGTGCTACAGTTACCTTTACAAGCTCACTGGCAGCCAGCTTTGTGCCGATATAATTCGGTGATGTGATGTTGAAACTCAGCTCTGTATATACCTCTGCCTCGTCATTGTAACGAACGCTTGCATCAACTGTTACCAGATAAGCAACTGTCTTAGGAAGTATAGAGTCATCTACAACCTTTCCTGTGAAGGGCTGCTCAAATACAACTGTATTATCAAAAATAGACTTGATTCTGTTGTACTCATCGCCAACAACTACGAGATCTCCCTCACGGAAGCCCTCTACGCTCTTTGCGGTATAGCCCTCGCCTGCCTCAGCAACGAGCTGCATTTTTTTCTTGGTCACGGTATTGAAGCTGATCTGGATACGGTTACCCCATTTACCTTCATTTGCAGCCTCTGCTGTCAGGATGCCTGCTGTCTTAGCTGCGGCTTTTGCATCCTTCGGTACAACACGTGAGATGAAGCATCTGGTTCCACCATTTGCAAAGAACTGCTCAACGCTGCTTGCAAGATAACGATACTCACCGTGTGTAAACTCACTTAAGAATCCACCAAACTGCTTGGTAAAGCTCTTAAAGCTTGTGACAAAGGAAGGTGCACCGATTGACGGTCCTTTTTCTGCCAATCCTACAAAACCTGCGGTACTTGTTCCAACTCCTTCAATGCTTCTGGGGGAATTATCATACTCCTCCACATATACGCCAGGTGACAAATATTCAGCCATTGTATATTTCTCCTTTCGTTTTTACATTTGAAAATTCATTTTTGTTTGTTTGTACTATGTTGTACTTACCATCATCTGTCCCGGATAGACTACCTGTATAGCTCCCATTCCGTTGGTACAGACGCATTTACAGTCACTTGTCAGACAAGGCTTTCCTCCGATCATTGTCGATGGAGATGTAGGTATCCACATGCCTGCCGTCATCGGCATACACGGCTGTGGAGTCAACACTCCAAGCGCTGCAGCTGTCGCCGCCGCCACCTGCGGATTTGCCAGTGAAGTACACATCCCGAAGGGCTGTATATTCACCATTCCCTGTGCATCCTGTATTGTTGCAGCCGGCTGACCGCTAACGGTGCACGTTGTCTGCGATGTGACTTTCAGATTCGATGGTGCCGCTCCAAACGGACACGATAACACCGCACCTGTAACTACTATTTCTCCCATTTTTTACTCCTTACCTCAGTTCATTTTCTACACACTGATGAAAATCTACAATCTGAAATCTGTTTTCTCCGTTTACACGGTATCGGACAAGATATTGCACAACCAGTGCATCATCCCTGACACGAAGTAAATAACTGCCATCCGGTGATACATTTCCAAATACCACCCGGGCTATGGGGGAATTTGCTGTGAATGTCTCTTTGAGCGGTTCTCTGAGTTTCACCATATTCGGCGGCACCTCTTCAATTACTTCGATATGCTCGTAATGTTCGTGATCCTCGCTGAGTAATCCATAGTGGACATTCGCGCTGATCAATCCGTAGTGGACATTCTCCATGTTCAGTCTGCCTTTCGCCATAAACAGCTTCAACATGCATTTCTTCTCGTTGAATTCACTGCAGCAAAGGTCTGACTGTGAGAGGCTGATCGCCTCAATTTCCTCCAGGCCTTGAAGTGTACCGGTAAGTGAGCAGAGATGTTCTCCCTTTGCAAGTTTCTCTGACGGTATCAGGAACACTTGTTTTAGAGGCATCGCTTTATCCAGCTTCTCATACTGTACATCTACCACGGCATCCTCATAGCCACGAACCTTTAGCGTCAGGGTGTTATCCCCGCGCCCGGTATTGATAAAGACGAAATTACCGCCGCCTCTTGGAATCGGCCAGCACTGTCTGCCGTCGATAAAGAAACGTACATCCCGTTCCTCTACTGCCACGCCTGTCGTCGTATCGACAAGTTGGATGACAAGGTCAAGCCTTTGATGGATCGTTGATGCTTCCACTTATACTCACTCCCTCCCTTCTCCTGTAATATGCAGTCCGAACGTTGCTTCCGCAACGCGAGGTGTATTGATAATAACCTCACTGGACAGGAATACGGGTGCCGCCTTGTAAAACAGGCTGATCTGATAAGGCTTGTTGATCGCCTGCCACACCCTGACCTTTTCCTCCAGACTTATCTTCGCCTGAGATAGTACGATTGGAGGTTCTTGTGTATCCAGCCATGTCTGCAGCTGATCCGGAAGGACGGAGCTGTTGTCATTGACAATCTGAGCAACCCTTCCAATGATCTTTTGTATATCCGGCGCCTTGAGTCCCATCTGGGAGGAGCCGTTGATAAATACCATATAGTATAATCCATATGGTCTTGGCGGTTTTTGCAACTGCACCTGACCTCTTTGTATATAAGGCCGCTGCGTAACATCACTTTCCTCTCTCACATCATACAGATACAGTCCGACGATATAGTCTACATCCTGATCCGCAGGAGAGGAAATCTCTATATTGTTTGGTGAAGGAATCGGCTCCGGACACATTTTCTCTCTCAGTGTCCGGACGATATATGCGCTTACATCCGATATTATTGTATAATCTGCCATTTTGTCACCTCTAAAAAACGTTTGCCATCATACACACCGTTACGACTGACCGGTCAATGCATTGTACAGTTCATCTGCCTGATCCCCGACTGTCTTGTTCACGCAGGCACTGTAGTTCGTATCTGCAATGTATTCAGCCTCGCAGTCAAAATATGTCTTTGCTGTACTTTCGTCAATATATGGTACTGACTGGAATTCCACCTTGTATTTGTCAATCGACTGGGTTGTCATATCCGTGAGCGTCACTACCCGTCCTCCGACACGGAATCGGTAAGAGGTTGCTCCCAGTGTCATTGTTGCTTCCTCCCTAGATTCACTGTATACATATCTATACGGCGTAACCACTCTGTTTCCAATAATTGCCAATGAGATATATTCTGTCTCCGAATGTCCGCTGAGCTTTGCATATACATACGGACTGCTTTCAGATGCGCAAGTTGTAATAAACTGCTTTGCAAGTGACTTCGCATTGACATTACTATAGTTATCATACAGACGATCCATCGCCACAGCTGCCGCAACCTTTCCATCTGCACTCAGTTCATCGAAGGAAGCACCTAATACCTGTTCAATCGCATTTTTCAGCATTGTCTCGCTCATTGTTGCCGGATTCGTTGCACTGCTTCCACTTCCTGTTCCGCTTCCGCTTCCTGTGCCGCTTCCGCTTCCTGTGCCGCTTCCACTTCCTGTGCCGCTTCCACTTCCCGTTCCGCTTCCGCTTCCTGTGCCGCTTCCACTTCCTGTGCCGCTTCCGCTTTCTGTTCCACTTTCACTTCCTGTTCCGCTTCCACTTCCTGTTCCGCTTCCACTTCCCGTTCCGCTTTCACTTCCTGTTCCGCTGTCGCTTCCTGTTCCGCTTCCGCCTCCTATGCCGCTTCCGCCTCCTGTTCCGCTGTCGCTTCCTGTGCCGCTTCCGCTTCCTGTTCCGCTTGCGGATGTACTTGCATTTGCCTGATCATGCAGGCTGCTCTCTTTGCTGGCTGCGAGCGCTTCGTCAATTTTCTCGCCCCACTTATTCTGATCTGATTTACTCAGACTGGAATCACCCAATGCATCTTTGATCTGTGACAACGCAGTCTCCGCACCAAGTGTTCCCAACATACTCAGTGTACTGTCCAATCCATCCGTAACCCCGGAATTCAGGGCACTCACTGCCTCTTGCTTCAGATTGTCAATATCATTCAACAGACCGGTCTGTCCGAGCGCAACCTGTGCTTCAGCTTTCTCTGCCGCTGTAGACGTATCTGAATTGATAATCTCATTCAGCCGTGTCTCCTCGGCAGCAATCTTTGCATTTGTGTCTGTGACCAATTCCGCATACTGGGCAGCCAGATTTAAGTCATCTTCATCCAGCGCGTCTTGCTGCTTTTCCTGATAATCTTCCAACAAATTCTTCAACTGATCCAGCTTTGACATCAGACTCGCATCAGAATCTACGATTTTCTGTGCCAGTTCGCGCAACCATTCAATATGCGCCGTGACTATCTCCTTTACAGTATTCGCAAAGTCATCGTCCTTAATATTTTTTTCCTGCTCCTCTGCCCATGTAATACACTCATATACATATTTCACCGCATCCGAGGATGACATACGATCCTTCTTTGCAGTAATCATGGATTCCAGCTCACTGCGTGCGATCTCAACATCTGTCTTATCGTTGTCAAGAATGCTCTTTTTGACCGCATCACTTGAATTCTTCGCCGCGGCATTCTGATATTCCTGAGATACGCCCTTACCCAACTGAGCGGTAAAGTTGTCCTGTACCGTAGGCAGGAACTCATCATCTATCAGTTTTAATTCGCCATCTGCATCACCCACAATGCTATTTTCGATGTTCTGCGCATACTTAATATTGTTGACCAGTCCAATGACAGTCTGGTCAGTCGCCAGATCATTACTGCTCTTGCATTGATCTGCTAATTGTTTACTCTGTTCATAAATATAAGCACGAATGGTCGAGTCACCGGATGAGAGCATTTTTGCACTATACGAAGTATTGCTTTCATTACACATGCTGATGCTGTTCATCACGCTCTCTACCAGAGAGCTGTCCATACTGAACGGATCCACATCTGTCGAATCTGAGTCATCACTTTGTGACTTCGACGAATAATATTGTCCACTGACGATATTCGACAACTCATTCAGATCAGTAAAGGAAGTGCTATCCTGTGACCCTGCAAGAAGTCCCAGCAAGCTTCCCTGATCAGATGCATCTGTTGTCGATTCTTCACCGCTATCGAGCAGCTTCTGGAATACCTCTACACGTCTTGCCGCGTCAATGCCATCCATCAATGTCATAACGACCTGTGCATTTTCATCCTGCTCCGCTTTAGAAAACGCCTCATAACATTTCTGCAGATTTGCAAGCATCTGGTCATACTCATCCGTCGTTTGTGACCTCACATTTTGTGCAAAAAATGAATTCAATGCATCTCTCAGATATTTAAAAGACTTTTCATCCGAAGAAGTAGCCGTATACTTCTCCTCATAGAGCCGACGCACCGGTTCGAGTTCTTCCAGCTTCAGTAGGTCGTAGGGATCGGGATCGTCAAATATACAGACAACGTCTCCACTCTTAGCGTCCCTGGTCAATCCATCCGCACCTGTATAATATGTAACATACAGGTCATCCAGATCTGTCTCCGGAATCGCTGTTCCCTCTGTTGTGATCGCTGACAGGCTGGAAGCATCCGTGATATCATACCACGTTCCATCGGCAAGCTCGGACTTGTAGTAGATCTCATTCTGATCGGAATCAGCCTGTGTATCAACTGCCTTCTCATACAATTCATCCGTCAATGCCTGCAAATGTATGAGATGTGTACCGATAAACAATACTGAGTTTTCAATCGTGTGCGAACTCTTGTAGGTACTGAACCGGACAGCCGTGCTCTCATCAAAGACCGCCCATGTCTGCATTGCCGGAATACCTGTCACAAGTACCACGACCGCCAGCAGAGCCGCTGCAGCCGCAGCCAGTCTCTTTTTATGTGATCGAAATCCCCTGCCACATAACTTGTTCCGCAAAGATGTGCTATTCAGATATTTTTTCGTCCTTTCTTTTCTCATACCTTGTAATCCCTCTTATTGTGTCTGCTGCTTAAGCAGCTTCAGACTCGATGTATCAAAGCTTCCATCGTATAGCTTGTTTTGATCCTTATCATAAAACTCGACAGTCACATTTGCCAGATCCGGTTCCAAAATAGACAAATACTGAAATTTCTGCGTGATGGAAACCATATCCTCGGAGCCCAGATATTTGCCATCAGCGGTGCGGATACGGTAAAATGCAATATTCTCCTGCGCATCCGGCGTCAATGTGAGCTCTGTGCAGTTTGTCGTTGCGTTTTTATCACAGGTGTAAGTGCCGATCGTCTCGCCGTTCTGTGAAGAATCTTCAACATGATAACCGGTCGTGATCGACAGGTCTCCACTCAGGGAGCTCGCATCAATCTCGCAGTCACATACAAAATCATTGCCGTTATAGAAACGGATCTTTACAGTCTCAACATCCTGCAATGCCAACGCCAGATGTCTGAGCGACTGATCTATAGATGTCCGCGCACCGATCTGCGTCTGATCACACCACAATTCAAAATCAGTAATTTCACCGTCCAATTCTTCCGCGAGCTGTACCCGCAGACGAAATTCCTCATTCTGGATGATCTGCTCGATATAATAATGGGATCCTTCTGTCGAGTCCTCTACGACAACGCTTTCACCGCCGTCAGCTGCATCCACATCCAGAGTACCGGATTTCATATACTGTGATACAGCACCGCATGTCAATCGGTCAAACTCATATAAAGCGCTTGAATATAATTCCATTGCATCCAGCATATCATTCTGGAGTGACTCATAGTTATCCAATGAAGATTCATACTCCTCATAGGTCAGCGTGCCGAGCTGGTTCAACAGAAGATCCCGGTCTAGCTGTGTCTTGGCTGCATCCACCTGTTCGACAGCCTCTTCATAAGAATTTTTGACAGAAATAAAATTGTCAAAACTATCTTCTACCTGCTGTATGAGATCCGCCTTTATGCTCTCTGCCTCCTGTCTGGCATCCTGATATTCCAGAGCCGCCTCATATAATGCATACGGTTCATCTTCCACATAACGGGAGCCATCTATCGCGCCCTTGAACCATACCTTCGGGATCTTGAAAAAAATAATTCTTATAGATCCATTCCACGGTTCATCAATCCTCTGCAAAAATTCCTTGTATTTCTGCTTGAATGCGCGTGAATTTATCTTTTCACCATTCAATGCCTGATTATAATAGCTTCGGATGAGCGACATGTCCGATCCGCTATATTGCTGGTTCATCAGATCATAATAGGTCGTAAGCGAGACTCTGGCAGACTGCTCGGCAATCTTTGCTTCATAATACGTCTCATCATTATCCAACGTACTCTGTATCAGAGCATCTAATACCTCGCTGCGCTTCATATCAGCTACAACCAGCGGATTTTCAAATGTATAGTCCTGATAAATCGATGTATTTCCTGTCAGAGTGACAAGCTTTTTCTTTTTTGAGTTCAGATTACGTGTCGCAGTCGATATCTTGGATTCCAACGAATTACGCTTTGAATTCATCGTATCAATGTCTGCCTGCGTGGCCTCGCCAATCGCCAGTTTTATTGTACTCTTTTTTATCGATTCATCCAATGCATCCAGCTTTTTTTGATTCAGGTCTATTTCTTTTTCCAGCATGACAATATTCAGATAGATTGTATTGACTTGCTGATAAATCGTAAACTTCTGGTCATTGATCTGATGCTTTACAGTATCTATCTCATACTGGATCGATTTCGGCTTAAACTGAAACTCATACGCCTCCGCCAGATCCGGTTTCGTCGGAAACTTGAATGAAAGAAGTGGACTCCAACGGAACGTAGACATATTTTCCTGCTTCATTTGGATCGTCTTGACAGCCTGCGTCAGCTGCACCTGCTTGGTCTCAAGGCGTCCCTCCAGCTGTTCCAGCTTTGCGCTGTTTAGATATGCCTGTGTGCGTGCCTGCTCCATCGTATAAGTGGTTTTCACCTGAGCAGTGGCATCTTCTGCCTCATAACCGGCAGACACAGAAACCAGCATAGTCACCATCAATATCAATGCCAGCAACCGTTTCCATTTAAAAAATTGTCTCATTTTCCGTTTTCCGGATCTCACTCTCATTCAGCACCCTCCTCACTCGTGATTGAGTAGAATGAAAAAGTATCGTTCTTATCTTTACATACAAATGTATAAAGCAATCCATCCTTGCGGAAGGAATACAGATATACCGGATAATCATCCTGAATTTTATTCACCGTAATGACATCCGTATACTCATCTGTCGTCTCAAGCTCAACGCTGCCGTTCATCGTCTGTTTCTTTGTATTCAGATAATTGATCGCGACAGCCTCAGGGAGTGTCACAATCGAATTTCCCTCATAGACAACATCACCAAATGCAGCTTTTAGTTCTTTGATCGTAGTACACTCCTGATTACCGATCTGGATCGAATCCTTCAAAACGTAAATACTGTCCACCATTACCGATTCTTCCAGATTGTCATCATCGGTAACGCCTACATATAATGCCTGTATATCCGACATCAAAACTGTAAAATCAGTATCATTGCGATAAATCACCCGGGAACCCGTATAAGCTTGTGCGACCTCCGATGTAGACTTGCCGAGCAGCGCACTGTATACAAGCTGATCCTTTGAAAAACTGCCCTCATAAACCGCCTTGTCACCAGATCCATAGAGCTTACCGGTTCCTTGCTTCATGCCTCTGGAGAACTCTCCGTCATAGGCAAGTGTGCCATTTTCGCGGTAGAGCTTGCCGGTTCCATCATATAAATTGTCACTGAAAGAGCCTTTATAATGCATCGTACCGTCCGCATAATACTGGGTTCCGGTACCCTCATATTCATTCTGTACAAATTCTCCCTGGTAGAGCAGCGTGCCATCGACACCGTATAGATTGCCGGATCCTGTGACACCTCCATTCTCTACCGCACCCTCATAAGCCAGATAACCGGACTTACCGAGAATCCGAACATTTCCTTTCGCAAACCGAAGCATCACATCATCGTAATTATATGTCTTGATCCCATCTTCCTGCTTTTGCGGCAGATACATCGAACGGATGCTGACCAGATAGATCATGCTCAGCACTCCGATGACAACGACAATCGCATACGCCAGTCTCTTGCTGACCAGCCATCCGAATATCTCATAGTAATCCTTTTTGTGCTTCGGACGGATATCAAACAGCCTTACAAAGAAATCACGGATCTTAGCAATGATCCTGGTACGAATGAAATTTTCACTCGTCAGCTGTCTGAATTTTGTAACAAGCGGTGTAATCTTTGCCTTCATTGAGGCGAGCAGCACCTGAATGAGATTATTTCCCACTTCTATTTACCCCTGTCTTTCTGAACTGCAATTATTTATTCCTCATAACGGAGCTCACAGGGTACATCCCCTGCATGTTCCATATTCAGATACGTCTCACATGTAAACAGATACCATTTTGAAATCTCGTCTGTCGGAAGCTCCTTCAAAATATCCGAAAAGGTACTCCGTGCCAGATAGAAATCATGCTGGTAAAACAACTCCAATGCCTGTGCAAAACGCTCACAAACAGCACGTTTCTTTTCGCGCTCACGCACATTCAGAGCATCCAGAGCCTCATACATCTTCATTTGTCTGCCGCTGCCAGACATCTGGATATATCCGATGCAGCGCAGCAGACCGTTATAATGTTCGCGTTCCTTTACTGTCTCTGAAATCACCAGACGCAGCCCGCGTTCACGAAACCATGCTGCAAAACGTTCGAGCTCATTCGTCTCCGGAGATACAAGAAACGTACTGCTCTGCTGGCTTGTGCCAGCCACACCATAGACAAATGACGAATAGTGCAGAAGAATCGTCGTTTTGGGGATGCTTCTTAAATAAGCATTCTCCTGTTCTGACAGCTCACGCAGAAAATCAACTGCACTGTTTAATGTATTTTGATTTTTTTCCATAAACAGAAACCGCAGGATCGACAGCGAGCTGTCATTCGATATAAGCACGCCATCCTTTTCCTCCTGATATCTGCCGATCAGCGCGATCAGGCGGTTCAGCCGTCCGATCTCCTCCTCGCTGCTATTTCTGGGACCCACGGTAGAGATCAGTGCCATTGTGCCCTGCAGCTTTGTAACATCGCCGCTTGTGACCTCTGTAATGGATTCTTTATTCAGCAGCTGTTCGATATTTTTCGGTGCAAACCGGTAATATGCCTCAAACGCAAGAAACTTGGAATAATTGACCTTCCGGATCTTATTCTGGATCTCACCAAGTGCATTCCACAGAATCCGCATGTCGCCGCCGTATACACGCGGACGTTCAATATCTGTTCTGCCTCCGGCTACCTGCTGCATACTGCGTGCCAGTATACTCAGATCTGCTGACTGCAATGCCAGAATCAGGATGCACATCAGGCTCGCAAGTGCAAATACAATGAGCACTGATACAAGCTGTGTCTGCCAGTCTTCAAAGCTCCATGCATCATCACTGAAAACTCCGAATAATGCATAATCGCCATTCGTCGCTGCTGTCAGTATCTGATAACGCTGTCCATCCATTCGGAAAGTCTTTGAAGTAATGCTGTCTGAGACGACCAGCGCCTCTGCCTCATCGGAGGCTGCGGCAAAATAACGCGTCTCCACTGTCTCATGATTATGTCCGCTTACGCTGACATAGATACACAAATCGGTAGTATCTGCAAAAAACAGATCTTCACAGCCATCCTCCCTGACCTGTGTGTAAGCCGTTTGTAAACGCTCCTGCAGCTGCGTATACTGCTCAGATGTATAGAAATCGGAATCTGTAAATGACAGCTCCGAGGGATCTCCTATATCGGTCAATATCCCATTCAATACAGAGGCAAACCATTTTGTTCTGGCTGCCTGCTGTGTCTGTGTCTGCTGGTAGACAAATACACCACTGCCACCCAGCACAACAACGAGCAGAACCAGCTCAAGCACCAATGCCAGATATACGACCCGGTTGTGGTTGCGGAGCAACGCATATAACATCAAAATGACCAGCCAGCCAGCCAACACACCAATCAACCAGTAAATCCGGTAGTTGCTGTGCAGGGACATCAATTGTCCAAAACTCATATGACACAGAGAATAGGTATACCGCACTGTGTCGTCGACTGCAAACGGTCCGGAGACAAGATCCGCATCACTGCGGACTGAGATGCTGCCCATCTCATAGCTGGCAGCGACATAGGTACGTCCTGTCTCAGCCTCCTGTCTGAGAAAGCTCTCAACCGTAACGGAAGCCTTCGCCGCCGTTTCAAGGTCGGTCAGCTCGTCATATGAAACTTCATATACACAGGCAGCACTTCCATCCCATGCGACTGTCGCCAAATACATCCCATTCTCGTCTACATCGAGATCGGTGAGCACATCAGTCTGATAGATGGACAGCTCCGCTGTCATGGCTTCCAACTGTAACCCATCCGAAAATTGTAAAATCCGGTAAGTATATGTATCCTCCTGACCGGAAGCATCCGGAATCGCCATCACCGCATATAATGCGCCGTCATATTCTGCGATCTCACGGATGAATGCCTCATCCTGTAATTCCCTTGTCGAGAAAAAATCTGTTACTTTTCCATACAGATCCATCTCATAGATCAAACCCTCTTTTGTATCGTTATCTGCAACATAGACCGTCTGATTCTGTGTACACCCGTCGTTATCATAGGTATACACACCATCCGGTTGTCCGTTCCAGATAGCATATCCGTATAGCGCGGTGGCAGCCAGCAGCCATACTAAACCGATGATCATCGGCACTTTTTTACTCATATGTTTTCTCCCCAGCATTCCCTATTTTATTGAAGCAGTGATTCGGTGCCTATCTTTTTAAATCCGTTAATAAACAAACGCAGCCACGGAATATCACCAAATATTGCCTGTGTTAAAAACGAGGCAATCACCAATATCACCAACAGGACAGAGATTCGTAGCAACACCTTGAAAATCTGGTCACGGTTTCTTCCAAACCATGCCCGGAAACGACTTCCGATGCCTCCCCGCTGCTTTGGTGCAGCGGCGATCCGGATATCCTTATACAGCTCTGTAAACTTATGATAGCTCTTTTTTGAAATCTTTTTATCAAGCAGCTGGTAGCTGATCGCCTTCTGTGATGCCTTCGGCTCCAATAATTCACGCAGGATCTTGGCACACTGTACGACACACTCGCGTTCAGTCAGCTTCTCATCCAGTTCCTCAAGATTGATCGCAAATCCAAGATATACATTGTGGTTCTTGGCGAGATGAAGCTGTCTTTGCTTTAGTATCAGATACAGGATCGGATATGGTATCTCCGCGGAGATACATGCCAGTATCGTATTGATACAGATCGTCTCACATTCATTCAGGGAATAGGCATTGCCCATATAAAAATCCTTCAATGCACGCTCCCTGAAATATGGATATACGATCAAAAACGCTCCCTGATCCGAAAAGCTGTCCACGCAGGAGGCTTCTGTATCAAACTCTGACTGCTCATATACCGTCAGAAACCGCCGCACGATCTCATGATCGTAGACAACTAGTACAATGTATAGCCCCTCCTCGGTGGCATTTAAATCCTGACAGACCAGAATATCATTCGCCGCCGTCTTTTCCAGCACCCGTATACACTTTAACCGCATTTTCTGCGACTGATATATCATCCTATCAGCCCTCCTTAGGCTTCCTCTGACTCGTCAATTCCCTTTCTTTTGACAATTGCATATGCATAAGTACAAATAGACGGATAATCTGCACAGTAGATCAGTATCTCGTAGACACCTTCCTTAGCAGGCGATGTGTAGATACCATCCGAGCTGATCTCACCGCTTCCCGGCTCTGTCAGCTCATATACGATACTGCAGCTATCCATATGATTATATTTTACACCAAAGTAATGGCTCTCCTTTGTTCCCATCACAACAGTCGGTGTCTCTGCCGCGATGCTCTTGCCTTCCATGTCCTCCGGAATTCCAAGATCATTGCCTGCCGGGAACTTGATCGCTACCCAGCGGTAGGAAAGTACAAGATAATCAACATTCTGCAGCAGCTTCACTGCTACGACAAAGCTGCCCTTGTCGTTGAGCACCTTGACCGCAGTCTCGGCATCGACTGCCAGATTCGCTCCGTCACGGAACAACTCCGGATTGCCGTATACTGTGCTCTTGGCATTTGCTCCGAGCGCCGCATCCTCCGATATATACTCATATCCGATATCCACATAGACATTTCCCTTGCCCAGTCCATGCATAATCTCACCGGAGTAGCAGATATCGCCCTTACGCGCCGTATCCCCGAGCGGGATCTCCAGAATACCTGTCGCCACCTCGGGTACATTTGCCCGTGAGGTATGCTGCTGTTCGCTCTCTGCCTGTACAGAAACGACCTTGTCTCCGCTTCCCAGCTCTACTTCTTTCTCGAAATAGTCGAGATACTCATCACGCAGCATCTCCTGTGCCGGAGCGGTAATATATTTTTTGATATTTGTTTCCCGGACTTCTTCTATAATATAAGCACTCTCTGTGCGCACCAGACGCAGGTCTGCCAGACGGATAAAATCACTCGTGCCTCCAATATTTTTCATTTCAAGGCTCATACGTCCGATCTCCCGGCTGACAAGCTCTCTCGGCTTGCAGGATGCCAGAAGAATCTTCAGTGAAAAGCCGGTCACGGCAGCGACCGGTGCATCATCCAAAAATGCGCTCGCAGATCCGCTCTTTAAAATCACGTTTGTATCAACTGCTGCTGTCTCCTGCGTATTCATCCAGAATTCACGCTCGAGCACTTCGCCCTCGGTCAGTGCCACATCCTCAACACTGATCTCAAGCTCATGTCCGCCATCGGCTGTCATAAACGCCGGAACCTGCAGGATGCCGCGATAGGTCAGCCGCTTTGTGTCAGCCGTCAGCTTGGTCACGCGGACAACGACCTTTATATTTTTCCCTTTACATGCGGTCGCCGGCATCACCAGCTCCACACGATAATTGTCATCATTTAATAATATACCGCTTGTGAGGAACTCTGTCTCCATCTCGAATTCTTCAGGAATGTCCTCTTTATCCATCAAAAAGAGCTGATAGCTCTCGCTGATGCGGTTATATTCATAGTCCTTATCGGATTCTTTCTGATTCACCGCATAGACTGCATGAACCGCATCCTCTTTATATTTCAGACACAGGCTCACATCGTTGGTGCGCAGCTGCTCAAAACCATCTACCGCAGACAGCTTCTTGACAACCGATGCATCGACTACGATCTCTCTGCCCATGCCGTCTATGGCAACACCACTCTCAACCAGAATCGAGAGATCATCTAAGCTGAATACACCACAGCCACATACGATCCCTGATCCGTACATCAGATTATTAACAAATCTACGCTTGTTGTTAAAATAGTTCTGCTCCGCCTGAAAATCTGCACTGGTAAGCATCTTACCTGAATAGTAGCGATTTCTTTCAAAAGGATATAATTGATTATTATTCATGTCTGTTCTCCCGCCTCTGGTGATATATTGTCGTATTGTCTTACATACTAATAAAAGCGTTAAGCCACTTCCCGCCCCTAATAGCTTATACAGGCTGCCGGACACATATGAGTTTTTATCTGTCTCTGCCAAACAGATTGCTGTTCATCCGGCAGCCCGCCCCTTGAACACACTTCTCTTGATCCTGTACGATCATTATACTGAATAAATACAGACAAAAGTTGGACAAATTTCGTCCGCTTTTGACATTTTTTTGCAATTACCCAAGCTGCAATAATCTGCGCGTGCCGAGCATCCACTCATCACGCTCTCTTGCAGTGCGGTAATCCTCCACTTGCGCGGTCAGCAGCCAGTTATTCACGCGCAGCCGACCCAGCACTTCCTCCAGCACGCCTGCATACCGGTCATCCTTCAGGATCACATGCACCTGTGCAGCAGTCTTAAATTTCATCAATGCCGCTTTCAGTGCTGCCGTCGCCATCACACGAACCTCGTCATCCGACGGTGCACAGCACAACACCAGGTAAAGTACATGCTCCCTCGTCCGGACGATCTCTCCGGCCTTGACCCGCGGGGTATTGCGCATAACACACTGTATCAGCAGACCGCCTATCAGATTTTTCCCCTGATCGAACAGCAAAACGCTCAGATCCGGGTCATAATAGCGTTCCTTCGGGTGTATCGGATACAATGTAGTGCATGAATCCATCCTAAGGAGCTTTGTGACCGCACCGCTCGCCTGACTGACACTAAGTCTGCGGAAAAATACCGTTTTCATCGTCTCCTGCATGCTGTTTTTGAGCCCTAACTGCATCGCCAGTGCCTGTATGTCGATCATCCATTCGCCGCCAAGCGGCTGCTTTTCACGAAACAGCCGTTCCTTGAAAAAACGCTCCTCTCCCGCGCAGATATCACTGCGTCCGTACTCGTCATTCATGTAGACTCCTATGCGCACGAAATCATGTTCCGCAGCGTGTTCAAATGCAGCGACAAGCAATTGTTCTCCGATCCCCTGCATCCGACGTTGTGCCGAAACGCACAGCCAGTCAATAACCAGAAGATCCTCATGCGCCGTAGCGATCAAAAGCCCTGCCGGGAGCTGATCCTTTGTCTGCTCATCCGATTCAATAGCAAGCAGCGCAAACGCACCGGGGAATTCCAGCCGATCCATCATCATCAACGGATCCAAATCCAGCACGAATCCCCTTTGGTCACGTTCTAAACGTGCAATTCTCATTTTTCCTCTCCCTTAAATAACATTTTCATGCTATACATGAAGCCTAACCGTTTCATTGCTGCTTTCTTATTTGTCATAATTACATCCGACATTACATCAAAGAATGTGTCCGGATCTTGCAATTTCACAACTGATACCTCATCCAGTGTCTGTTTAAACTCCGTCATCCTCTTAGATTGTATCTGTAAATACAGACTCAAAAATGCCTCTTTCTTTTCCTCCATATCAGGAGATTTCTCATCGTATGCCTGAGAAAATGTCTGATATGCCTCGCGCAGCTCTTTTCCTCTGTAGGAAGAATCATCCAGAAGCGATCCCAGTATCTTCTCTGAACCGGATGTCTCGATCATCGATTTCACAATACTATAGAACGGCAACTTCTCACTTGCATGTTTCACATAGTCCTTCATGAAATTATCATGGAAGGCTTCTGCCGCTTTTTGCTTTTCTTCATCAGGAGTCTTTTTCTCTTTCCACTTTTGTCTCAAGTCATGCAGCTGGTCACGCAGTTTCTGGATATTTTCTTTCGTTTCTGCCGTTTCCATCGGGTTAAGGTAGACTTTCTCCATATAATCCCACTTTGATTTTGACGATGCCGTCATTATCTGTTTTACCATTTCTGCACGATCGATATTCTGTGGCATCTGCTCTTTGACTTGTTGATACATATCATCTCTGCCATTTCCCATAAGCATCAATGACACCCAGTCGCCTTGATCGCCTTCCTGTATCGCAGAGCTCTGCAGCCTGACGAGTTCCCGTTGAACCGTTTCAATCATCGTATTCATTTCCTCGATGGTCTGCTGTAAACGGATCTGGCTCTGTGAGAAATTCGCGATCACGGGTGGCAGCTCGAGACCCATCTCCTGTGCTTTTAACAGCACTACGGCAATACGTGCACCCGTATCCTTCGCGGTTCCCATCTGGAATACCTCATTGATCATCTTTCCGAGTGCCTCTCGTTTTTCCTGGTATTTCTCTTCCGGTGTATTTTGCAGCAGCAGATGGAAGTTGTGGCGGAAATCCTCCGCCATGCCGTATCCGGCTGCCAGCATCATCTTTACTACATGTGCCTGCTGTTCCTTATCGAGCGATGTTGCATTACCAAAATCAATGACTGTCATCTTATCATCATCAACCATGATATTGCCCGCATGCAGATCACCATGATAAAAGCCTTTGCCAAACACACCCTCTGTAACCCACTTATTCGACAGCTCCGTCAGATACTTCTGCCGTTTCGTAAGCGTAATCTGCATCTGCGCGAGCTTCTTGAATGTTCTGGAAAAATCTGCTCCCCTGCGCATATGTATCGGTGCATTATTTGGCAGCGATTCCAAGTCTTCAGGTTTTTCCTTGTACATGCTGGCAATCTCCTCGCGGTAGGATGTGCGCACCTCATCCATATATTTATCCAACGTGGTGCCTGACGCTTTCTCGAGCACCATTGCATTAGCCGTCGGCTCTACCAGCGGATTCACCTTCATTGCCTGTACCGTCTGCGCGCCTTCATCATAGATCTTGCCGCGCTCTACATTCTGTGCCTCAAGCGTAAGATCCAGCTCCTCCTCGATTCGCATGAGCTGACCACGATAGGTCGCTTCCATACCACCGATCTCGTCCATATTCTGACCATCCGGATGATCGGTCATTTTCGCACACATAAGCATGATCTCTTTCTCACGCATCATGTGGTTACGAACATTGGGACGCAGCAGCTTTACAACAACATCCTTCCCTTCCTCCGGCAGATCCGGTCCTTTTAATTTACACAGGAATGCCTGACCGACCGATGCCGCACCGAGTGCGCGCTCTACCTTGATATCAGTCACCTTTCCCTGTGAGCGTTCAATCATACTGCTCAGCTGTGCACGGACGAACTCCTCTGGGATCGGCGCGAGGTTGGAACGCATATCCTTCAAAGCGCTTTTCAGCTCATCCGGCATAGAATCCAGCGGCATACCCTGCAGCATCTTCTGCAGCAACGGACCCGCTCCCTTTAACACACCGCCAAGATAATTGCCCATGACTTTTCTCTCATGTGCATCCTTTTCCTCCTGCGATGCATTCGGATCTACTTTCTCGAACGCCTTGGCACCTCGCAATGCAGACGCCATCATCGCGCGCTGATCCATACGCGAAACACCCTTAAAATAATTCTTGAATACATTTTTTGTAAACAGACCCTGTCCACGCTCACCGCTCGCCGCCTGCTGCAGCTGGCGCTTGAGTTCTTCGGACGAATCCTTCTTCCACCGTTTTATTTCCGCCGGTGTGTTACCATAATTTTCACGGCGTACCTCTTTCTTCTTGTCCGTTGTATCTTCCTGTTCAGAGCTGAATATGGTATTTACAGACTCATTGATCTTCTCCTGGATGCTGTCCATGCTCTGCCCGACTGCCTGATTGATCTGCTCATCAAGATCCGCCAGCTGTTCCAGTGTATCCGGGAGATTAAGTGCTGTACCGAGTGCTGCCTTAAAGCCAAATTTTGCAAATGTCTCAAATGGACCCTGCGCCAGCGACCGCAGTGTTTCAAGTGCCGGGAATTCGAGCATCTCGTTGATCGCATCCTTGACCTGCCGTTTCAGATCGGTCTGTTCTCCGTCCCCAGAATCCGGGAACGGCAATTTATCCAGCATACCGTCCAAAATACTCGGATCCTTCACAACATAAAACAATGCATCCATGTGATTTAAAATCACCCTGCGCATTCGTTCCCCTGACTGCTTCCGGCGCAGTTCCCCGATCTGTGAAGTATCACCGGCTGCCTCCGCCTCACGCAGCTTTTCCATCGTACTGCGCTCGTTCTCATCCAGCTCCCACGTCTGCGTGGAAAAGAACAGGTCGGAAAGCAGATCTTTTACCTGACCCTCATGCTCGGTCCATCCCGCTCCCTGTTCCTCCTGCACCGGCGCACGGCGGGTAATCTCTACGTGCTTCTCTGCCTTGCGTACCTTCTGCGATTTTTTGAGCAGCGCCAATGCCTCCTCGCCATTGATCATCGCTGAATTCTCCAGCTTATTGACTTCGGCAATGACCGCTTCTGCCGTTATCTTGCCCTCTACTAAATACAGGGCATAATCCTTTAATCTCTTATCGGAAATATTATTAAAAAATGCGGATGGCTGACCGGTTCTGCTCTGCAGCAGCTTCAGACACAGGTTACGCACACGCACCATGTCTCCGCCGCTCTCACTCTCATCGTCCTTGTTCTGTTCACGCAAAATATCCGCAATATCTTTCGTTTCATACAATGACTCGTTTGCCATCATATCTGTTTCTAAACGCTCTGCCAACATAGCAGCGGTATAAGGCAGCCGAATCGTCCGCCGCTCCATCCGCACGGACAACACACCTGTCTCGTTCTGCATGAGCTGTACCTTACTGCCTGCGATACTCACGTTCTCCACGCGAGGTTCACCTACTGAAAACTGACGCAACAGGCGATGCAGTCCCGATAGCTGACCCGCTGCACCTTCACCGCCCGTTTTCACCAGCTCGGATGCCTGCTTTTGCAGCAGCAGTACGTCCAGAACCTGTTTCGCAGCCGGACTCAGTCCGCTGCCCATTTCCTTTGCCCGCTTTTCCATATCTCCCATCTGTGGACGAGCCTCGGCAGGCTTTTGCACCTCCTGCCGATTCAGTGAATGCACCTGAGACGTAATATGCCCTGCCGCCTCCACAAATGAAAAGCCCTTGCTCACACGCTCCTTAGCCGTGGCAAATCCCACTGCGAAACGACTGCCTTTCAGCTCCTGTGCCACAAATTCCATGTCGTCCGCAAGAGAATTGGCAGATCCATCTGTCTGTGACTGGAACATACTCTGAATCTGTGCTGCAGTCTGCTGCATTTCCGTCCGCTCATCATCTGTCAGATCCTCGTGCAGGGAACGTTCCTGAAGCTGATTCAATGTCTGCATACGGTCACACAGACTAACCAGCCCATCAAATCCCCGCTTCATCCGGCCACGATTCTGACGCAGTGCCTCAGATCCCGGCAGCCGCTGCTCCAGCTCCTGCTCAAGTCCTGTCGATCCACCCACAGACAAATCGCCAATCTGCGACTGTGCAAAATCCTGACCAAGCTCCTGTTTTTTGCCAAGCTTAAATGCTGCGACGGTCAAATATGCCTTCTGCTCGTGTTCCGCGATACTGCGCTCCTCGGCAGTCTCTGCCGCCAATTTCGATATTTCATAGGCGAGCAGCTGGATAACCACGTCGTAATTGGCTATATCCACGGCATTCAAGTTGTCTTTTTCTCTCAGATGGCTAACCATATCGTATAGTGTATTCAGGGATGTAAACAACTGGTCACGCAGCAGTGGCAGATTGCCTTTTACGAGTACATCCATCTGATGCTTTGACAGGCTTGGCACATGCACTCCCAGCTTTGCGGCATCCTTCAGTGTACTGGTGATCTGGTTTTTCATTTCCTGTTCAATCTGCTTGGGCGTATATGTCACATCCCAGTCGCCGAGCTTTTGTCCGCCGATCATCTGTACGGCCATTTGTGCCATCACCATTTTGTTTGCCGGTGCCTGTTTACCAGCCTTTAATGTCTGTGCAACCTGTGAGGAATTCAAATTGACTTCCGTGATCACCTCATATAATTCTTTTCTGGACAACGGTCTGGCCTCCTGTGCCCCTGTATCCAGTCCCAGCATTTGCTGTAAATGCAGTGAAAAATCCGCTGTCATTTTATCGCCCATTTTTTTGATCGCCTCAACATACAGCTGCATGCGCACGTTATAGTTTTCGGCAGATACTTCTCCCTTTGAGGTAGATAACACACCATTGTTAATCATTTTCAGACCATTTCCGGAAAGAACGATCTGACCGCGGTTATGTGTGCCGAGCATCGACGCAAAATCTGCATATGTCAGCGCCGTGACACCGCCCACGGACTCCTCTGCCTGCTGTCCGGCAGTAGTCTGTGTCGCCACCGTGAGCAGATCTCTCGGGCTCGACACCTCCTGCGGAAGTTCTCCCCGCTCAGCCATCGCCCGCACCGCGCGGATCTGCTGTACCTCTGTCTGCAGATGCTGCAAGGTCTCCTCAACCATCTGCTTGCGCTCCATACCTTTGCGGAATGATGGTTTTCTTTTGCTGCAATAATTTTTGCAGGAGGCAATCGCTACCTGATAGGCAGCCTCCAGATCTATGATATTTTCAAGCGTATGCTCCGTATCCCATGTACCACCGAGCATCTGCTCAAGTGCACCGACATCCGCCTTCACCAGCTTCATCTCCGTACTGTCCGATGAATACTGCTTCTGGTTTAATAATAAATGCGAAATATTTCTGCCCTGGATCATACGCAGACGAAACTGATCCTGATTCGTCAGTTTGAGCCTGCCTGCATCCATCAATGCATTATTGATCAGGCTCTGATCGTTTTGTGTCTGCTCAATGCTGTAAAACTGCTGTTTATCCTTCTCAATGTGCTGCAAATCGGTCGCCACACGCACATCCTGATGCAGCATATGGTCAATTTTCTGTCTGGTCTGTTCGACTTCGCCAAATTGTGTATCCATTTTTCAACCTCCACTTACTATAATATATCCTGTGCAAAACCAGCGCATGATCATCATCACACCAACACCTTTTCTCCTATGACTGCCCTGTTCCCTTTCTTATCCGGGAACAGCCGTCCGGTCATGGTACGTGCCAGCTCACTGCCACGCCGAATCAATACCGGTGTGTCCTTATCATACTTTTTTGCCGCCGCGCCAATCGCATAACGTATCAGAAGCACAATGTCGTTTCTCGTCGCCGGCTTCTCTGCATACATCATCTCCACTGTCAGCCCTCCACTCGGGAAACGATGCACGAGAAACAGTCCATATACTCTTCCATCCTCCTGCAGACAACAGGATACTTCCGGGTCAAACCAGTGGAGCGGCAGGGAATACAGATCCTCAAGTGTGCCCTCCTTATGCTGCATCACACAGTCCTGAACAGCTCTGCGCAGCTGGTCAATCGTCAGCTCACCGATGCCGGTGACATGTACCTGCGACAGCTGTCTCCCCGCAATCGGACACTGTCTTAATTCATCGACAGTCACAACCAGTGCCTGCTGTTCCCCCTGATGCGGTTCGTAGCCGGCCCGCCCGAGCTCTGCAATACAACACTCGTCCGTAGTTTCCGGAAATTCAAAAGCAACACGGACTGCATGTGCCTCCCGAAGTGCATCCTCAAACGCTTCTAAAACTGCCCTGGCACCTGCGGCTGTCTGTGCCTGCATCTGTAAAATCCACGCAGCCGGCTCTGACTGCCGCAAATGCTGCAGTTTCCAAACAATCAATGCCTGATCCTCTGTATCATCCGGATTCTGCCACGCCAGTCCATAGTAGCCGACCCGCCCGATATCTTCCGCAACATCCGAATCTAAGCGGTCTGTATATTCATTTACATTTTCCAGATTTATTGTGTCAATACTCATTCATCTACTTTCCTAATTTAACCTATTATTTCTTATTTTAGCAGATTGTCCCCCCCTTTACTAGCCCCAATGTCCATTTTCTGCAAAAAAAGTCGAAAAGCCGCATCCCCTCGCAGCCCTCCGACTTTTGATCAGATTTTATATTTTCATCGTTGAAATGATCATTTTCTATACATCCAGCTTCATATCACCGTCGACGATCATGCCTTTTTTGCGCATCAGTTCGGATACCGCAAATGCGATAACTGCCGGCAAAATCACATGCATGACCACGATCTCTGCCAGCACTACGCCCGGTGTCATGCCGCCGGCTACCATATCCTGATAGGCATTGATCTGTCCGACGAGTCCGGCCGTACCCATGCCTGAGCCGGTCGGATTGTTCGTCATGTGAAGAACACAGGTCGATACCGGCCCTAAAATTGCACTCGCCACGATCGCAGGCAGCCAGATCACAGGCTTTTTCACAATATTTCCGATCTGAAGCATACTCGTGCCGAGTCCCTGTGCCAGCAGGCCGTTGACCTTGTTCTCACGGTAACTCGCCACCGCAAAGCCTACCATGTTTGCACAGCAGCCGACCGTCGCTGCACCTGCTGCGATGCCGGACAATCCGAGGATGATTCCGAGTGCCGCAGACGAGATCGGCAGTGTGAGGATGATTCCCATCAGCACGGATACGACAATACCCATCACGAACGGAGCCTGTTCGGTTCCCCAGTTGATAATTGAGCCCAGCCATGTCATAAATGCCGAAATACTCGGTCCTACAAGCAGACCGACCGCAGAGCCAGAAACGATGCAGATAAACGGTGTCACGAGAATATCGACCTTTGTCTTTCCGGATACGAGCCGTCCCATGTAGATACATACCAGCACTGCCACAAATGCGCCGAGTGGTTCTCCCGGTCCGGATAAAATGACTGCATTGGACAGCTCCAGTCCGTTGTCTACCGTACCGCTGACAAGTACCGCTCCCGCGAGCAGCTTGCTGGCAAACGCGCCGCACATACCAGCCGTAGCTGCAGATACCTGTACGAGCGGGCTCGCCTCCAGACGCTTTGCCGTGCCGATACCGATGCCTGCTCCCGTCATTGCACTCGCCATCTTGCCGATCATAAACAGATAGGTGCCGACCGCTCCGGGGATCAGCCCTGCGATCTGTACAATGATCGTACCGATGATCAATGTCGCAAACAGACCGCTTGCCATACCACTCAGACCATCAATAAATATCTCTTTTCCAAGTTTCTTCCAAAATTCTTTTGTCATAGCGTGCTCCTTTTCTTTACAGACAATCTATATGTCTTGTCAACTGTCTTGTCAGTCAAGGTGTACTATAGCACAAGTATGGAAGCTGTGCAAGGAAAAATACGCCAAAAGCAGAAAATATCTGAGAGATCGCACGGATTTGCAAAGACACCTAACGGATCAGGAAGCCCTTCTCTGCCAGCGCCTCCTCGATTCGATCCAGCGTCTGCTCATCGGCAGCCGTCACCGTATGGAAATGCTCTCCGTCCGTGAGTTCCGTCAGCGGCTTTGTGCGGTATTTTTCGACCTGCGCAACAAAATTTGCAACATCCATGCGGCTGCGTATGATCAGATCTGCGCTGATCTGTCCATAGATCGGATGCTCCACCGTCACATCCTTGACACTGCCGCCACAGTCAACGATCGTCCGTAGTTCATCCGTGATCTGTGCATTCGTATGATGCACATGAAAGGAACGGGTATGCCCATCCGGCTCACTGTGAAACAAAATATATCCTTTATTCGTAGACAATATATTTTTATTGACTGCCCGCAGCAGCGCAATATCCTGCACGATCACCTGACGGCTCACGCCCATCTCCTTTGCCAGCCTTGCTCCCGGAATCGGCTCTCCGGCAGTCTCTAACAACTGCAGCATCAGCTCCCTGCGCTGTACGCCATCCATCTGTACCTTCATCCTGCTTTTCCTCCTGTCCTGTTCAGATATCTGCTTTTATTACCTGTTTTTTCAGCCATGCACCGCTTAGGTAACGCCCGGAGAAAATGCATCCCCGGACTGTCCAGTCGGCAAACATACCGAGCCACACACCCATCGGTCCGACATCCGTCGTCCGCATGAGAAAAATAGATAACGCAACACGGCAGAACCACATCGTGCAGGTAGATACGATCATGGAAAACCGCACATCACCGGCTGCACGCATACCATATGCAGGAACAAATGACCACGTCCACACGATCGGCTTTACGATCGTGATCGCGAGTGTCATCCGCATACAGATCTCCATGCTTTCCGGCTCCATATGCGCCAGCAGCATGACCGGACGTGCGCACACGAACACGAGCAGACAGGTCGCTATGATCGCATATTCGGCATACAAAGACATCCTGCATATATAATAACGCGCTTCCTCCCGCTTACCCGCACCGATACACTGACCGACGACCGTCATCATCGCAATGCCGATACCAATGCCCGCAATACCGTTTACATTTTCAAAAATGATCGTCATCGCCTGTGCTGCGATATTGGCGGTGCCGAGCGTCGATACCGTTGACTGAATCGCGAGCTTTCCAAACTGAAACATGCCATTTTCGATGCCGGATGGAATACCGATGGCAAGTACCATCGCGATCAGGCGAAAATCCGGACGGATCGAAAAATAGTGGTTGAGGACAATCGGATGATCCCCCTCCTTCGCCAGATAGAGCAGAATCACTACCGCGCAGAACACACGTGAAATGAGCGTCGAGATCGCTGCGCCCGCTACGCCCATGTTGCATCCGAAAATAAAGATTCCGTTTCCGACTACATTCATGACATTCGAGATCGTAGACACTTTCATTGGGAACTTTGAATCACCGCCCGAGCGGTAAAATGCCGCACCCGCATTGAACAGCGCGATAAACGGATAAGAAATCACTGTTATAATAAAATAAACGATGGAATTATCCATGACATCAGGCTCTACCGCGCCAAACACGAACCGCAGCAGCGGCCGGCAAAAAATGAGTCCGACAGCCATCAACCCCAAAGAGATCACCAATACAGTAAGAAAGATCTGCCGCGCGGCACGATTGGCTCCCTCTATATCCTTCCTGCCCAGATACTGTGCACAGATGATCGCCGCGCCGGTCGCCAGCGCAGCAAATACCTGTATCACGAGCACATTGATCGAATCCACCAGAGACACCGCGGACATCGCCGCACTTCCGACATGGCTCACCATCATCGTATCCGCCATCCCCATCAGGGAATTCAAAAACTGCTCAATCACGACAGGGATCATCAGCATCCATAATTCCTTTTTTGTAAAGGTCAGATGCTCCCAGTCGATCTTTGATCTGTCATATAATCTTTTTGTCAATTTTGATTGCTTTTGTACCTGATTCACTGCATACGCCTCGGTTCTGTTATCATTTCTGTAAAATACATCTGTTAGGATACCCCCGATACGCCAAAATTGCAAGCGATGTTTCACAAAGATCACCCTTTACCTGCCGGAATACATCTGCTATAATTCCATTTAAATGTACCATTTTATACACATAAAACAGGAGTATACCATCATGAAATTATTTCATATCATTATCGGGCTGGTGATCATCCTGCTTCTGACCGGATTATCCGTTGCATGCCTGATCATCAACAACCGCAGGAGAACATTAAAACAGCTCGCGATCACTGATTCCCTGACCGGTCTGCTGAACCGTAATGGATTTGAGCGCGCTGTCAGTAAATACATCTATGCCCACCCGCAAGCGCCGTGTGCCGGCATCACCTTTGATATTGATGATTTTAAATTCGTCAATGATATGTACGGTCATGCGACCGGAGACGATGCGCTGCAGCAGTTGTCAGCTAATATGAAAACTATATTTTCAGATCATGGATTTCTCGCCAGAAACGGCGGAGATGAATTTTCTGTCTTTTTGACGAACTGCACGCGTAAGCAGGCATCTGCGCTGATCATGCAGTTTATGCTTCTGCCGCGGCACTTTGACTACGGGGACGAACAGATTTCGTTTAATATCTCACTCGGTTATGCCATGTATCCGACGCAGGCAGCGACCATGTCCGACCTGTTCCACAAGGCAGACAGCGCTCTCTATGAGATAAAGCTGCGCGGTAAAAATGATTATCTGGCATATGAGTCTGACCTTGTATTGGGAAAGCGCAGCCAGCTCGGATTTGCCCTAAAGGATGTATCCGAGCATCTTCCCGCTGCATTTCTGATCTACAAAGCCGACCCGGATGATGACCGCATCCTGTTTGCCAATTATGAACTGATCCATCTGGCAGGCTGCGATCATCTGGAAGGTCTGCTTCGTCATACCAATAACCGTTTCCGCAACCTGATCGCCCCGGACGACCGTGATGACACGGTAGCCGCGATCTTAGGGCAGATCCGTTGCGGAAAATACGGCACGGACACCCATGTTGAGTTTCCGCTGCTCCGCAAGGATGGCACACAGCTCTCCGTTTTCAGCCACGGTCGCATCGTAGAAAACAACTACTACGGCACGATCTTCTACATGCTGATCACGGATGCAGCTGCACTAAAGGGGCATTATTCCCTATAATGCCTTTTTCTCGTCCTTGAATTCGAAGGTTCCGTCCTTCAGATAGGCATTGAGACGATCCCGTTCCTTCTGATCTGCCTCGGAATCACCCTGAAAATGCTCAAGTCGCTCCTCGATCAGCTGCGTATAGAACGTGCGGTACATGATACGCAGCATTTTGATTCGTCTCCAGAAAATCTTCTCAGCCTCTTCCCGATCCTTGCCATTCTTGTACTTGGCATCCAATGTACCCTTGAACATTTTTATAAACTCCTGCGGATCTTTTTCCTCAATGGCTTGAATAGATTTCAGGTTCGCATTCAGGTCAAGATCGATCTTACCCTGAGCGTAAGCCCTGAACATGGTATTATAAATCGTATCATTGGAGTGTGGCTTATAGCTATAAGACATAAATTCTGCATCGTAATCAAGGAGCTTATTAAAGGAAGCCTCCTTATCAAAGGAAATCACATGTCCACCCTCCTGATTGATAAAATTCTCTCCCTTCGTGTCGAAATTACACAGTATCCAGTCAAGCGTGTGCTCATTCATCAAATCATCCATCGTGACCTTATCCGGCGCATTGACTGTCAGATCCTCCTGCGCCTGCCACTTAAAGAGATCTACACCTCCCTCAGCACGCTGCATCTTCTTTTGGATGGAGCCGACGACCTGACCGTCCACCTCCACACTGTACGCCGGGATGGATAAATCACCCCGAAGAAGCTTTTGCAGACGGTATGCCTCTCCGGTGACAATCGCCCCCTCCGGCTTTTGCATACCGATACAGTTTGTGGCCTCCTTGAACAGCCAGCGCTGGCTCACCTCGCCATTTGCTCCGCCCAGATCATCGAACTCGTACATCGCTTTTGTACCACCCATCGTCGCACGTCCGACGTTGACCAGATGGAGCTGCTGCTCTTTATTCTGTTCACCAATGTTTACAGTCAGCTCAGCATCCTCTCTGGAATAGGGAGTCGACTTGCGAAAAATACCCTTGAGCATGTCGAATTTTCTATGACGGCTGATCGTATCGCTCTCACGCTTTTTCTCCGCACCCTGCGGCATACTGGCAACCTTGTATTTGCGTTTCAGCTCATCCGCCTTTAATTTTTCATCTTCGGCCTTTTTCATCGCCTCCTCGCGTACCTTGCTGCCGACCTCCAGGGCAATCGCCAACCGATGATACGCATCATAACGCTTTTCCTGCGCACTCCATTTCACCTTCGCCTGCAAAGCCTCTATAGATGCCGCCGGATCTGTGGATTTTTGTACGACGCCATCCGCCTGCTGACGCTGCAGCAGCTCCACCGCCGCCAGATCCGCATCCGCCTGTGCATGGATGAGCTTGAGCTGCTGATCCAGCACCTTCTGTTCGTTTTTATATCCGGCAGATGAGCTTTTCGCAATCACCGTACGTCTAGAATCCCTGATCTGAGCAGAACCTTCAAGCTTGATCAGCTTCTGTTCCGCATCACGGGCCTTGTTATATTGTTTCTGCACATTTCTGCGTTTTTTCTTCTCAAGATAACTCTCATTTCTTGGCTGGGCAAACATTCCGGGCACACTCACTTCAGACGGCAGATATGGTATGCTCTCCAGAAAATGTGGCTTGGCAACCTCCTCCACCTGTTGTGCCTGCTGCTGAGTCTGTTGCTGTTCCAGCATGTTCTCAAACTTGCCGGAGCGGTCAAGCAGCTCCTTGTGCTGCTCCTCATAATATCTCTTTTTCCGTGTTTCCCACAGATCAGGGGCTTTCTGCATATTTAATCCTTCACTCATGTCCATCGTCTGCACCTCCCATTGTATTCATGTCCCAACATGCTGTGTAAAATTTTTCGGTAATCTCACATCCCGGAAGCAACTTGTCAATCAATTTCCGGCTCTGTGGCGTGACTGCTGCGATCCGAAGATCTAAAATACGATCCCCTTCACTGATAAGGAGCTCACGCAGACGACCAAACAGTGCCATCAATGCATGTACATTGCCATTTACTGCGTAAACAAGCGACAGCTCCACATCCTGCCCCCGCGCCTCACAAAAGATAGCAGCCCGTACTTCTCCGGACGAATCTACCGCACAAATACAAAGCGGGCGAAGCATCAGCTTTCGCTCCGCGCAGAGACCATCCGCAAATTCCCGGTTATCCTTTTTCATTTCACTCAAAAAACGCCGCTGTGTCAGCTCCGGCAGGTCATAGAATGTAGTAATCCTCATTCCTGCCGGCAGTGACACTTTCCATTTAATCTGGGGCAGCTCCCTGCACGGAAAGCGGCAGATATAGCTCTCTGACTCCGTCAGCGTGAAGTCCCCACGCCGGATAAACAGACGGCAAAGCGGTGCATCCCAGTCCTCTGCCGCAAAGGTGGCTAAAACAGCCGTCGTGCTCTTCCATGCATTTTTACATAGGAAATCAAGCAGACCGTTCGCAATTCCCTGTCTCCGGCACGCCTCTGCGACAGCAATATACTGGATGTCTATGAGAAGCTCTCCATCTGCACGAAAGGTAAGGACACCGCAGATACAGCCATCCTGCACCGCGCCAAGCGCATATTGATCGTCATCGTTTGCTGCCGGTTCCACCTCCGGCAGCTGGCGAACGAGCGCACTTATATGCTCCTTTGTAAGAAGCCCATATTGAACAGGCATAATATACTCCTTTCGTCAATCAATGTTTCCGAATGCATTAGGAATGTTTCCGGTCTGCCACGGCATTTCCTTAGGGAAACGCTGATTAAAGCGTTTCCCATGCCGGATTTGCGCTGTGAAGCAGCAAATTCCCATGCAAATCCGTGCGATCTGCCGGATGATGCTAAGGAAATGCTGATTAAATCAGCATTTTCTTAGAACTTGCCAGCCTTCGCAGCTTCCTCAACAGCAACTGCTACAGATACTGTCATACCAACCATCGGATTGTTTCCTGCTCCGATCAGACCCATCATCTCTACATGGGCGGGTACGGATGAAGAACCAGCGAACTGTGCATCTGAATGCATACGTCCCAATGTATCGGTCATACCGTAAGAAGCGGGACCTGCAGCCATATTATCAGGATGCAGGGTACGTCCTGTACCACCGCCGGATGCTACTGAGAAATACTTCTTGCCTAACTCAATGCACTCCTTCTTGTAAGTACCGGCTACCGGATGCTGGAAACGTGTCGGGTTGGTAGAGTTACCGGTGATAGATACACCGACGTTCTCGTGATGCATGATCGCAACACCCTCCTGCACATCATCAGCGCCGTAGCACTTAACAGTCGCACGAAGTCCCTCTGAATATGCCTTTTCATAAACAATATTTAACTTTGCCTCTTTATAATCATACTTTGTCTCAACATAGGTAAATCCGTTGATACGTGAAATGATCTGTGCAGCGTCTTTTCCTAAACCGTTCAAGATGACGCGCAGCGGCTTCTGACGAACCTTGTTTGCCTTCTCAGCGATACCGATCGCACCCTCTGCAGCAGCGAATGACTCATGTCCTGCTAAGAAACAGAAGCACTCGGTCTCCTCCTCGAGCAACATCTTTCCTAAGTTACCATGTCCGAGACCTACCTTGCGGTGATCAGCAACAGATCCGGGAATACAGAAAGCCTGAAGTCCCTCTCCGATCGCAGCAGCAGCGTCAGCAGCTCTGCGGCAGTCTTTCTTGATCGCGATGGCAGCGCCTACAATATAAGCCCAGCAAGCGTTCTCAAAACAGATCGGCTGGATACCTTTGATCTGGTTGTATACGTCAAGTCCGGCATCCTTTGTGATTTTCTCAGCTTCTTCGATTGAGCTGATGCCATAGCTGTTCAAAACAGCATTGATCTGGTCAATTCTTCTTTCATATGATTCAAATAAAGCCATTTTATATATTCCTCCTTTTCTAATGTCTGTCGATTACTCGCATCTGGGATCGATGATCTTTACTGCATCCTGCACACGGCCATACTGACCCTTTGCCTTCTCCCATGCAGTATTCGGGTCATCACCCTTTTTGATGAAGTCAGTCATTTTTCCAAGAGAAACAAACTGATAGCCGATTACTTCGTTGTCTGCATCTAACGCGATACCTGTTACATAGCCCTCTGCCATTTCCAGATAACGAACACCCTTTGCCTTTGTAGCGTACATTGTACCTACCTGGGAACGGAGTCCCTTTCCGAGATCCTCAAGTCCTGCACCTACTGCAAGTCCGTCATCAGAGAATGCACTCTGTGTACGTCCATAAACGATCTGTAAGAACAGCTCTCTCATGGCAGTGTTGATCGCGTCACATACAAGGTCGGTATTTAATGCCTCTAAAATAGTCTTGCCCTGTAATACCTCAGCAGCCATCGCAGCGGAATGAGTCATACCTGAGCATCCGATGGTCTCCACCAGAGCTTCCTCGATCACGCCGTTCTTGACGTTTAAGGACAGCTTGCAGGCACCCTGCTGGGGAGCACACCAACCTACTCCGTGTGTAAAACCTGAAATATCCTCAATCTTTTTTGAGTGAACCCACTTGCCCTCTTCGGGGATCGGAGCCGGCTCATGCTTTGCGCCCTTAGCTACCGGACACATGTTTTCAACTTCCTTTGTGTAAATCATTGTAAGTCTCCTTTCAATAATTAGTATTATATTATGCGTCACTGACTTTGTCAAAAAGATGCCAAAGTCCGAACATACTCGATATATTTTCTCATATTTTGCAAAAATCGTCTATAGTATTTTTGCTTTTTCTAAAGAATCTCGTACGCATTATCCCATCCAGTAGCCAAACTGCGCAAGCACCTGCTTGGCGCCTTTGGTTATCGGCTCATGCTTCAAAATCGTTGACAGTGCATCCGCCATACCGTTGATCTGCCGTCTGACGACCGCTGCCCTCAGATCAAATTCCTGAAGATCAATCAATGCTTTTTTCTGCAATGTAGTCTTAAACTTTGACTCCTGCGGCATTGTCTCATTCAGCTCATCCATGACACCCTGTGAAACCATTGCATCGAGCGTCAGATCACCCAGAGCATCGATGGAGCGGTACATTTGCTGATACATGGTATCAACCATTGCCTGTCTCAGCCTGTATTCCTCCGGATGGTCCTCGATCATTTTCCGGTATTTGGCAAGCTCATCGAACGAATATCCGGTCACAAAGCCTGTAAGGTTCAGATTGGTCATATCTGCACCCTTATCGGTCTTCATCTGCTGCTGTTCTACCATCTGCTTCATTTCCTCGCCGCCGCGCATCAGCCTTTCCTTCTCTATCTCACACAGCCGCTCATACTCATTCTGGAACAGCATCCGCTCGCGTGACCTGCCCTCTGTCAGTATTTCCCGCAGCTGCTGCTTCTCATCCTCAACAGTCTGACCAAAGGCCTCACGGGCAGTCTGAACATCTTCTTCGTTGTCATGCGTGTTCATCACTGCAGTGTCGGACTGCAGACCGCGCAGCGCACACACATGTGTAAATAATGAGCCGTACAACGCATACCGATCCAATACCTTGCACTGGATCAGGTCTCTTTTGACCTGCGGCAGGGCAGCAAAATATTCTCTGTTCACCGGATCCTGATATACATTCTCAAAATAAACCAGTCTTGTAATCTGCTCATGAAGCTCGCGTGCATGATATTCCAGATATTCCGGTTCAAACATCTCCAGTGTGATATCAGTGCCCAACACCTGCTCGAGCATACGATCCAGATGCGGCTTTCTGCGCTGTGCATCCTTTGAAATATAATCCTCAAAAAACTGCTGGTCAAGCTCCTTACGGTTTCGCTGCTGCTCACCCGCCGGCTCACCGTTTTTATTTTTTTCATAGCCATATGAAAAGCTCCGCAGCACACGCGCGTCCACATGCTGCGCATTCGCCGCCGCCGTCACCTCACTTGTCAGTGAATTATCCTGCATGCGCTTTTTCTTTTGCAGCCCCTCCACGATACGTATGCTGATATGATCCGCCAGCGGTGTCGATTTCTTTGCCTTGGAATCCAGACGCTTATCCTCACGTCTTTGCTTAAAGGTCTTTTCTGCCGGCTGCTGGATCTGTGCCGGTCTGCCCGCTGCAGTCCTGTCAGCCTCGATCTTACTGACTTTTTCACGCCATTCATTTTTGGTGTCCGCATTGCGGTTCAGCTCCATCTTGATCAGAAACTCGTTCTGTTCCATGCGCCGATGTTCCATCGTCTGATTCTCTTTCCGGTCCCAGCTCTGCAAATCCACCAGATGTCTGTGCACCTCCTGTTCCCACGGCTGCTCCTGCTGTTGCTGAGCCTGCTGTTGTTGCACCTGCTGCTGTTGCTGCGCCTGCTGCTGTTGTTGCGCCTGCTGCTGTTGCTGTGCCTGCTGCTGCATCTGAAAATCATCCATCGTTATATCCTCCTGTTTTTAATCAACCTTTATCTATTCTTATCAGACAATCTGCAGATACGTGTAAGATACCTTTCTTGCCTGAGGTGCCAGTCTTTGGATCATGTGTTCCGACTGGGAATTGACCGCCTGCATAGCGACTCTCGTCTGCGGCGGATAAAGTGCCTGCGCACGTGCGATCACGGTTTTTATGAGCGCAGTCAGAACCGCACGGTTGGAATCCCCGACCCATAATGCACACAGGGTCAGCACGCCGCAGCAAGAATGGTCGACTGCTGCATATGCCTCGATCCTGCCATCCCTGACAAATGCATAGCTGAGTTCCCGCTCGATCTCCTTACCCGTGAGCGTCTGCTCCGGCTGCGGTGTTCCGAGTGCAACGCTGCGCTTTTGCGCCGCGTGCAACAGATTATCGGATAACTGCGAAAATGAATAAATGCCGTTATTTTTATCCCCGGATATCTTTGGCAGACTGACCGGCTTAAGATCTCCCAGCTCGAACATATAGATGTTCCGTCCGTTGTCGCTCTCCTGTGAAAATCCCATTGTCTCCAGAAACGGAAGCAGCGTCTCATTATCCGGCTCCGCCGTCGTAAACTTGATCTCCACTGCCCCGATATCGGGTTCATCCTCGATCAACGCCTCCAATTCTCGGAGCATCCGGCGCGCGCCACCCTGTCGTCTGTAGTCAGGTGCCACATATAAGGAAATCACATGAAAACAATCTCCCGCAAGATAACCTGCCAATGCACCGCAGGCGACACCCTCCTTTGCGATTCCCATAACTGTAATCGGTTCTCCTCTGTGCAGCGCCTCTGCAGCCTCCGGCAGCAGCAGCGGCTCAAAGGCAGACGGATCGTCATCGTCAACCATGCCAAACTGCATCCGGTCATCCGGCTCACTCTGATCTGTCTGCAGCTCCAGAATGAAGTCCTGCTCCATATTGCTATCCCTTGACTCAGCGTCATGGATGCTATTTTCCATTTTATGTACCTCCCGTCTGAGCTCTGGTTACGTGCGGTTTTAGCCAAGCTGCTCCATCATCCGGATAGCGGATGGAGTCATCTCCTTATGCCTTAAAAGCCCTTCCAGTGCATCTGCCATACCGCTGATCTGCTGTCTGACGACCTGTGCCCTCGCATCGGTTTCTGCGAGCTGGATCAATGCCTTTTTCTGCATTGCACTTTTAAGCCTTGTCTGTTGTGGCATCTGATCACCCAGCGCATCCATAACACCCTGTGTAGCCATTGCCGCCAGCGTAATATCACCCAGAGCATCGACCGAGCGGTACATCTGCTGATACAGTGTATCAACCAGCTTTGCATTTTCCTGGTATTCCTCCGGATGATCCTCGATCATTTTCCGGTGCTTTGCAAGCACATCAAACGAATATCCGGTTACATAGCTTGTAAGATTGAGATTGGTCATATCTTCGCCCTTCTCGGTTTTCATCTTATCCTGCTCGACCGCCTGCTTCATTTGCTCTCCGTTGCGCATCAGCTGCTCCCTCTCTACCTCATACATCCGCTCAAACTCATTCTGGATCAGCATCCGCTCACGCGATCTGCTCTCTGCCAGCATATCCCGCATCTGCTGTCTCTCAACATCAGCGAGTGCGGTAAAGATCTCACGATCTTTATCAGCCTTTGCCTTGTCGCATTTTTCCATTTTCGCGCCGTCGGCGTCCACACCCCGCAGCGCACATACGTGTGAAAACAGTGAGCCATAGTATGCATACCGGCTTAACACCTTGCACTGGAGCAGGTCTTTCTTGAACGTCGGCAACGCGTCAAAATAAGCCTTGTTCACCGGATCCTTATACACATTATCAAAATAAACCAGTCTTGAGATCTGCTCATGAAGCTCCCCCGCATGATATTCCATATATTCCGGCTCAAGCATCTCCTCCGTGATATCAGTGTTCAACACCTGCTCGAGCATGCGGTCCAAATGCGGTTTTCTGCGCTGTTCATCCTTTGAAATATAGTCCTCTAAAAACTGCCGGTCAAGCTCCTTTCGGTTTTGCTGGTACTCATTCAGCGGTTCACCGTTTTTATTTGTTTCATAACCGGATACAAAAGTATTCAGCACACGCCGATCCACATGCTGACGCACCGCCTCATCAATCATATCCTGCGTAAAGGAATTTGAATGCATGTTCTTCTTCTTTTTCAGCCTTTCCACCATATGTATACTCATATGATCCGCCAGCGGTGTGATTTTCTTTGCCTTGGAGTCCAGACGCTTATCCTCGCGCCTTTGCTTATAGGTCTTTTGTGCCGGTCTCTGGATCTGCACCGGTCTGCCCTCCGCCGTCCTGTCAGCTTCAATCTTTCTGCATTTTTCTATCCATGCATTTTTCATATCCACATTGCGCTCGAGCTCCTGCTCCATCAGATAGGTGTTCTGCTCCATGCGCCGTTCTTCTATCGTCTGCCCCTCTGCACGATCCCAATTCTGCAGGTCTATCAGATGCATATGCATTTGTTGCTGCTGTTCCTGTACCTGCTGTTGCTGCTGCATCTGCTGCTGTTCGGCCTGTTTTACCTGAAAATCATCCATTGAAATATCCTCCTGTTTTCAATTAGTCTTTTTATTTGTTTCTATCCTATATCAGACAGTCTGCCGATACGTATAAGATATCTTTCTCGCCTGAGGCGCCAGCCTTTGTATCATTCGTTCTGACTGGTCATTGACCGCCTGCATAGCGATTCTTGTCTGCGGCGGATAAAGTGCCTGCGCATGTGCGATCACTGTTTTTATGAGTGTATTCAGGATCGCACGGTTGGGATCCCCGATCCATAGTGCACACAGGGTCAGCACACCGCAGCAGGAATGGTCGACCGCTGCGTATGCCTCAATCCTGCCATCCTTGACAAGTGCATAACTGAGCTCCCGTTCGATCTCCTTACTCGTGAGTGTCTGCTCCGGCTGCGGTGTTCCGAGCGCAACGCAGCGCTTTTGTGCCGCATGCAGCAGATCATCGGATAACTGTGAAAATGAATAGATGCCGTTATTTTTATCCCCGGATACTTTCGGCAGACTGACCGGCTTAAGATCCCCGAGCGCAAATTCATAGATATTCCGCCCGCCGTCACTCTCCTGTAAAAATCCCATTGCCTCCAGAAACGGAAGCATCGTCTCATTATCCGGCTCTGCCGTTGTAAACTGAAGATCCACTTCCCCGATATCGGGTTCGTCCTCAATCAACGCCTCCAACTCACCAATCATACGGCGCGCGCCACCCTGCCGTCTGTAGTCCGGTGCCACATATAGAGAGATCACGCGGAAGCAATCTCCCGAAAGATAACCTGCCAGCGCACCGCAGGCGACACCTTCCATTGCGATTCCCATAACCGTAATCGGTTCCCCACTGTGCAGCGCCTCTGCAACCTGCGGCAGCAGCAGCGGCTCAAAGACCTCCAGCATAGCATCGTCAACGATGCCAAACTGCATCCGGGCATCCAGCCCGCTCTGATCTGCCTCCACCTCCGGAATTAAGTTCTGCTCCTGACTGCTATCCCTTAATCCATTGTCACGGCTGCTTATCTCCATTTTCGTACCTCCCGTCTGAGTTCTATGATACATGATCGTCTTCTAACTGTTCAGTACCCTCACAGTTACATCGTCTTTAATACAACTTCACCCTGTTTTTTATAAATGCTGTGTGCCGGAACGACCCCCCGGACACTTGAAAGCGGATAGATATTTGTATGGCTGCCAATAACCGTACCCGGATTGAGTACGCTGTTGCAGCCGACCTCCACATAATCTCCGAGCATCGCTCCGAATTTTTTGCGTCCGGTCGCAAGCTGCTCTGCGCCGTCCCTTACGACCACCTCTGTCTTATCGGATTTGACATTGGATGTGATCGATCCTGCTCCCATATGTGATCTATAGCCTAAAATCGAATCTCCTACATAGTTGTAATGCGGTACCTGTACACAGTCGAAGATAATATCATTTTTAATCTCGGTCGAATTGCCGATGACAGAGCCTTTTCCGATAACTGCGCTGCCACGGATAAATGCACAGTGGCGGATCTCTGCCTCCTCATCAATGATGAGCGGACCGTTTAAGCATGCCGTTGGTGCAACCTTTGCCGTTTTCGCAACCCAGATGTCTGCTCCGCGTTTTTCGTATTTATCCGGATCAAGTGCTGTTCCCAGCTCGCGAACCATATCCCCGATCCCTGCCAGTGCCTCCCACGGATAGGTAAACTGCGCCAGATACGCTCCTGCGATCGTCTTTGACAGGTCGTATAATTCGCTGATTTTACACTGATTCATGTTGATTTTCCTTTCTGGCAGAGCCCTTTGTGCGGGTGCTCTTTTTCCTGTTCCCTGCCTTGCTGTTATTTTTATAATATGGCGCTGCCGCGTCAAAATACTGCCGCAGTGCATATTGATGGTTTGTCTGCATCACCGCATCCGTGCGTGACCGGATAAAATGCTCCAGCTTCACCATGTATTCCTCCGATGTGATGCTGCCCTGTGCAACGTAGGTCAGCCCTTTTTCCCAGCTCGCCGTCAGCTCCGGATTGAGCAGGGAACGGATCGATACGTTTACGACATCAAAGATCATTTCCCCCAGCAGCGTCGGTGTGATGACCTGCGTCTTTTTATTTAATGCGAGATATTTATTTTTCACCAGCTTTGCGATGATCTCGGCGCGTGTCGCGCTCGTACCGATGCCGCTGCCCTTGATCTGCGCGCGCAGCTCCTCATCCTCGATGAGTTGTCCCGCATTCTCCATCGCAAGCACCATCGAACCGGATGTATAACGCTTTGGCGGCGATGTCTCGCCCTCCTTGATCGCGTAACCGTCTACCGGAAGCTGGACACCCTTTTTCAAACCGGCGACCAGTTCGAGCAAATGTTCATCGGAAATCTCCTGTTCTTCTCCATCTGCGCTGTCCGGTGTCCGGGCTTCTGCTTCGGCATCCTGCCCGGCAGCACCTGCTGCCTGTTTCTTTTTAAAGAACGAATATTCCATCACTTTCAGATAACCGGAATCCTTTAATACTTTAAAACCGGAAAAAAACTTTTCATTGCCGACCTGTGTCACAAGGCTCACCTTCTGATAAACCGCCGGCGGATAAAAAATCGCTAAAAACCTGCGCACGATCACCTCATACACCTTCATGGACAAGTCACTGAGCGATTTTAATGCTCCCATTCCCTGTCCGGTCGGGATCACCGCATAATGGTCGGTGATCTGCTTATCGTTTGTATAACGTGTTTTCGCAATATTTTTATATGCGCCGCCCGCTAAGATCTCCTCCGCAAAGCTGCGGACACCGGGAATATTTTTCAGTCCCTCGATATTTTTATGGATCTCCTTTGCGACTGCGGTCGAGAGCACACGCGCATCCGTTCGCGGATAAGTGACCAGCTTTTTCTCGTACAGCTCCTGAATGATCTGCAGTGTCTGATCGGGGCTGATCTTGAAAAACCTCGAGCAGATATTCTGCAACTCCGCCAGATTAAACAACAGCGGCGCGTTTTTTGTCTCCTTTTTCTTCTCCACGGACACTACCGTCGCCATCTGTGGCTGAATCTGCGCTAACGTGTCGATGAGTGCCTGTGCATCCTCCCTTTGCTGAAAACCGTTTTCCTTATACAGCTTCGGGGACTGGAAATATGCCGATCCCTCTACTGCCTTCCACTCACCGTCGATCGGTGCGCCGTCCAACGACAGCTTCCCGAGCACACGGTAAAACGGTGTCTTTGTAAATGCACGGATCTCACGCTCCCGGCGCACGACCATGCCGAGCACACAGGTCATGACGCGGCCGACTGAAATCACCGCGTAGCGCTCATGCAGGTAATTAGCGACTGCATTGCCGTAGCGCAGCGTCAGCAGGCGCGAGAAATTGATACCCATCAGATAATCTTCCTTTGCCCGCAGATAAGCACTGGCACACAGGTTGTCATATTCCGATAAATCCTTTGCCTCGCGGATGCCGCGCAAAATCTCCTCCTCCGTCTGGGAATCGATCCAGACACGCCGGCGCTCCTTATTTTTCACACCTGCCATCTGCTCCACCAGCCGGTAGATGTACTCTCCCTCGCGCCCGGAGTCCGTACAGACGTAGATGCAGTCTACATCCGTGCGGTTTAAAAGCCCTGCAACGATCCGGTACTGCTTTGCCGAGGAGCCGATCACCTCATATTTGAACTCCTGCGGCAGAAACGGCAGCGTCGCCAGTGACCATTTTTTATATTTCTCATCGTAGACTTCCGGATAGCTCATCGTCACCAGATGACCGACACACCATGTCACAATCGCCTCATCCGATTCCTGATAGCCGTCGTAACGCTTCATATGAAGCCCGAGCGCTTTGGCGAACTCCTGTGCCACACTCGGTTTTTCTGCGATATATAATGATTTTGACATATGAATTCCTTTGTTTAGTCTATCATATCTGCGACTATTATAAAAGAAGAATACAGACAAAAGACAGACACTTTGCATGGGTTTTTAAAAAAAATGAGGGCACAAGCTGCGCCCTCATATGATTGATCTGCTATTACTTCTTTGTAATGAAGCCCTGTGCCTTCAAGGTCTCTGCGCACAGTACCGCACCGCCTGCCGCGCCACGCAGTGTATTGTGTGAAAGTCCGACAAACTTCCAGTCATAAACGCTGTCCTCTCTCAGCCGTCCGATGCTGACACCCATACCATTTTCATAATCGACATCCAATGTTACCTGCGGGCGGTTATCCTCCTCGAGATACTGGATGAAATGCTTCGGTGCACTCGGCAGGTCAAGCTCCTGCGGAACGCCGGAGAACTCACGCAGCTTTGCGATGAGCTGCTCTTTGGTCGGTTTCTTTTTGAATTTTACAAATACGGCTGCAGTATGTCCGTTGAGTACCGGCACACGGATGCACTGGCAGGTAATCACCGGTGTAGCTGCAGGTACGATCACGCCGTCCTTTACCTCACCCCATACACGTAAGGGCTCTTTCTCGCTCTTTTCTTCCTCTCCGCCGATATACGGGATAATATTTCCCTCCATCTCGGGCCAGTCCTTAAAGGTCTTTCCTGCGCCGGAGATCGCCTGATAGGTCGTAGCGACAACCTCATACGGCTCGAACTCCTTCCATGCGGTCAGCGCCGGTGTGTAGCTCTGGATGGAGCAGTTCGGCTTTACTGCGATGAATCCGCGCTTTGTGCCTAGACGCTTTTTCTGTGACTCGATCACTGCAAAATGATCTGCGTTGATCTCCGGAATGACCATCGGTACATCCGGTGTCCAGCGGTGTGCGCTGTTGTTCGATACGACCGGCGTCTCGGTCTTTGCATATGCTTCCTCGATCGCACGGATCTCATCCTTTGTCATGTCTACCGCACTGAATACAAAATCAACCTCCGAAGCGACTGCCTCTACCTCGTTGACATTTTTTACAACAATATTTTTCACTGCCTCCGGCATCGGTGTCGTCATTTTCCAACGTCCGCCGACTGCCTGCTCATAAGTCTGACCTGCGCTGCGCGGGCTGGCTGCGATCGTAGTCACCTCAAACCACGGATGATTCTCCAAGATAGAAATGAATCGCTGTCCGACCATTCCGGTTCCGCCTAAAATACCTACTTTTAATTTTTCACTCATCGTTCGATAATCTCCTTCTGATCTGTGACCGCGCATCCTGTCCTCTGTCGTCCGCCGCAGATTCGTTTTTCTTTATTTGTCTCAGTCCGTCTATCGCGGACATCTGTATTTCTTGTATATACTAATACAACCTGCACAAAAAATCAACCCAAAATTTATCTAATTTTACGTAACAGTTCAGCCATGACTTAAAAAACGAGGACATCATGCTTGCATGGATGGAATCGTTTGATAAGTCATGGGGTGAGCGCCAGATTATGAGCAAAGATAGATGATCACATTTTCCAGTCCTCGGCCAGGTATTCCTTCTCGATCGCGATCACCTTTTTCATCGCCTCCTGACCGGGTGCTCCGATCGTCAGGCGCTTGCTGACACAGGTCTCCATTGAGATCGCATCATAGATATCCTGCTCAAATACCGGACAGATCGCCTTGAGCTCATCGAGTGATAACTGATCGATCGCCTTGTTCTGGTCGATGCAGTATAACACCAGTCTGCCGATGATGCCGTGCGCATCGCGGAACGGTACACCGTGGTTCACGAGATAGTCTGCGGCATCCGTCGCATTCGTAAATCCGCCGTTTGCGGATGCGTACATGCGTTCCTTGTTGAACTTCATCGTTGCAAGCATTCCGTTGAACAGTGCGATGCAGCCCTTGACCGTATCCATCGCATCGAAAGAAAGCTCCTTGTCCTCCTGCATATCCTTATTATATGCAAGCGGAATGCCCTTCATCGTCGTGAGCAGGCTCATGAGTGCCCCGTACACACGGCCGGTCTTTCCACGCACAAGCTCTGCGATATCGGGATTTTTCTTTTGCGGCATGATCGAGCTGCCGGTACTGTAGGCATCGTCGATCTCGACAAACTGGTACTCGTTTGAATTCCAGATAATGACCTCCTCGCAAAAACGTGACAGATGCATCATGATCGTCGCACACGCGGACAGATATTCGATCAGATAATCGCGGTCGGATACGCCGTCCATGCTGTTTAACGTCGGTCCGTAAAAGCCTAACAGCTCTGCGGTAAGGTCACGGTCTAACGGATAGGTCGTCCCTGCGAGTGCGCCGGAGCCGAGCGGACAATAGTTCATGCGCACAAAAATGTCGTGCAGCCGCTGGCGGTCACGCTTAAACATCTCAAAATAGGCACCCATGTGATGCGACAGTGTGATCGGCTGTGCTTTTTGCAAATGCGTAAAGCCCGGCATGATCGTATCGACATGCTCCTCCATCAGCTTTAGGATCGTCTCTAACAATTCTTTTAACAGATCATCGGTCTCCAACACCTGTGATCTGGTGTACAGACGCATATCGAGTGCGACCTGATCGTTGCGGCTGCGCCCGGTATGCAGCTTTTTGCCGACATCACCGAGGCGGTCGATCAGCGTTGCCTCCACAAAGCTGTGGATGTCCTCATACTTGTCGCTGATCTCCAATGTACCGTTTTCTACATCTGCCTTTATCTGACGCAGACAGTCTACGATCTGATCGGACTCTTCCTTCGTGAGAATGCCCTGCCTGCCGAGCATCGTCACATGTGCGATGCTGCCCTCGATGTCCTGTTTATAAAATTTCTGGTCGAAGCCGATCGATGCGTTGAAATTGTATACCAGTTGATCGGTTTCTTTTGTGAACCGTCCGCCCCATAATTGTGCCATAATTGTGTTCTCCTTTATGTTTATGCTTTGTGTTTAAATAATTGTGAAGCTATATGTTATATTTTTTTGGTCATGCGCGCACATGTATCGCGCAGGCACGCTCCCGCTACTTGTCGCTGGCAGTGGTACATAAGCGACCAGACCACG
>CAVHZH010000002.1:0-52767 GCA_963640395.1 Oscillospiraceae bacterium
GCTGCTTCGCAGCGCAAATCCGGCGCGGGAAACGCTTTAATCAGCGTTTCCCTAAGGAAGCGACTGCGACCGCCCCATCCGCAACCGCGGTCACGACCTGACGCAGCTGCTTTGTGCGGATGTCCCCGACCGCATAGATTCCGGGCACACTCGTCCTGCAATCCTCTCCGGCAATGACATAGCCCGCCTCATCGAGCGCGACCAGTCCCTGCACCAGCGCATTCTGCGGCTCCATGCCGACTGCGATAAACACGCCGGACACTGCAAGCTCCCGCGTCTCGCCGCTCTTTTTATCCGCTACGGTGATCTGCTCCACCATGCCCTCGCCGGTGATCTGCGTGATCTGGCTGCTGCCTAAAAACTCGATATTTGCCGTGTCAAAAACGCGCTGCTGCAGCAGCCTTGCCCCTCGCAGCTCATCCCTGCGGTGGATCAGATATACCTTTTCACACAGCTTCGACAGATACAGTGCATCCTCAAGGGCGACATCCCCGCCACCAACGACTGCGACTGTCCGGTTCCTGAAAAATGCGCCGTCACAGGTCGCACAGTAGGAAACACCCGCACCGGCAAATTCGGTTTCACCCGGCACGCCGAGCGGCTTGTGATTCGCTCCGGTCGCTAAAATGACTGCCCTTGTGCGCAGCACCTCGCCACCCTCCAGATGTACCTCCTTATAAGCTCCGCAATCTGTGAGCTGCGTGACCTCTGCCTCTAAAAACGGCACGCCGAGCTGATCCGCATGATCCTTGAAACGCATCGCCAGATCATACCCGTTCTCGCCGTAGAGCCCCAGATAGTTGTCTACCTGTTCGGTTGTCACGATCTGTCCGCCGCTAAAGCCCTTTTCAATCACAACCTGATCGAGCATCGCGCGCTGTGCGTAGACCGCCGCAGACAAGCCCGCCGGACCGCTGCCGATAATGATCAGATCCTTCATACTGTTTTTCATTGCTCCCTCCATGTCCATCAACCGATGATCAGTTCTTCCTTTGTCACATTTTTTTCTTCATCGATCACAAATGCATTGAGTACCGGATGCTCCGCATCCATCAGCGAGAGGATCAGATAGTTTACCTTTGAATCATAGGCGAGCCGTTTGTCCTCCTCAGACGGTCTGGACGGTGATTCTGGATGCGAATGAAAGTTGCCGAGCAGCACATATCCGTTTGCACGCATATCCTTGACTGCTGCGAGCTGCTCCTTCGGATCCATCGAAAAATGCTCGTTGCTCTGGTCGAGGTTCGTGAGCAGATAAACCTTTTTGATCTCCTTTTTCTCCCCGTCCTTTGTGCCGCCGATCAGACCGCAGGACTCATTCGGAAGTCCCTCTTTGCAATGTGTCAATATCTTTTCATAATCTTCCTTAGATAAATATAACATACTTTCCTGCTTTCCGTCACATTTGACCTGTTGATTCCGACATTTCTATTTTCCGTCACATTCCGCCTGTTCATAATCGATCAGCTCCGTGATCGTCGGATGTGAACCGCAGACAGCGCAGCCGTCCGTATGCTTCGGCAGCTTGATCGTGTGGAATTCCATTTTCAGTGCATCATAGGTCAGCAGCTTGCCTGTGAGCAGCTCCCCGACTCCGATCAGGTATTTGATCGCCTCCATCGCCTGGAGACTTCCGATCACACCGCCCATTGCACCGATGACACCAGCCTGCTTGCAGGTCGGTACGGCATCCTTCGGCGGTGGGTTTTTAAATACACAGCGGTAGCACGGACCTTCACCGGGCACATAGGTCATGAGCTGACCCTTGAAGCGGATGATACCCGCATGGGAAAACGGCTTTTTCGCCATGACACACGCATCGTTGATCAAGAACTTTGCCGGAAAATTGTCCGTTCCATCAATGATAAAATCATAATCTGCGATCAGATCCATGATATTTTCAGATGTCACGAATTCGCGGTAAGTATTGACTGTGACATCCGGATTCATCGCATTCATCGTCTCTTTGGCTGATTTTACCTTTGCCTTGCCGACATCTGCGGTTCCGTGGATAATCTGTCTTTGCAGGTTGGACAGATCTACCTCATCGGCATCGACAATACCGATCGTTCCCACACCTGCCGCTGCTAAATACATCGCAGCCGGAGCGCCGAGTCCGCCCGCGCCGATGATCAGTACCTTTCCGTTTAAGAGCTTTTTCTGTCCCTTGACGCCGACCTCCTGCAAGATAATATGGCGGGAGTAGCGTTCCATCTGTTCATTTGTAAATGCCATTAAAACGCACCTCCTCCCATGAAATAGAGAAACTCGATACTGTCATTTTCCTTGATCTGTGTCGTCGCGAAATCATCGCTCTCCACGAAATCATCATTGACGGTCACTGTCACATAATCTGGATTTTCTACCTTTTCATCCGCGATCAGCTGTTCGATTGTCGTTCCCTCTTTGATCTCCTTTTTTTCACCTGCGACTGTTACTAACATATTCGTTTCCTCCTGCCTTGTCTTTCCTTATTTATAATATTCCCTTTACGAGCTTTTCCAGCTCCGGACGCTTGATGAGTCCGCGCACACGCCGTACCTCTGCACCATCCTTGAAAATCAGGATGGTCGGCGATGCCGCTACCTCATATTTCTGTGCCAGCTCCGCGTCAAAATTCACATTCACCTTGACGACCTTAAGCTGATCCTCGTAGTCATCCTCGATCCCTCCCAAGATCGGTGATAACTGCTTGCACGGAATACAGCTATCTGAATAAAATTCTACCAATACCGGCAGCTTTGCATCCAGAACCTCTGTCTGAAAATCCGCTCCACTCACTCTCTTTGCCATTGCTCCGCCTCCTGCTATCTATGATCTGTTATTTTCGATCTGTTATTCCTCGATCTTTTTTACGATCAGATCATAGGTTCCGTTCTCGTTGTCGATCAGCTTTAAAATCTGCTGACCTTCTTCTTTGAAGCTGCGCGGTACGTTCTGTACCGGCTCGCCGTCGTTCATCGTGACTGCAAGCACCTGTCCGATCTCCAGCTCCTCCATCGCTACCTTTGCCTTGACAAATGTCATCGGGCAGACCACATCGGTAATATCTACTCTCTCATCAATGTTAAAATCTAACTCAGCCATTGTATGCCTCCTGTATTACTTTTTTAAATTTATCGATTCCTACCCGCTCGATCGTATAACGGAAACGCTCGCTCGGTTTTGCATTGTCATCAAAAAACTGGATCGCTGCATCGGTCACGCGGAATAGGGTTTCCTCCGAGGTGATGACCGGAAGCAGCTCCTCGCCCTTATAGATACGGTTTCCAAACAGTCCGCCGAACGATACGAGATATCCGGTCTGTGTCTCCCACGCATCTGTCGGACATGCCTTTGCACACCTGCCACAGTAGTTGCATTTGTCCTCGTTCAGCTCTATTTTTCCGTCTGCGATCGTGATCGCATCCGTCCGGCATGCCTTTGCGCACACGCCGCACATGATACATGCGGAGGCATTCCAAGTAACCTTAGCCGCGCCCTTGATGCCGACATCGTTTTCCTCTGCCTTTAAGCAGTTGTTCTGGCATCCGGTGACACCGAACTTGAACTTGTGCGGCAGCTCCCTCGCAAAATAGCGCTCATCGAGCTTTTTTGCGATGTCGTAGCTGTCGATATTTCCACTCGGACAGATCTGGTTTCCCTGGCAGGCTGTGATCGTGCGCACGCGCGGTCCGCAGACACCCGGCTTGCAATCGCCCTTTGCCAGCTCCTCCTTTACCTCATCGACCTGTTCGAGTTTGATAAACGGGATCTCCACGCTCTGTCTGGATGTCAGATGCACATGTCCGTCACCGTAGTTTTCCGCTACATCTGCGATCTTGCGGAGATTTTCCACGGTCAGGTTGCCGCCCACGACTGCCAGCCGCAGTGAAAAATGATTTTTTTGTTTCTGACGCATAAAGCCGCCCTTTTTCAGAGCTGCATAATCTACTGCCATAACTGTTCCTCCTTCTATTCTGCGTCCATGGACTGCAGCGCCTGTGTAAAGTCCGAGGTCAGATCCTCGATATCCTCGATGCCGACGCTGATGCGGATCAGATCATCATAAACGCCCGCATCCGCCTTTTCTTCCTCCGTGCTGTGTGCATTCAGCGTCGATTCCGGGTGAATGATGAGCGTCTTGGTATCTCCGATATTGGAAACGATCTTCGGTATCGTGAGTGCATTCATCAGTGCAAATGCCCGCTCCTTGCTGCCGACGCGGATGGTTAAGATTCCGCCGTAGCCTCTTTCCAGCTGCTTCTCAGCGATCCCATGCCAGCGGCTGTGCGCCAGTCCCGGATAGTTGACCGTGATGCCCGGCTGCTGCTCTAAAAACTGTGCGAGCGCCAGCGCATTTGCACAGATCCGCTCCATCCGGATGCCTAAGGTCTCCATGCCGATGAGATTGTAAAATGCGGTCTGCGGTGCCATACATGCTCCGGTATTGCGGAACAGACCGTTCCTAAGCTTTGCCGTATATGCGAATTTTCCGAATCTTGCATATTCCGCCATGCCGGGGTAACGCTCCTTATCCCATTTGAACCTGCCGCTGTCCGTGAGCACACCGCTGATCGAATTGCTGCTGCCGTTGATATATTTCGAGGTGGAATTGACCACGATATCGGCTCCCAGGGCGAGCGGCTGCACGAGATAGGCGGTCGCCACCGTATTATCCATGACGAGCGGCAGTCCGTGTCTGTGTGCGAGCTCTGCGAGTGCCGCAATGTCAACGACATCCAGCTTTGGATTGCCAATCGTCTCCGCAAAGATCACCCGCGTCCGGTCTGTGATCGCCGCCTCAACCGCCTGCGCATCGCCCACATCCACAAATACGGTTTTGATGCCGAACGCCTCAAAATCGTGAAAAACATCGATCGATCCGCCGTAGAGACTCGTGCTTGCGACGATCTCCTGTCCGGCATTCACGATATTGAGCAATGCATTCATGATCGCCGCCATGCCGGAGGAGCAGGCGATCGATGCGATGCCGCCCTCCAGCGCGCTCATGCGCTCCTCAAACGCTGCGATCGTCGGATTGTTGATCCGTGTATACGAGTAGCCGTTTGCCTTATTATGGAACAGCTTTTCATGCTGCTCGGCTGAGGACTGGTAAAAGGCACTGGACTGACAGACCGGTGTCAATGTCGCACCGGTATGTTCATCACCCATTTTTTTGCTGTGCAAAAGTGCTGTGTTGAATCTCATCTGCGCCCTCCGTTTGTTAAATATAATCTCCGCTGTGCGCCAGCAGCTCCTGATATGCAGAGCGTCTGCGGATCAGCGCTGCAACCTCATCGACCTCTGTGCCGTTTTCCTTCCAGCCGCTGATGTAGAACTCGTTCTTGTCCGTGATCGTCCCTGCCTGTTTTTTATCTACATATAAAAGTACCACAATGCCCGCACGGTGCAGATGCCTGAGCACGTTTGAAATGTCCTCGCCCGCCTGCGGTGCGTACAGATAGGTGTGTCTGCCATCCAGATTCAGTGCTTTTTCCACATCCTCCACAAATGCGCGGTTCACACCCGCATCCCCATCGATAAATTCGACGGTAACTGCTGTCTGACCCTTGATCGCCGCACGTACCTTGCGGTTCACGCGTCCCTCGTACAAGCCGCTTTCCCCGGTATGTACCTGCTCCACGACTCCGCACGCGGAGGTCATGTTTGTGACACGGTCGATCAGGATAAACTCGCCGAGTGTCTTGTGCTTTTTGAACTCATCGACAACGATCTTGTCCGCAAGGGAAATCCGGCAGACGGCGATCTCGTTTTTGCTCAGTGTATCGACCTTTTTCTGCGCCCCGGTGTTCACATCGACCGCATAGGAGATCTCTGAGACAAATCCGGGGATTGTCTTTGTTCCGAGCTTGAAAAAGAAGTTTTTGCCGCTTGTCAGCTCGTCGTCATCCATCCACAGCAGTGTCGCTGTGATCGAAGCTGCGACCTGTACACCGGAATCGATCGTCAGCACACAGCCTCTCGATACGTCCACCTCACGGTCGAGCTGGATCGTCACCGGCTGTCCCTTGACTGCCTCATCACTGCTCTTATCGCCGATATGGATGCTCTTGACCTTTGCGGATTCGTTGCTCGGCAGTGTCGTGACCGTATCGCCCACATGGATTGTTCCATCCTCGATCTGTCCCTGAAAACCGCGGAACGTGTGATCCGGACGGCAGACACGCTGTACCGGCATGTAAAATCCGACCTCGTGATCGTCCTCCGTGATGTCCAGATCCTCCAGATACGGCAAAAGTGCCTCATCCTGATACCATGTGATGCGGTCAGAGTGCGTCGTCACATTGTCGCCCTCTGTCGCAGATACCGGAATCGTCTTGACATTCGGCAGCTGTAATTCGTCTGCCAGCTCTTTAATCTGTTCCTCGATCTCGCGAAAGCGCTTCTCATCATAGCCGACGAGATCCATTTTATTGACTGCAAATACAAAATAGCGGATACCCATCAGTGCACAGATGCGTGCGTGCCGTCTTGTCTGCACAAGCACGCCCTGCTTGGCATCGATCAGAATGACTGCCAGATCCGCAAACGATGCACCGACTGCCATGTTTCTCGTATATTCCTCATGTCCGGGCGTATCTGCCACGATAAAGCTGCGCTTGTCTGTTGTAAAATAGCGGTAAGCGACATCGATCGTGATACCCTGCTCGCGCTCTGCCATCAGTCCGTCGAGCAGCAGGGAATAGTCGATCGCCCCGCCGCGGCTGCCGACCTTGCTGTCGAGCTCCAAAGCCTTTTCCTGATCGGTGTAGAGCAGCTTGGAATCGTACAAAATGTGTCCGATCAAGGTTGATTTTCCATCATCCACGCTGCCGCATGTGATAAATTTTAAAAGACCACTCATTTTAGAAATACCCCTCTCTCTTTCTTCGTTCCATGCTGCCTGCTGCCTCGTTGTCGATGACCCGCGTAGTCCGCTCGGAGGATACCGCGCTCAGCGTCTCGTCGATGATCTCATCGAGTGTCGTCGCTGTGGATTCGCATCCACCGGTCAGCGGATAACAGCCAAGTGTACGGAACCGCACGCTCTTTTGCTGGATCTTTTCGCCGGGCCGCAGCTTCATGCGGTCGTCATCCACCATAATGATGTTGCCGTCGCGGTATACGACCGGCCGTTCCTTTGCAAAATATAAGGATGGGATCTCGATGTTTTCCTGCCGGATGTACTGCCAGATATCTGTCTCTGTCCAGTTCGATAACGGGAACACACGGACCTCCTCTTTTTTCTGGATCTTGGAGTTGTAGAGCTTCCACATCTCCGGGCGCTGGTTTTTCGGATCCCACGCATGCTGCTCATTGCGGAAAGAAAAGATGCGCTCCTTTGCCCTTGATTTTTCCTCGTCACGCCGTCCGCCGCCGAACGCAGCCGTAAATCCATATTTGTCAAGTGCCTGCTTGAGTGCCTGCGTTTTCATGATGTCCGTGTAGGCGCTGCCGTGGTCAAACGGATTGATTCCCGCCTTCACACCTTCCTCGTTGATGTATTCGAGCATCTCGATACCCAGCTCCTTTGCCCTGCGGTCGCGGAACTCGATCATTTCCTTGAATTTCCACGTGGTATTTACATGTAAAAACGGAAACGGCGGCTTCTCCGGATAAAATGCTTTCATTGCCAGATGTAACATCACGGAACTGTCTTTGCCGATGGAGTAGAGCATGACAGGCTTTTCACACTCTGCCGCCACTTCACGGATAATATAGATTGCCTCTGCCTCCAGTTCATCAAGATGTGATAATCCACTCATCGCTATTACCTTCCTTTTTAGTATTTATTTGATTCCTTTTTATTGATGACGAGCTGCTCCATGCTGCCGTCCCGTCTGGTCAGGTTCCAGTAGAGCTCATCGCCCTTGGACTGTACCTGCATCCGGCTGCCCATGCCTCCGATATCTGCGCCCAGATACAGGGCGATCGCCCCGAAATGGCATTCCTTGATACAGGAGGAACAGCCCCAGCAGTCCTTTGGATATTTGATATAGGCTGTGCCATCCTTACGCTGCTTAATCAGGCTGCCCGGACAGACTCTTTCACATGCGCCGCATGCCTTACATAGTGTCTGATCAATCGCGATGCTCATAGCGTTCCTCCCTTCCGACCAGCTCCCTGAAAATGATCTTCAGCTTTCCGTTCTCCATTTTTGAATTTACATAGCGCATCCACTCATCACTCTTTTTTGGATAATCGAGATTCTCCGCAAAGCTGTGCCAGCGTGTCTCTTTTCGCGCGCCCAGATGTGCGATCACAGACAGACATACGGTCAGCCGCTCCTTTAGCTCATAAATAAACATGAGCTCATGCATATCGGCCGCGCCCAGATCCTGCGCGAGCTCCATGAGCTGCCGGATCTTTTCCTCTGCGAGCGCTAACTGCTTTTCGTTGAACTGATAATGCGTCGAGATACCTCCGGCATAATTGTCCATCACCTTCTGCATCGCCTCTTCCAGCTGCTCCGCTGTAAATAACGGCTGTTTCTGATTCAGATAACGCTCATACTCTGCAATCTTTTGATCGAGTGCCTGCTGTTCCTGCTCTGCTTGTAGAGTCTGTTGTGCCGCCTCTTTTGCGAGCTGCCCTGCGATATGCTCTGCCGCGATCTCTCCCTCGACCATCGCCCCGGTCACATATTTCTGCGGACAACCGCCTGCGACATCGCCCGCCGCATACAGTCCGTGGATCGTTGTCTCTCGGTTTGTATCCACCCAGTAACCGCTGGCGGTGTGCCCGCCGACGATATACGGCTCCGTGCCCTCGATCTCGACATTCTGCTCACTCGGATCTTTTCCGGATTCGAGCCATTTTAAGGTCTGGCTCGGAGCCATGTTCAGATAAGCCTTTTTCAGAGACTCATCCTGCTCCGCTGTGATGCCCTCGGTGCGCAGATAACACGGTCCCCTGCCCTGCAGGTTTTCCATGACCGTTCCGTACACACGCTCCGAAGTCGTCAGCCCGTAATGTGTCTCATAGACTTCGCCTCTGGCATTGACCTGCTTTGCTCCGACACCCTGTGCGATCGTTCCGGTCGGTGCGATCGTATCCTTACACCGGAGTGCGATAAAGCGCATCTCAAAGGTCGTCATTTCCGCGCCGCTGTTGATACCCATTGCGTAGCCCGCTCCGGTATTAAACGGCGGATACCACATTTTATGTCTGGAAAAACCGGGGTTGTTTGGCCGGTAAAGTCCTGCGGCTCCTCCGGTCGCACAGAGCACTTTTTTCGCCCGGATTTCATAGGCAATGGGCTCCTCCATCGAAAAACCAAACGCTCCCTGAATGGTATTGTCTGTCACGATATAATCGGTGATATTGACACGGTTTAAGATCATAATATCCGGCAGCGCTTCGACTGCCTGCGCGAGCAGCGGCTTCATGTTCTCTCCGTTGATCTTGATATTCCGGTTGCCTCTGGCAACATATTTTCCGTTTTCGTCCTTTAAGATCACCAGCCCGAGCCGCTCCATCCGCTCTGTCACGCGGTTTAAGCCCTCCGACATCGTGAGCAGCAGATCCTCCCGCACGATGCCGCCCGCATCACGCTTTGCATAGTTTACATAATCTTCCGGCTTCTGACCGTCCACAATGTAGGCGTTGATCGCGTTCACACCCGCCGCCAGACAGCCGCTACGCTTGATATTCGCTTTCTCTGCGATCACGATGGAGCAGTCGGAATGCTCCCGGAGTGTAAGTGCTGCGTAGCAGCCGGCTGTACCGCCGCCGATGATCAGCACATCGGTGTGCAGGATTTGCTTTTCCCGTATATGTACCAAATTTGTCTGCATAACTTCCTCCATTGATTAGATGTAAAATACATCCTGCTCCTGCATCGCCTGATTTTCCATCAGATACGTCTGCTCATTGTCAAAAATATATAGCCGGTAAATCAGCACATGTACGGTCTCACCGACCGAGATCAGATCCTTTTCGAGTGACCGCTCCCCGACGATACGGATGCCGTTGATATCGACCGTCACATCCATGCGGTTGCCGCGGAACATGACATCTGTCACGACTCCGGTCTCTGCAGCACTCACGTACTGATTGAGCTTTCCGCTCTTTGAGATTTTGACAAATTCCGGCCGGATCACCGCCCGGTCAGCGCCTTCGATCCGGTCAAAGCCCCTCAGTTTGTCGTATTCCTCCACAACGGAGGAGCGTCCGATAAACTGTGCCACAAACGGTGTCGCCGGTGCTTTATAAATGTCAAACGGTGTACCCATCTGCTCGATCCTGCCGTGGTTTGTGATGATGATCTCATCTGCCACTTCGACTGCCTCGTCCTGATCGTGTGTGACGAAAATACTCGTGATACCCAGCTTTTCAACCATCTCCTTGAGCCAGCTGCGCAGCTCTGTGCGCACCTTTGCATCGATCGCAGCGAACGGCTCATCCAACAGCAATACCTGCGGATTCGGTGCGAGTGCCCGCGCGAATGCGACACGCTGGCGCTGTCCGCCGGAGAGCTGATTGGGGTATCTTTTTTCCATGCCGGAGAGCCCGGTCAGCTCCAGCAGCGCCATCACCCGCTCCCTGATCTGTGCTTTCGGCAGCTTTTGCAGCTCGAGTCCGAAAGCGACGTTGTCAAAGACGGTCATATACCGGAACAATGCATAATTCTGGAATACGAAGCCGATGCCGCGCTTTGCCGCGGGAATGTCATTCATGCGCTGTCCATCGATGTAGATGTCACCGGCATTAGGTGTTTCGAGTCCTGCGATCATGCGCAGCAGCGTTGTTTTGCCGCTGCCCGATGGACCGAGCAGCGCGACCAGCCGTCCCTTTTCCACGCCAAAGCTCACATTGTCCGATGCGAGGAAATCACCGTATTGCTTATAGATATTTTTCATTTCAACGTACATCTTTTGTCTCCCTCGCCTGATCCCTGTGTTCTAAAATATTTCTGGCAAATAAAATGATGACTGCCAGAATCACCAGTATGGATGATACTGCAAATGCTGCCGTGATCGATGTATCGGTGCCCGACATGTACAGCGCATCGATCTCCAGCGGCAGTGTGAATGTCTCGCCGCGCGTCTTGGACAACGCATTGACCGCGCCGAATTCGCCGAGCGCGCGCGCCGTACAGAGGATGATACCGTAGATCAGCCCCCACTTCATCTGTGGAAGTGTGATCCGCCGGAAAATCGTAAAGCCTCCCGCACCCATGAGTGCAGCCGCTTCCTCCTCGTCCTTTCCCTGCGTGTTGAGCACCGGGATGAGCTCCCTTGACACAAACGGGAAGGTGACGAATACGGTCGCCAGCACAACGCCAGGCACCGCGAAGGTGATGCGGATGTCCGTGCCAAACTGCTGGTTGAATGCCCGGATCACCGGATAAAACCATCCGAGCCTGCCAAATGTCATCAGATATGCCAGACCGACAATGACCGGTGAGATAGAAAACGGGATATCGATCAGTGTCGCGAGTACCTGTTTTCCCTTGAAGCTGAACTTCGTGAGCAGCCATGCGGCACAGATGCCGAAAAATGTGTTGACCACGACAGCGATCACGGTCGCCAGTATTGTGACAAACAGGGCGCTGCGCACATACTCGGTAGTGACTGCCTGTATATAGAACCTCCAGCCCTCACTCAGCGCATTCACGAGCACTGCCGCGAGCGGCACGACTAACATCACAGCGATGAACAGTACGGATACCGTGATCAATATATATTTTGTGCGACGCTTACTGCGCTCTAATAATTCCTGTTCGCTCATCGGTATCGCCCTTTCCTTATTTATAGTGGTTGCGAAACTACTTATGTGGTGTCTCGAGACATGTGCGTGCATGACCAAAAACATAACCTATGGCCACTGTGATTGCCGCCATCCCGGTGTTATGCACTTTCTCACAGCAAATTCGTCCTTGCCGACTGCTTTGCCTGCACGATATTCACAAACAACAGCAACAAAAACGAGATAACCAGCATCACGAGCGCGATCGCTGTCGCACTTGCATAATCGATATAGCTGAGCTTCTGCATGATCACGTAGGAGATCACCTGCGTCCGGTCTTTCGCACTGTTTCCGGAAATGTAGATCACACTGCCGTACTCCCCGATGCCTCTGGCAAACGCCAGCCCAAACCCGGTCAGCAACGCGGGGCGCAGCTCCGGCAGGATGACCGAAAAAAATGTTTTTTTCGGGCTCGCACCGAGCATGTATGCCGCCTCCTCATACTGGCTGTCCATCTTCTCTAATACCGGCTGTACCGCACGCACCACAAACGGAATCCCGATAAAGACCAGCGCCACGACCAGTCCGAGCCGCGTGTAAGCCACGCGGATGCCGCATTTTGCCAGCAGCCTTCCGAACCATCCGTTTTCCGAGTAGAGCTTGGAGAGCGTGATGCCCGCGACCGCTGTCGGCAGTGCGAACGGCAATTCGATAAATCCATCCAGAATCCGTTTCCCCGGGAACTCATATTTGACGAGCACCCATGCGAGGATCAGCCCAAAGATCACATTGACCACTGCTGCCAGAAACGAACAACTGATGCTCGTCCAGAAGGCATTCCGCACATTCGGCTTCCAGATCAGGCTGAAAAACTCACGCGGCGAGATCTGTAGGGTTCGCACGAGCACCGATGCCAGCGGAATGAGGACGATCAGCGATAGCATCGTGATGACCACGCCGAGCGTACATCCAAAGCCCGGTATGACATGCGGCTTCTTATGCGTCTGCATATTTTTTTGTTTTTCTGGTTGTGTTTGTTTATTCATACGCATAATTTTATTTAACGAAATGCTGATCAAATCAGCATTTTCTCAGAAACCTCCGGTGGATCGCACGGATTTGCAAAAGAGTTTGCTGTTTCACAGCGCAAATCCGGCGTGGGAAACGCTTTAATCAGCGTTTCCTTAATACTTAATATTCATAAATCTGATCGAACTGTGCCCCATCCTCAAAATAATGGCTGTACGCTTCATCCCAGCCGCCAAAATCATCGATCGTCCACAGCTCCATCGTCAGATCGTAGGTGTCTGAAAACTCCTGTAAAATCTGTTCATTCGCCGGTCGGTAGCCGCTCTCGCCGATGAGCCGCTGTGCCTTGTCGCTGTAGAGATATTGCAGATATTCATGGCTGAGCTGTTCCGTGCCGTTCGCCCTTGCATTGTCATCGACGACTGCCACACTCGGCTGCGCCAGAATGCTGACCGACGGATTGATAATCTCATATTCTCCCGGATAGGATTCCATCGTCGTGAGCGCTTCATTTTCCCACGCGATAAGCACATCTCCCTTGCCGTTTTCCACAAACGTTGTCGTCGATCCGCGTGCGCCCGAATCCATAACCGACACATTTGCATACAGTTTCCGCAAAAAATCCATCTGTGCGATTTCTGTGTCATAATGCGTTTTCGCATATGCGAGCGCTGCCAGATAGTTCCAGCAGGCGCCGCCGCTGCTCTTTGGATCGGGTGTGATCACATCCACGCCATCAGCGGTCAGATCGTCCCAGTCTGTGATCTGCTTCGGATTACCCGCACGCACGAGAAATACGATCGTCGAGGTGTACGGGGCGGAATCCTGCTCAAACTCATCGATCCAGCCCTCATCGATCAGCCCGGTGCGCTCAATCAGTGTGATGTCGTGCTCCAGTGCGAGTGTGACCACATCGGCATTGCAACCCTCGACGACTGACCGTGCCTGTGCCCCGGAGCCTCCGTGCGACTGGATCACATTGACGTTCTCTCCGTAGGTGTCCTGATAATAGCTCTCAAACAGCTCGTTGTATTTCTCATAAAATTCCCGCGTCGGATCGTAGGATACATTGGTGATCGTCAGACCATCCGCCGTCCTTCCGCATCCCGCAAGGCTCATAAGCAGCACCGCAAGCAGCGCTGCGCATTGCTTTCTTTTTTTCCTTTGTCTGCCCGCTTTCCACGGCTTACCTGTGTTTCGCATGACCCATCCTGCCTTTTATCCCGGCAGGCTTATTCGTCTACCGTAAATAAGGAGGTAGATAAGTATCTCTCTCCGGTATCGGGAAGCAGTACCACGATGTTTTTGCCTGCATTTTCCGGTCTTTTTGCCAGCTCTGTCGCTGCCGCAAGTGCAGCTCCGGCGGAGATACCGACGAGCAAGCCGTCTGTCCGTGCAATATGTCTGGATGTCTCAAATGCGGTATCGTTTTCTACCCTGATGATCTCATCCAACAAGTCCATGTCGAGCACCTCGGGGACAAATCCGGCTCCGATTCCCTGAATCTTGTGAGGTCCGGGCTTTCCGCCTGAGAGTACCGGTGAGCTCGCAGGCTCTACGGCTACGACCTTGACAGCCGGATTTTTTTCTTTCAAGCCCTGTCCGGTTCCTGTGACCGTTCCGCCGGTTCCGACTGCTGATACAAAAATATCTACCGCACCGTCTGTGTCGTTCCAGATCTCCTGTGCAGTCGTTTTTTTATGGATAGCGGGATTCGCCTGATTCTCAAACTGCTGCGGGATAAATGCGTTTCCGTATTCCTCCTTGAGCTGCTCAGCCTTTGCGATCGCGCCCTTCATGCCCTCGCGTCCCGGTGTCAGCACGATCTGTGCGCCGAGCGCTGATACGATCTTGCGCCGCTCCACGCTCATCGTGTCCGGCATCGTCAGGATCAGGTGCAACCCCTTTGCCGCTGTGACAAATGCGAGTCCGATACCTGTATTTCCGCTCGTAGGCTCGATAATCACGGTGTCCTGATTGATCTTTCCGTCTGCGATCCCCTGCTCGATCATCGCAAATGCAACTCTGTCCTTGACACTTCCCAGCGGATTGAAGTATTCTAGCTTTGCGATGATTTTCGCTTCGAGCTTCTGCTCCTTTTCATAATTTGTCAGCTCCAGTAACGGAGTGTTTCCGATCAGCTCGGTCAGTTGTTTTGCAATCTTTGACATATGAACCACCTTTCCATCCTTATCTTATGATGATGTTTGTTTGATCTACTGTTTTTGTTCTTTTCCTACTATGCATATAAGAATTATATAATTTAACTGTTCCGATCATACCACTCTATTCCTATCAGGTCAATAGGATTTTGAAAAAAATTATCTTTTTTGTTGACAAACCAGCTTTTCAATTTATAATGTTTTTTGGGTCTTTTGCGTACCAACGTTTATAGATAATAACGAAAGAACAGAGATCAATATGATGACTTTATCAAAACTACATTTCCATTCCAGCAGGCAAATGTCCGAGTCTTTAGTAATTGCCGCTCTACTGTCCATTTCAGGCGGATTGCAGGACGTATATACATACATTGCGCGTGACCATGTCTTTGCCAACGCACAGACCGGAAATATTGTCCTGCTCAGCACCAATATCTGCGGGCGCAACTGGTCAAGTGTGCTCCACTACGCGATCCCGGTTTTGTTTTTTATGCTGGGTGTTGCCGCGACCATTCTGGTTCGGCAGACCTTTCAGAACCTGCAGCGTTTTCACTGGCGGCAGATCGTAGTATTCATTGAAATCCTGCTGCTGTTTGCAGTCGGCTTTCTGCCGGAGCAGTTCAACCTGCCCGCCAATGCGCTCGTCTCCTTTTCCTGCGCCATGCAGGTGCAGGCATTCCGCAAGGTAAACAGCTACGCATATGCAAGCACCATGTGTATCGGCAACATGCGAAGCGGCGTAGATGCATTCTGTGACTATACACAGACACATGATATCCGTACTTTATATAAATCCTTCCACTATTTCGGTGTGATTCTGCTGTTTGCCTGTGGTGCCGCCATCGGAAGCAGTCTGATCCCGCGTCTTGGAATGCATACGATCTGGATCTCCTGTGCGCTGCTGCTCATCTGCTTTGTGATCATGTTTATTCAGGAGGAGGAAGATGAGCACTCCCACTAAGGAAATGCTGATTAAATCAGCATTTCCTTAGCAGCCTCCGGTGGATCGCACGGATTTGCATGGGAAATTGCTGCTTCGCAGCGCAAATCCGGCGCGGGAAACGCTTTAATCAGCGTTTCCCTATTTTTTCAACTCAGTATAGCCAAGCCGCCATATTTGTGCTAAAATGGCTGCTGGTAATTCATACTGAGGAGGAAATAATACATGAATAGGGATCTCACGGTTGGCGATCCGCAAACCGTACTATGGAAATTCTGTATGCCACTGTTTGGCAGTATCATCTTTCAACAATTATACAACATCGCAGACAGCCTTGTTGCCGGCAAGTTTATCGGTGAAAACGCGCTGGCTGCCGTCGGCAACAGCTATGAGATCACGCTGATCTTCATCGCATTTGCTTTCGGCTGCAACATGGGCTGCTCCGTTATCGTCTCGCGTCTGTTCGGTGCCAGGGACTATCGGACAATGAAAACCGCGGTCTATACCGCCTGCATCTTCAGCGGTATCGTGTGCATCGCGCTGATGTTTATCGGCATCTTAGGCTCCGGTCTGCTACTTGAGCTGATCCGCACGCCGGACGAGATATTTGCCGACTCCAAGCTGTATTTAGATATCTACGTCTGGGGACTGCCGTTTGTATTCTTTTACAATATTGCGACCGGTATTTTCTCCGCGCTCGGCGATTCAAAAACACCGTTTTATTTTCTGGCAGTATCTTCTACCGCCAACATCGCCGTAGATATCTGGTTTGTAAAGGCATTCCAGATGGGTGTAGCCGGTGTCGCATGGGCGACGTTTCTGTGTCAGGGCATCAGTTGTGTGCTCGCTATGGCAGTCGTGTTCCGCAGGCTGGCGAAAATACCGCTCAATGGAAAAGAAAAAGCGGCGATTTTTGACGCCGGACTGCTCCGGCAGATCGTCATCATCGCGATCCCGAGCATTTTGCAGCAGAGCTTTATCTCGATGGGAAATATCATTATTCAGGGCATTATCAACGGATTTGGTGCGTCGGTCATGGCTGGATATTCCGCTGCCGTAAAATTAAACAATCTGGTGATCACGTCCTTTACGACAACCGGAAACGGCATCTCCAACTACACGGCGCAGAATTTCGGTGCAAATAAACCGGACCGTGTCCGGGCTGGCTTTTGCATCGGTGTCAAATTAGTGTGGATACTCAGTCTCCCGCTGTGCCTGCTCTATTTCTTTGGCGGAAACATCGTACTGCGGCTGTTTCTCGATGAGCCGACACAGCTCGCCCTGCAAACAGGCATCACATACCTGAAGATTCTCTCACCGTTTTACTTTGTCGTGTCCGCAAAGATCATCGCAGACGGCATTCTGCGCGGTGCGGGATGCATGAAAAGCTTTATGCTCACCACATTTTCCGACCTGATCCTGCGTGTCGTACTGGCATATGCCTTTTCCCGTACGGTGCTCGGTGCCACCGGAATCTGGTGTGCATGGCCGGTCGGATGGTCCAGCGCAACGATCCTGTCTCTCACACTCTACCGGCGCGGAACATGGATGAAAACTGAGAAAGAGTAGAAAAATAAAAATGTGAAAAAAGGTGTCCGTTTTGTAGGCGGACACCTTTTTTAGATCCTATGTTTATGTGATAGGAAATTCCTATCACATAAAACGCTCCGAGTGGATGCGCATCTCGCGGAAATGAAATATATGCTTCGCATACCGCTCGAGCGCGAAAGAGTCTCAAGCGACTCTTTCTTCTTAAATATTCAGCAGATCGCTGAACTCCTTGAGCGCCCCGTCTGTCTCGTGTGCAAGCACGCGCTTTGCCAATACCTTGCCGAGCTGTACGCCCTCCTGGTCAAAGCTGTTGACATTCCACAAAAATCCCTGAAACATCACCTTATTCTCAAAGTGTGCCAGCAGCGCACCGAGCGCCTGCGGGTTCAACTGCTCACCGATAATGATGCTGGACGGACGTCCGCCCTCGAAGTTCTTGTTGCGGTTGTCATCCGCTTTTCCACATGCAAATGCGACGATCTGTGCAGCGACATTTGCGCACAGCTTCTGCTGGCTGGTGCTGCCCTGAATATCGACATCCGTTCCGATCTGGCTGTTTTTGAAGCCTACGAACTGGAGTGGTACAATGTCTGTGCCCTGATGCAGCAACTGATAGAACGAATGCTGTCCGTTCGTTCCCGGCTCACCGAAAATCACCGGGCCGGTCGGATAGTCTACCGGCTCACCGAAGCGGTTGACAGACTTGCCGTTGGACTCCATATCCAACTGCTGTAAATGTGCCGGGAAACGGCTGAGCGCCTGTGAATACGGCAGCACGGCAGTGCTCGGATAACCGAGTACGTTGCGCTCATAGACACCGATCAGCGCATCGAGCATCGCTGCGTTCTCCAATACATTTTCATTTGCGGATAAACGATCCTCCGCAGCAGCGCCCTCAAGGAACTGTGCAAATACCTCCGGTCCAAATGCCAGCGATAATACGGCACCACCGACTGCGGAGGTAGAAGAGTAACGGCCTCCGATATAGTCATCCATGAAAAATGCTGCCAGATAATCATCACTCTTTGCAAGCGGTGAGGTCTCGCTCGTGACCGCCACCATATGATCTGACGGATTCAGTCCTGCATTTTTCAGCGCATCCTTGACAAATGACTCATTGGTCAGTGTCTCTAAGGTCGTTCCAGACTTTGACACCAGTACAAACAGTGCATGTGCCACATCAACGGAATTCAATACGGCTGCCGCATCGTCCGGATCTACGTTGCTGATAAACCGTGCCTCCATCTTGAAGGTATTATTTTTCTTTGCCCAGTTCTCCAATGCCAGATACATCGCACGCGGGCCAAGATCACTGCCGCCGATACCGATCTGTACGACTGTCGTAAATTTTTCGCCCGCTGCATTGGTGATCCTGCCTGCATGTACATCATTTGCAAACTGTGCGATCTTCTCCTGCTGTGCCACATAGAATGCACGCTTGTCCACGCCGTCAGCCTCTACCTGATCGCCAAGCTGTCCGCGTGTCAACTGATGCAGCACCAGACGGTTCTCTCCGGTATTGATCACTGCCCCGTTGTACAGTTCCTGAAATTTATCTGCAAGCTGCGCTTCCTTTGCCAGCTCGGTGAGTGCCTCTAACGTATCATCATCCACAGCCTTTGCCGCATAATGATAAGTCAGTCCAGCCGCCATCGGAGTGCTGTATTTCTTTACGCGCGCTGCGCTGCCCGCTCCGCTCATCACCTCTGCCAGATTTACCGGTGATGTCTTGGTCAGCTTCTCATAGGAAGCCAGTGTATCAAGATTGTTCCATGCCACCATTGCTCATTCCTCCTCGTTTTTCATCAAATTCTGAACTGACCCAATTATACTATGAAATGGAAATGGGTTCAAGATTTGTTTTTTGCGCGCAGAGGAAAAGATACGATCAAAAAGCCCGAAATCATCGCCCGAATGCCAGTAACGCAGCCCCGATCGCGCCGCAAAGCTGGCGGAATGGCGGCAGCGTCCGGTTCGAAGCCAGACGCAGTTTTAGCCCATACGCCCGATAGCTGGCTAAAAGCAGTGCCCGGCTCCTCTTAGGATGCTCCGGTATGATTTTATTGATGTAGTCTCCAAATTTCCAAACAATATCCGGCACGTGAACTATCGCCCTGTCCGGGAACGCAAAACGTTCCCCGGTTTGCCCTGTTTTACAACTCTTTTCGGATGTTAGCGGCAGCCTGCACCAGATTCATACGGAGCTAGACATCCATGGGATGTCTAGCTCGGAGCGAAACGAAGTGTAGACCCTTATCAGCAAGTGCTTCGGGCTGTTCTGAACAGTTACATTACTTCAAACCCGAAATATAGATATACATTTCCACCGATTCCATATATAATGAAACTATTCCTGATGATCACTTTACAGTTTTCCGAGGAATAATATCAGATAAAGGAACACAGACAATCGCTATGACCAAAAATTATAAACTGACTATCACATATGACGGAACACGCTACTACGGCTGGGAGCACCAGCCGGGCAGGGACACGATACAGGGCAAGCTCAAAACCGTCCTGCAGCGGATGTGTGAGCTGGAAAATATCCCCGAGGTCATCGGTGCAGGGCGTACCGATGCGGGTGTCCATGCAAAGGCAATGACCGCCAATGTGCTGCTCGACACACGCTTATCCGAAGCGGAGATCAAGGCATATATGAACCGCTATCTGCCGGACGACATCGGTATTGTCGATGTCCGTGAGGCTTCCGAGCGTTTTCATGCCCGCTACAAGGCAGTCGGCAAAACCTACTCCTACACCTGCTATGTCGGTGAGGGCAAACCGGTCTTTAACCGCCGATATGTATCACGGCTGGATTTCGAGCCGGATGTAGATGCCATGATACGCGCTGCCGGATATTTACAGGGTGAGCACGATTTCAAGAGCTTTTGCGGCAATCCGAAAATGAAAAAATCCACCGTCCGCCTCGTGGATTCCATTACCATTAAGCGCAGCAAAAACCAGATCTATTTCACGTTTCACGGAACCGGATTTTTGCAGCATATGGTGCGCATTCTCGTCGGCACGCTGCTCGAGGTCGGAGCCGGACGGCTGCAGCCGGAGGATATGACAGATATTCTGGAGGCAAAGGACCGGCGCGCTGCAGGACCGACCGCACCCGCATGCGGGCTGTGTCTCGAACGTGTAGACTACTAGTACAGCGTTTCATAAATAACTAGACCAAAAACGTAGAATGTTTTTTTGAATGTGCATATCAAAAAACGCAGGCGTAGTGGGCTACGGCGAGGCTTTTTGGTATGTGCAGTCGGAAAAACAGGCAAGTTATTGGGATAGTTATTTAGAAATCGCTGTACTAGTACAGCGTTTCCCTAACGTATTTTTGTTTGGAGGAATAATAAATGAAGGATATTAAACTTGGTTCACATGTCGGCATGTCCGGCAAAGATATGTTTTTAAATTCGGTGCGTGAAGCGGTCTCCTATGGGGCAAACACCTTTATGGTCTACACCGGGGCACCGCAGAACACGCGCAGAAAGGCGGTTTCTGAATTGAATATCCCCGCGGCGTGGGAGCTGATGCGCGAAAACAACATTGAAAATTTTGTCGTACACGCGCCATATATCATCAATCTGGCGAACACGGTAAAACCGGATATCTACGAGCTGGCAGTCACCTTCCTGCGCACCGAGCTGGAGCGCACGATCGCGATGGGCAGCCATGTGCTCGTGCTACATCCCGGTTCCCATGTGGGAGCCGGTGTCGAAGCCGGTACCGCGCAGATCATCAAGGGACTGAACGAAGTGCTCACCCCAGACCTTGACTGCGTGATCGCACTTGAGACAATGGCTGGAAAGGGCTCTGAGATCGGACGCAGCTTCGAAGAACTCGCCCGTATCTACGACGGCGTAAGCTGCAGCGACAAGCTGCGCGTCTGCTTCGACACCTGCCACACCAATGACGCAGGCTATGACATTGCAGGCGATTTTGACGGTGTGATCGATACGTTTGACCATGTGATTGGCAAAGACCAGATCGCAGTCTTTCACATCAATGACTCAAAAAATCCGCGCGGAGCCGCCAAAGACCGCCACGAGAATCTCGGAAAGGGCGAAATCGGCTTTGAAGCGCTCAAATATATCGTATGGCATCCGGATTTTCTCGATATCCCGAAAATCCTTGAGACCCCGTGGTATAAAAACCCGGACAATCCCAAAGACACATGGGCGCCTTATAAAGAAGAAATCGCGTTGCTGCGCGAGGGGCATTCGTAAATGCCCCCTTCTCCTACTTTAACCCGGGCTCTTTATCATCCGGCGCAGCAGCATTTTGATCCAGCTCAAACCAGAATTCCACGCCGTCCGGATGATTGCATACCCCGCAGGTCCTGTGGTGCGAATCCATGATCGCTTTTACAATGGACAAGCCGATTCCGCTGCCGCCGTATTCCCGCGTGCGCGCCTTATCTACCTTATAAAATTTATCCCAGATATGCGCGATATCCTCGTCCGGAATATGGCTGCCCGTGTTGAATACACTGATCCGCAGCACCTCCTCCCTGCCCGTATAAAAAATACGGATCAGCTTGTCGCCCGCGGCATAGTGGATCGCATTGCTCAGATAGTTGGTCACGACCTCCTCGATCTGGAATTCATCGCCCCACACATACGCCTCCGGCTCGTCAAAGCTGAGCTGGATCTCATTCTGCTGCAGCAGCAGCGAGTTGTTTTCGATCACTCCACGGATCAGCTCCGTAATATCAAACCGGTCGATCGTGACCGGATCATTGCCAAATTCGAGATGGTTGAGCGTCAGCAGCTTTTGTACCATCCGGTTCATTTTGCCCGCCTCATCCATGATGACATCACAATAAAAGCTGCGGCTCTCCGCATCATCGTTGATACACTCGTTCAACCCCTCTGCATAGCCCTGTATGAGTGCCAGCGGCGTCTTTAGCTCATGGGAAACATTTGACAAAAATTCCTTGCGCATCTCATCGATCTGTTCCTTTTTCGCAATGTCGCTCTTTAGCTCATTATTCGCCGTCTTGAGCTCGCTGATCGCCCGTTCCAGTGTCGATGACAGACGGTTCATATACATGCCGAGCTGCTCGATCTCCTTGCTGTCGTGATCCGGTTCATATCTTGCACTGAAATCCAGTTCAGACATCTCGCCTGCGATCTGTGTGAGCTGGCGGATCGGCCGTGTGATGCGCCTTGTCACCAGCATGACGACCAGCACGCTGACCAGAATGCCGCACAGTCCGATATATGCCAGAAATTGGTTCGATATCTTCACACTCTCACGGATGCTCTCCAATGCGGTACGCATCATGATGAGATTGCCGTCGTCCAATGTTCCCCACAGCACCAGATATTCCGATGCCATACGGCTGTCCGTCACCTGAAGGATGCTGTAATTATTGTTGTGTGCCACATTCTTTCGCCCGCTGTCCGACGCAGCGCCAAACAACACATCCATAAACTGTCTAGTCAGGTTCGCACTGTCGTTGGAGGTGGAACGCACAACCGTTCCATCCGAGGTCACGACAAGGATCTCTATGTTTCCGTTCGCGCTGATGCGGTCAAACTGCACATCAAAGTCATCATCGGTGAGCTTGCCGTTTGTAGCGGCGCGGTCAATCAGCTTATAGCCGCTCGCAAGCTGCGCGGTTTTCATTTTACTGTAATATTGTCCCAAAAAGGTTGTATTTAAAAACCAGCACAGTAAGACTGTGCCGGCAACAAGCGCGATGATCGCCATACCGATCTGGGTCGTGATCGATCGTTTGTGCGAATGTCCCAAATGGTTTTTCATATACTTTTCCACGCTCCTATTCATTCACTTCAAACTTGTAGCCCATGCCCCAGATCGTCTTGATATAATCCCCGTGGCTTCCCATCTTGCTCCGCAGCTTTTTCACATGTGTGTCGATCGTTCTCGCATCGCCGAAATAATCATAATTCCACACGCTGTTCAATATTTTCTCACGCGAGAGCGCAATGCCCGCATTTTCTATAAAATAGGTGAGCAGCTCGAACTCCTTGTAGCTCAGCTCGACCGGCTTGCCGTCGATCGTGACCATATGCGCCGCCTGATCCACGGTAATCGCCCCTGCCGTGAGCGTCTGTGCCTCTGCGGTCTGGTTTGTCCGCCGCAAAATCGCCTCCACACGGGCAACCAGAATCTTGGGGCTGAACGGCTTGGCGATGTACTCGTCCACACCGAGCTCAAATCCGTTCAGCTCGTCATTTTCCCCGCCCTTTGCCGTCAGCATGATGATCGGCACCTTGGAATGCTCGCGGATCTCCCTGCATACCTCAAAACCATTCATCTTCGGCATCATGACATCCAGAATAATGAGTGAAATGTCTTTATCCGCATAAAATTTGTCCAACGCTTCCTCTCCGTCGCCTGCTTCCACGACATCATAGCCCTTTTTCACAAGGAAATCCCGCACGAGCTTCCGCATACGGCTTTCGTCATCTACTACCAGTATTTTTATCGTTTTCTCCATATATTGCACGCTCCTTTTCATGGACTGCATGTTCCCGCTCAATTTTTATTTTCTACTGTTTATTATCATACATTTCACTTGAATTGCAAGCAAAAACTGTGTTTTTCACAATATCTACATACAATTCCATATCGATTGCAAAGCGAAAAGCCACTCCCAAAATTACAAATGGACAGACACCAGACGGCATCTGCCCATTTGAATGAAAGAATTCATAGGAAGGCTATTTAATTTTGTGGGATGTCCCGTGTCTGAAACATATAATCACTATCCTCGATGGAATAGTACACGACACTCCCCTCCTTCGGATAACCCATGCCAAGCTGCAATGCCTTTTCCTTCACATCACATCCACTGGCGGCATCCTCCAGCCGCTTCTGCGCATCATCATTCTGCTGGCGCAGTGTCTCTAACTCCTCCTGCAGCGCCAAGACCCGGTCGGTCTGCTGCTGCACCCGGAAACTGATCTGTAAAAATACTGTGCAGACGGCTAATATCAGTACGGTGGCAAATACCAGACAAACCAGCCTGCCACGGTTCTCCCGCATCTCACGGTTCGCACAGATCGTATAATATCGTTTCAGATATTCTTCTCTCTGTGATCTATAATAATCATCAATCTGTGCCTCTGTTAGATAGGCAGCATTTTCTTCAAGCATCTCCCGCCCCCGCCTTTAGCTGATCCAGCAGATCTGTAACCGCCCACAGCTCACCGCTCACAGCGATCCGAAACAGCCTGCTCTCATCATGGTATTCATATGAAATCGACGTGATCCCAGTACCACAGCGATGCTCCAACTGTGTGTAGATCGTCATCCCCTGCACCTGTGTCACCCCCGGCAGATCCAGCAACGCACAAAATGCCGCTGACTCCCGCTGTGAGGTACCCAGATAGCCGCGCACAATCTGTGCCGGTGAACTGTTCCCCGGCTGTTGTCTGGAAAACAGCTTTTTGACCTCATCCTCTGTAAAACGCCACTGAACACCGATTTTCTGCCCGGTAAGTGTCCCATCCTTTAGATAATTACGGATCGTTCGACTAGTCATACCGGTTACTCTGGCGACATCCGCTACTGTATATAATTTTTCATCCAGCATACCGATGCCTCCTCGCTTTCAATTATATTTCATCCTATTTCATTTGTAAACATTTTTTTACACGTATTTTGTCCTTTCTACACATTTTTCACTCTGATTATACGTATTTTCTAACATTTATCTCTCTTTTCTATTTTAAATACTTTTTTTCATATATTTTCATATCTTGATGTAAAAAAAAGTGCGCTCCAGCCGATTGGAACACACGCCCCTTTTTATTTAAGGAAATGCTGATTAAATCAGCATTTTCTTAATTATCCGAGATTGCGGATCTTGAAATCCCGCTCCGCCTCGCGTCTGGCATCCTTTTTTGCGATGTCCTGACGCTTGTCATACAGCTTTTTACCTCTCGCCAATGCGATCTCCACCTTGACCAGACTGCCCTTGAAATAGACCTTGACCGGAACCAGCGTATAGCCCTTTTCCTTGATCTTGCCGAGCAGACGCATGATCTCTTTTTTATGCATGAGCAGACGCTTCGGACGCAGCGGATCCTTGTTGAAGATGTTGCCCTTCTCATAAGGGCTCACATGCATGCCGTAGATAATGACCTCACCGTTTTCGATGTGGATAAATGCCTCCTTGATGCTGCAATGACCCTGCCTGAGCGACTTGACCTCCGTGCCGAACAGCTCCACACCAGCCTCAAAGGTCTCCTCCAAAAAATAGTCGTGATGTGCTTTTTTATTGTTTGCGATCAGTTTGATGTTTGATGTTTCCTTTGCCATGATCTGTGCACTTACTCCTCCTCATGGTTTGCATGGACCAGGCGGGAATCGAACCCGCGTCCAAAGACCCATTCCCTGTACTTCTACGAGCGTAGTCGGTTATTTAACATTCCCTCCGCCATCCGGGAACAGACACCCTGATGGTTTTAGTAGCTTCATGATACGCCCAACTGCTCAAAGCTTTGCAGATGTCGTTTCCTACATGGATGAAGCCCGTATCCGGTCGTGTAGGTGCGTCCGGGCGGACTACTGCCAAATCTTAGGCAGCGTAAGCTAATTTATTATTGTTAGCGTTTAATTTTAGATTTGGGATTTATGCATCCCGTGCAGCTCGCTTCTCCAGCTTCAAAGCCCCTGTCGAAACCTTTACTGGCCCTTAACATATCTATCATAGCATAGTTCTCTATGATTTTCTACAACAAATATTGGTTACAGTGTCAAAACTTACTCCTGTAGTTCAAAATCTATCGTGCGCATGAGCTCATCCGTGCCGACAACCATGACACGCACGGTCTGACCCAGCTTATAGCTTTTGCCGGTCACTTCGCCGACAAGCTCATAGTTTTCCTCAATATAATGATAATAATCATCCCGCAGGGAGGTCACATGCACCATGCCCTCGATGGTATCCGGCAGCTCCACATACATGCCCCACGCGGTCACAGACGAGATCACACCGGTAAAGCATTCCCCGATAAACTCAGACATATACTGCACCTTTTTGAGCTTGACCGTCTCGCGCTCTGCCTCCTCTGCGCGGCGCTCGCGTTCACTCGACTGCTTTGCGACATCGGGTAGGATCTTCTCATAATGCTCCTTTTTCTTCTCATCCATGCGGTTCCGCAGGCGATCCTTGATGATCCGGTGGATCTGCAGATCCGGATAACGGCGGATCGGGGAGGTAAAATGGCAGTAATATTTTGCTGCCAGACCGAAATGTCCGGTGCAGTCCGTCGTATATTTTGCCTGTTTCATCGAGCGCAGCGTCAGCCTGCTGATCAGCAGCTCCTCCGGTGTACCGGCGATCTTCGCCAACAGCTTTTGCAGCTCCTTCGGGTGCAGCTCGCCCCCGTCATCGTGAATATGATAGCCAAAATTATTGATAAACGCAGACAGCTTTTTGATACGGTCGGAATCCGGTTTTTCGTGTGTCCGGTAGACAAACGGCAGCTCCTGCCAGAAATTGTCCTCCGCCACGGTCTCATTGGCTGCCAGCATAAAATCCTCGATCAGCTTTGTCGCCACATTGCGCTCATACGGGCGGATCTCCACCGGAAATCCGTTGTTGTCCAGAATGACCTTTGTCTCAGGAAAATCAAAATCAATGCCGCCCCGTTGCATACGTTTTTTGCGCAGGATCGCGGATAGCTGCTCCATCTGCCGAAACATCGGCACAAGGCGCTCATAACGCGCGGTTTCCGCCTCATCGTGCAGCGCTAAAATCTTATTCACACTCGTATAACTCATGCGCTCATCCACGTTGATCACCGTCTCTGCGATCTCATAATCAACGACCTTTCCCTTTTGGTCAATGAGCATGATACAGCTGAGTGCCAGACGATCCTCACCCGCATTGAGCGAGCAGATGCCGTTTGAGAGCGTATGCGGCAGCATCGGGATCACGCGATCGACCAGATATACCGACGTTCCGCGCTCAAGCGCCTCGACATCGAGTGCCGAACGCTCCTGCACATAATTGGTTACATCCGCAATATGCACACCGAGACGGTAATATTCGCCCTCCATCGTGAGTGACACCGCATCGTCGAGATCCTTCGCGTCCTCGCCGTCAATCGTGACCATCTGTACGCCGCGCAGATCCTTTCTACCCGCAAGATCTGCCTCACTGACCGGATGCGAGACGCGCACCGCCTGATTCAGCACCTTTTCTGGAAATTCGATCGGCAATTCATAGTCCTTTGCGATCGCTAAAATATCGGTGCCCGGATCGCTGATATGACCGAGGATCTCTACGATGCGTCCCTCCGGCTTTTTGCCGTTTCCACCAAACTCTGTCAGTTCGGCGACAACCTTGTGTCCGGCGACAGCGCCCATCGAATGCTCGATCGGGATAAACACATCCTCCGTAAAGCGCGCATTGTCCGGCACAACAAACCCATACGTTTTGCTCGCCTCATAAGTGCCTACGATCTGCGTTTTTCCGTGTGCAAGCACGGCAGTGATCTTACCCTCCCTGCGCTTTCCCGCGGGGCTCGCCGTGATGCGCACCTGCACCGTATCGTTGTGGATCGCCCCGCCGCGGTCATCCTTTCCGATGAAAATATCCTCATCCTCGCCCTCGACGCGCACAAAGCCAAAGCCTCTGGCATTGCTCTCAAACACGCCTGTCACGGTGCGTGTCTGTGCCTTTGCGTATTTTCCTTTTTTCGATACCTCGACCCTGCCCTCTGCGACCAGCGCATCGAGCACCTCCTGCAAATCGGCGCGGTCGGTCTTTGGAATATTTAATAAAATCGCAATCTCCTTGATCTTCATCGGAACATACAGCTCATCGCAGATCAGTGCGTAGATTGTATTTTTTCTTTCTTCAAATTTATTCATATCATCCCCCGGATAGAAACGTATAGAAAAAGGAACTGCCACATCTGACAGTTCCCGGATTTTCATAATCTTATGCAATGCTTCCGATGTTCAGCACACAGGAAATCACGATAAATAAAATGACCAGCACTCTCGTAACCTTTACAAGCACGCCCTCCATCGAACGACCCTTGTTTTTGCTCCAGTAAGAATCAGCCGTTCCGGCCAGCGCTCCGAGTCCTGCGGATTTACCCTCCTGCATCAGAATAATAACTGTCAATACGATACATATAAGAACTAACGCAATTGTTAATATTGTATTCAAAACTGCCACGATTTACACCTCCTATTTCAAGAACTTGCTCACAACTTATACAAGTATAGCATACTTATTTTCGTATTTCAACTATTATTTTCACACAGGGTATGCTATGATGGATGGAGTATTAGGCGTTTGCGAACTGGTCATAACGTGAATAGGGAATGCGCGTTCACATGTATCCGACAGGTACTGTCAGCCCTGCGTTACGCATTGTGAAAACATTCATAACGAGGATAGTTTTGCAAACGCCTAGTACGGAGTACAAACGAAAGGATTTCAGACATACATCATGCAGACACAGCCTAAAAGGAAGCCTTCTTACGCCTCAAAGAAAATCAAAAAACGCAGGCGCTCCCGGCTGAACCCGTTTCAGCACGCCCTGTTTTTCTCGCTGCCGATCCTGCTGCTCATCATGCTCGCTCTGCTTGCGGTGAGCCGTATCCAGCGCGCTTCTGACACTGTAGCAGATTCCGCCGCGGCGAGCGATCCGTCTGTGAGCACACAGACATCCGAGGATTCCACAAATGATACGGCATCCTCCGAACCGGAAACTCCCGCCAACGATACTGCGTCCTCCGACACAACGGATGCAACAGCCACAGAAGAATCAGAAGCCGACGGCACAAAATCGGATGAGTCCGAGAACAAGCCGGTCACACTTGTTTTCACCGGCGATGTCCTGCTCTCCGATTATGTGTTAAACAATTACAACAGCAAGGGAATCTCAGGTGTCGTATCCCCGGATGTGCTCACCGAGCTCACGCAGGCGGATCTGACCATTATCAACAACGAATTCCCGTTCAGCACGCGCGGCACAAAGGCTCCCGATAAACAGTTTACGTTCCGTGTTGATCCATCCTACGTGAGCGTCCTCACCGATATGGGCGTAGACATCGCCGGACTTGCCAACAATCACGTGCTTGACTACGGTGCAGACGCGCTGCTCGATACATTTGACACGTTGGATGCCGCCGGGATCGACTACATGGGTGCCGGTACCGATTCCGAGCGCGCCAGCCGTCTGATCACGCGCGAGATCGGCGGCATGACTTTCGGTTTTCTTGCCGCTTCACGTGTGATCCCGGTCGTATCGTGGGATGTTGCAAATTCCTCACCCGGCGTATTTACAACTTATGACCCGACGCGGCTGGTCGCAGCCATCGAACAGGCACGCAGTCAGTGTGATTATCTCACGGTCATTGTGCATTGGGGCATTGAGCGCGATGCTTACCCGCAGGAATACCAGACGCAGCTCGCCAAACAGTATATTGACGCGGGAGCTGATCTGGTCATCGGTGCACACCCGCATGTGCTGCAGGGTATCTCCTATTATGACGGCAAACCGATCTGCTACAGTCTCGGAAATTTCATTTTTAACCAAGAAATCCTGCAGACCGCCATCGTCAAGGTGACGGTGGAATCCGGCAAAGACCCGGTTGTACAGTTTCTTGCAGCATCGGCATCGGGCGCGTACACCTACCTGTGCGAAGCCGACCAGGAAGCGCAGATTTACCAGTATCTCGAACAGATCTCTGACGGCATCACACTCGATGCAGATGGCATCCTGTCACCGCAGACAGACGGACAGTAAGGCGTTCTACGGAAATGCTGATTTAATCAGCATTTCCGTAGCAGCCTCCGGCGGATCGCACGGATTTGCATGGGAATTTGCTACTTCGCAACGCAAATCCGGCGCGGGAAACGCTTTAATCAGCGTTTCCCTACACTTCGTTTCAGTCAGCGCGAAGCCATCGTTTCCCAGACGATAAATGTTCTGTCCTTCGCTTGCGCCCAGGCGGTATGTGAAAATCCATACTCTATGCATAGAAAACCTCCTGATCGGAAATCCTAACCAAAGGATAACTAAATCAGGAGGTTTTTTTATGAATCACAAGCAACCAATCACCCATATCTACGCCCGCCAGATCCTCGATTCCCGCGGCAATCCTACTCTTGAAACCAGACTGACCGCCGGAGAAGTCACAGCGCGCGCCTCCGTCCCATCCGGTGCATCTACCGGCGAGCATGAAGCCGTCGAGCTGCGCGACAATGATGCGGCTTATCTCGGCAAAAGCGTACTGACCGCCGCCGCCCATGTCAACGACGCGATCCACAAGCTGTTAAACGGCGACAATGTATGCGACCAGCGCAAGCTGGACTATCGCATGATCCAGTTGGACAAAACACCAAATAAATCCAGCCTCGGCGCAAACAGTATGCTCAGCGTCTCACTTGCCGCCGCGCGCACTGCTGCAGCCGCATACGGAATGCCGCTCTACCGCTATCTCGGCGGCTGCAACGCAAACCGCATGCCGGTTCCCATGATGAACATTTTGAACGGCGGTGTCCACGCCAAAAATTGTCTCGATTTTCAAGAATTTATGATTATGCCGGTAGGCGCTGACAGCTTTCATGATGCGCTGCGCATCGGCACAGAAATCTTCCATACGCTCAAAAAGCTGCTGGAAACAGAGCATCTGGCTACAGCAGTCGGCGACGAAGGCGGCTTTGCGCCGGACTTGAAGGATGCCTATGAGGTATTTGACCTGCTCACACACGCCGTGGAGACAGCCGGTTATACACCCGGCAGCGACATTGTATTTGCAATGGATGCCGCCGCAAGTGAATTGTACGACCGCAGCAGCGGCTGCTACTATTTTCCGGGCGAGAGTGCCGCTTGGCATAAAACCATCCATGACCAGCCGGATGCCACCCCGAACAGCCATACCGTGACCCGCACAACAGATGAGCTGATCGCCTACTACACTGACCTATGCGACCGCTATCCGCTCGTTTCGATTGAGGACGGACTGGATGAAAACGACTGGGATGGCTGGAGCAGGCTCACGCAGCAGCTCGGCAGCCGCGTCCAGCTCGTCGGTGATGACCTGTTTGTCACCAATCCGGCGCGCATCGCCAAAGGAATCCGTCTGCACGCAGGCAATGCCGTCCTTATCAAATATAACCAGATCGGCACACTCACCGAGGCGCTGGATGCGATTGAGCTTGCGCACAGGCATGGCTACCGGACGATTATCTCCCACCGCAGCGGCGAAACCGAGGACACATTCATCGCGGATCTGGCTGTCGCCACCGGCAGCGGTCAGATCAAAACAGGCGCTCCCTGCCGCAGTGAACGCGTCACAAAGTATAACCGGCTGCTCGAGATTGAGGAGGCTCTGTTTGATAGCAGCTACGAAAATCCGTGCGATCCGCCGGAGGCTGCTAAGGAAATGCTGATTAAATCAGCATTTTCTTAGAGCAGACTGATCGGGCTACCACCATGATTGCAGCCAGCCAACACATTGTAATATCGTCGCATCAGAACTTCCGCAATACCTCGCTCTCATCCTCCGGCGTATTCTCGATCTTGCGGATTTCGACATAGTAACTATAATCAGCGTTGACTGTAATCAGCACCCGGTCGCCGACCTTATGCCCCAACAATGCCTTCCCAAGCGGCGATTCAATACTGATCATTCCCTTGAGCGAATTGCCGCGTGCCGTTGTGACGATGCGGTAGGTCTCCTCCGCATCATCCTCCTCAATGTATACCGTGACCGTATTGTGCAGACCGACTTCATCCTCTGCCGATGAATCATCAATGATATGTGCGCCCTTGATCATGCGCTCCAGATAACGGATACGGCTCTCGTTCTGGTTTTTATACTGCTTTGCGGCTTTATACTCAAAATTCTCGCTGAGATCCCCGTGCGCACGCGCGGTCTTGACATCCTCCAGCGCCTCCTTGCGCACAACGAGCTTGCGGTACTCGATCTCCTCCTCCATCTTCTGAATATCCTGCTTTGTCAACTGATGCTGCATTTTTCTAACCCTTCCTGACTTTTATTGATTCTCAATAGTGATCACATGTTTTCTTCCTATTATAACTAAAAAATTCTGCACCTACAAGCCGAGAAACTCCGAAAAGATTTATTGACAGCAGTCGAAGCTATCCGCTATGATATATGTGGCTGGCAGGGCAACTGCCACTGCCAGTCCCTGTGAAAATAATTACTGAGGAGTCTACTGATCCCATGCAAATTTTTTTCTGGTTTTTAATCATTGCGCTCGCGGCGCTGGTCATCAATCTGATCCTGCTGCGGCGAATGCGAAAAAAAAATAAGCCCCGCCTTGCCCCGATTGTCTGCGTGGCTGTGGCCAGCTATCTGCTCGCCGGAGGTTTGTATTTCATCACCGCATCCCACGGTACAGATGTCCTGACCCGGACGCTGGCTGCCAGCTTTTCCATCGATGCCGCATCGTTTAAGACCGAGGAGAAAGATCAACGGACGACCTACTCGTTCCGCTGCGATAACGGCATTCCGTTCCGTTTTGATGACACGACTCTGCTGTCGGACAGTGTAGATACAACCGGACAGGTTCCTGCTACCGTTGAGGTGTATTCCTGTCAGGTACGGACTGGCTACGGCTGGTGCTTCCTGAGCAATGGCACGCAGGTATGCTATACGTTCCGTTAAGCATACGCATCCCTGCCAGGCATATTCCCCCGAGGACGATGAGCGCCCTGCCCGGAGGGCTTTTTGTGTAATAGGAAATTCCGATGAATTTCCTATTACATAAAAAACCCCCGAACCCGCTTCTGTAAAGCGTTCCCGAGGATTCTTCTGAGAGCGATAGACGGGGCTCGAACCCGCGGTCTCGACCTTGGCAAGGTCGCGCGTTACCAACTACGCCACTATCGCACATCTGATATATTGTGTTGTTTTTGTGTGCTGTTCCTTAGCACAGGTATTACTATACCTCATGCCTATCCAAAAGTCAAGCATATTTTTTATTTTTTTTAATATTTTATAAAATTTGCTCATATACTGTACCAAACACGTGAGGGAGGTGCGATCCGATGAGTAGACAAACGAAAATTCTGGTGCTTCATATGAAGGAGCTGGTCTATACGGCGATCTTTGCTGTCTTAGGCATCATTCTCATCATTCTGCTCGTCACCATGTTTGGCGGTGACAAAAAAGAACTGGCAGAGACAGCCTCTGCTGCTTACATACCGGGTGTCTATACCTCATCCATTGATTTTAATAACCGCAGTGTGGATGTACAGGTTATCGTAGACAAAAAACATATCAAGGATATCTCACTCGTTGAGCTGGCGGACAGCGTCGCCGTCATGTATCCGCTGATGGAGCCAACCATCGAACGCCTGCGCGATCAGATCGTGGAACAGCAGTCGCTGGAGGGCATTGCCTACGAATCCGAAAACCAGTATACCTCAGCCGTCCTGATGAACGCGATCGAACAGGCATTGCAAAAAGCAGCCCCGTCAGAGTGATCTGGCAGGGCTGCTTTCTTCCATCTTTATTCACTTGTGCTTCTTCATCATCTTTACGAACCATCTCCCGGCATCGGACAGATCCGATGATTTCCAGCCGGCGGTTTTGGTGCAGCCCGGTTTGAGCAGTGAGGAAGTCTCTGCCTTATTCGTGAGGCTCCACACACAACTGCTGACCTTATATTTGTCGAGCAGCTTCATCCATTTGTTCGCCTCTGTGCGGTTGACTGCACCCGCCCCGGATGCATCACAGATGCCATACTCGCTCACAAAGACGGGCAAGCCTGCCTTCACCGCCTGCTCCAGCCTGTCGCGCAGCCAGTCCCGGTGTGTATCCGCGTAAAAGTGCAGCGCATACATCAGATTGTCATAGCCCTTGAGCGGAGCTGCTGCCGCCTGATCGATATCCTGACTCCACGTAGGTGTCCCTACAATAATAATGCCGTTCTTGTCGTATTTGCGGATCGTCTTGATCACCGGTTTTGCGTACGACTTGATCTGCGCCCATGTCGTGCTGCCGTTCGGCTCATTGCAGATCTCGTAAAGGACATGGTCTGCATCTGCATAACGCTTTGCCATTATCCGGAAAAATTTCCTTGCCTGCACCTGATAGGTCTTTGGATTTCCGTCACCTAAAATGTGCCAGTCAACGATCACGTACATGCCGAGCCGCCCTGCGGCATCGACCGTATCATAGATCTGTTGTCTGAGCTTTTTGCGGTTTGCATCATCCGAGGTGCAATAGCCGTTGTATTCCGCCGTATACATCGCCAGACGGACGATCTGCACACCCCACTGATCCCGCATCGTGCGCAGCGCCTTCTCATTCATATACTGCGGATACCATGCCAGCCCATGCGAGCTGACACCCTTTAGCTGAACCGCTTTTCCGTTCTGACCGGTCAGCTTCCCGTTTTTTACCGACAACTGCCCGTACTGCTCAACCGGCGTTTTTTCCGCTGCATATGTCAACTCCGGTGTCTGGCAGAGCGGGCTGACAAACAGGATGAGCATCAGCAGCAAGCACAGCACACTGCGCCTGCCGTGATTATGCAGATGCATATCTTCCATTCAGCATACCTCCTTAGCGGATCTGGCCGTTTCCATGAATCACATATTTATAGCTGCACAGCTCATCAAGTCCCATCGGGCCGCGCGCATGCAGCTTCTGTGTCGAGATACCCATCTCACAGCCCAGCCCGAATTCACCGCCATCGGTAAAACGGGTCGATGCGTTGACATAGACAGCCGCAGAATCCACGGCTCTGACAAACCGGTCGGCATGCTCCTCATCCTGTGTCAGAATCGATTCGCTGTGTCCGGTCGAATGTGCCGCGATATGAGCGATCGCTTCATCAACACCCGCTACGACCTTCACAGCGAGAATATAGTCCAGAAACTCCGTATCAAAATCATCCGCCCCGGCGGGAGTTCCATCGATGATCTGCGCCGCACGCGCATCCAGCCGCAGCTCTACCGGCTGCTTTCCCGCTGCGCTGCGCTCATCCACCAGACGCTTTTTGAGTTCCGGCAGGAAACGCTCTGCCACATCCTCTGCCACCAGACAGACCTCCATCGCATTGCATACGCTCGGTCTGCTCGTCTTGGCATTTTCTACGATATCCAACGCCTGTGCCAGATCCGCGGAGCTGTCCACATAGATATGGCAGATGCCTGTCCCGGTCTGGATACACGGTACCTTTGCACGCTCCACGCACGCGCGGATCAGTCCTGCGCCACCGCGCGGAATGAGCAGGTCAACGTATCCGACCGCCTCCATCAGCTCGTTCGCGCTGGCATGTGTCGTATCCTCGATCAGATTGATGGTCTCCATCGGCAGTTTTTCCGCTGCAAGTCCCTGCTTGAGTGCATGTACGATCGCCGCACTGCTGCGCCAAGCCTCTTTTCCACAGCGCAGGATGCAGGCATTGCCACTCTTGACCGCCAGCGCCGCCGCGTCGCTCGTCACATTCGGTCTGCTCTCATAAATGATCGCCACCACACCGAGCGGGCAGCCGACACGCTCGATTTTCAGCCCGTTCGGGCGGCTGTGGCTGTAACGCACCTTTCCGACCGGATCGGGCAGCTCTGCCACCTGGCGGATGCCCTCAGCCATCGCCTCGATACGCTCCTTTGTCAGACGCAGGCGGTCTAACATCACCTCCGAGATCTGTCCCTTTGCCGCAAGCATGTCTGCTTCATTAGCGGTGAGGATCGCATCCGTTTCCGCGATCAGACAGTCCGCCATCGCGCGCAGCGCCGCATTTTTCTGTTCACTGTCTGCCTGTGCGATCTGTGCCTTGACACCGCGCGCAGACTCTAAAATCTGTTGTGTTGTCATAAATTTCCCTCCCCGATAAATCTCGTTCCGACCGGTTTGCCCTCTACGATATCATACAATACCTCCGGTCTTGCGCCGTTGGTGATGACCATGTCAAAGCCTGCCTGCGTTGCGAGCTGTGCCGCATGCAGCTTGGTCGCCATGCCGCCTGTTCCGAGCGTGCTGCCGCTGCCGCCGGCGAGCGCCTTGATCTCCGGCGTGATCGCCTCCACGCGTGAAATAAAGCGTGCACTTTTATTTTTATGCGGATCCTCCGTATACAATCCGTCAATATCCGATAATAAAACGAGCAGGTCTGATTTGATACAGCATGCCACGATCGCCGCCAGCGTGTCATTGTCACCGACTGAGAACTCATCCGTCGCGATCGTATCATTCTCATTGATGACCGGTATGGCATCCAGCTCCAGCAGCCGGAACAACGTATTTTCCAGATTCATCCGGCGGTCGTCATGGTCAAAATCGGCGCGGGTCAGCAGAATCTGTGCTGCCACATGATTATACTCCGCAAACATCCGGTCATAGGTATACATCAGCTCACATTGTCCGACCGCTGCTGCTGCCTGCTTGGTCGCCGTATCACTCGGACGCTCGCGAAGCTGCATCTTGCCAACGCCCATCGCGATCGCTCCCGACGATACAAATACGATCTCATGACCTGCGTTTTTCAGGTCGCTGAGCACCTTTACCAGCTTCTCGACGCGGCGGATATTGAGCCGTCCGGTCGGATATGCCAACGTAGATGTGCCTACCTTCACTGTTATTCTCATTTTCTATTCTCCTCCATGTTACTCCTGCACCCCGGTATGGGAATTTTCTTCCAAAAGCAATTTTCTGACAGCCCCGATCAGATACAGCGAGCCAAATACAATGCATGTCTCATCCGCATCCATCGCACGGATCAGCCGGATCAGATGCTGCTCATCCAGGCAGACATCCGCCCGTCCGCCCTTTCCGCGGATCATCGCACAGAGCGCATCTGCGGATAACGCACGGCTGCTGTCCGGCGTGAGCGTATAGATATGGTCTGCAAACGGCAGGATCAGATCGATCATCGTCTCATAATCCTTCTCCGCCATCACGCCCATAAAAAATGTATAGTTCTGCGGCTTCCATGTGCGCAGGCTCTCCACCAGCGCATGTACGCCATGCACATTGTGTGCACCATCCAGAATGACCCGCGGCTGCTCTGCGACGAGCTCCATGCGGCCATGCCACCTTGCGTTTTTTATACCATTCCAGACTGCCTGCGGCGTGATCTGTGCAAAGGTCTGTGCCAGCAGCTCCGCCGCCTCGATCGCTGCCGCCGCATTCCGGTGCTGGTAAGCGCCGAGCATTCCGATCTCATAGCTTTTGCCGCGGTAATGTCCGTCCGCGTCAACCGTCCCGCTGATATGCACCGGCACACCTGGTTTTTCGCAGCGCGCTGTCAGCACATCGAGCGCCTCCTGCGGCTGATCCATCAGGACTGCCTGTGTACCAGCCTTTAAAATGCCCGCTTTTTCCGATGCGATCTGTGCAACCGTCGTGCCGAGATACTCCGTATGCTCCAGCCCGATCTCTGTGATAACGGACACGAGCGGCGCGGGTATGATGTTCGTTGCATCGAGCCTGCCGCCCAGTCCGGTTTCCATCACAACGAGATCCACGCCCTCCTGCCTGTAATAAAGCAAGGCGATTGCCAGACAATAGTCAAACATCGTCAGGCTCAGACCCTTTGACACGCGCAGCCTGTGCCCCGCCCGCCAGATGACACGCCCGAGACGCAGCACCTCCTCCGGTGCGATCTGTGTGTGCCCGATCTGTATCCGTTCGGTAAAATGCTCCAGATGCGGCGAAGTAAAACAGCCCACGCGAAGCCCTGCCTGCACACAGATTTCCGTCAAAAATGCAGCGACCGAGCCTTTTCCGTTTGTGCCCGCAATGTGCACAAAGCGCAGCTCCTCCTGCGGCTGCCCGAGCAGCTCACAGACTGCCGCACTGCATACGACACCCGGCGCTTTTCCAAAGCGCCTGCTGCCGCTGATCTGTGCGACCATCGTCTCATAGTCCATCGTGTCACATGCCGCGTAGCTTCGGTATTCCGTCTGCACATAGTCCATACGGACATCCGCCGGTTCACAAAGCGGCGGCAGCTCATCCGTCAACTGGACATCAAATGCGATGCCGATACGCACCAGACCCGGATGCTCCGAGAAATAACGGTCGTAATATCCTTTGCCGTATCCGCAGCGTGAACCGTCAACCGCAAACGCCACACCCGGCACAAGCACCAGCGCATCCTCCCAGTCTACCGGCTCGCGCCCGTCATCTACCGGTTCCAATACGTGAAACGCGCCCTCGCAGAGCTCCTGTCTGCTCCCCACCTCATAAAAATCCATCCGGCTGCCCGCATCCTGCGCATACACGCGCGGAAATGCGATCTGCCGGTCACCCATTGCAAAAAAGCGTTCGGTCAACCCCCACAGATCTGCCTCCTGCGGCAGCGGCGCATAACAGCAGATCCGGCGCGCCTCCCGCACAATGGGCATCTGCCAGAGCAGCTCACAGATCATATGTGACCGCGCGGCATACGCATCCGGCGTGATCGCCGCACGCTTCTCTTTCATTTTTTTGCGAAGTGCACTTTTTTCTGACACCGCGCTCATTCACGTGCCTCCCTTGCATAGCGTTTGCGCAGCCTGCCAAACAGCCGGGTTGTTTTTTCCACAAGCAGGCTCAGATAGCGCAGTAACGGCTCGGTGAGCATTGCAAACACGATGAGTAGCATCGCACACTGCTTGGAAATACTGTTAATTGCAAATAAGTGGCTGATCTCCATGACACAGAACAGCCATCCGACAATCACGCCGATGAGCATGATCCAGTGCAGCCGGTTCATCGGCGAAGCGATCCTGTATAAAATCATAAAGCCGACGATCGCAACGATGATCGTACATGCCGTTGAGACATCTTCCGCATTAACCGCAAACTCCTTGCAGAAAATGACCATCGCGCTGACGACGAGAAAATCCGTCAGTCCCGCAGGCAGTGCCTTCCGTATGACTTTGGATAAAAAGTGCCCCTGTATCCGCTCCTTATTCGGCTCTAACGACATGATAAAGCCCGGAATACCGATCGTAAACATACTGATCAGCGAGATCTGTGCCGGTTCTAACGGATACTCCAACACCATGCACACCGAAAACAGCGATAAGAGCATGGAAAATATATTTTTTACGAGAAACAGTGCTGCCGTGCGCTCGATGTTGTTGACCACCCTGCGCCCCTCAGCCACGACCGCAGGCATTTTTGAAAAATCGGAATCCATCAGCACAAGCTGTGCGACCTGCGAAGCCGCCTCGCTGCCGGATGCCATCGCAATGCTGCAATCCGCATCCTTGAGCGCGAGCACATCGTTGACACCGTCTCCGGTCATCGCAACTGTCTCTCCTTTTGCCTTCATCGCACGCACGAGCGCGCGCTTCTGATCCGGTGTCACCCTGCCGAAAACGACATATTTCGTCGCTGCGTTCGCCAGATCTGCCGGAGTCCGCAGTGTGGACGCATCAATATAGCGACCGGCATTGGCAATACCCGACTGCGCCGCGACCTCCGCTACCGTCACCGGGTTGTCCCCGGAGATCACGCGCACCTGTACGCCCTGTCTGGCAAAATACGCAAACGTCTCCTTTGCACCCTCACGGATCGGATTCGCGAGCATCACATAGGCAAGTGAAGTCGCCTTTCCGGTCAGCGCACCGCCGTCAAGCTCGCCGTCATACGCCGCAAAGACAAGCACGCGACAGCCCTGCGCCGCATATTCGCTGATCGCCGCCTCCTGCTCGGCATAATCGTCCCGCAGTACAAATTCCGGCGCACCGAGCACAAAGGTGCTTCCCGCAAACTGCACACCCGAATATTTTGTTTTGGAAGAAAAGCCCTGTACCGCCTGCGGTCGCAGTAATACCTGCTCCTTGTGGTAATACTCCTGCAGCGCCTCCATCGTTATATTATCTGCCGCCTGTGCACGCACAAATGCCGCCAGCCACTCGTCTGCACTGTGCTCCTCATATGCATCCATCAGCGGCTTGACCTCCTGCACACACATGCGCGGCTCCGTGATCGTTCCGGTCTTGTCCACGCATAACACATCCACGCGCGCTAAGGTCTCGATACATTTCATATTGTGGATCAATACCTGCCTGCTCGCCAGCCGCGCCGCGCTGACCGCCATCGCCACGGTCGCCATCAGATACAGTCCCTCCGGGATCATACCGATCACCGATGCGACCATGCTGGTCACACTGTTCCTCAGCTCGTTGCCTCTGATCACATACTGCTGGATAAACAGCGTCAGTCCGATCGGGATAATGAGCACACCTACGACCTTTACGAGCCGGTCAAGTGCACGGATCATCTCGGACTGCTCGCCCTCCTTGCTCTTGGTCGCCTGCAGGGTCAGTCTGGAAATATAAGAATCCGCCCCAACGTGCTCCAATCTGGCGATACACGTACCGGACACGATAAAGCTGCCAGAGAGCAGCTCATCACCGTTCTGTTTGACAATCTCATCAGATTCTCCGGTCAGCAGCGACTCATTGACCGACACGCTTCCGCGCATCACGACCGCATCCGCCGGAATCTGGCAGCCAGCCGCAAGGATGACCATATCGTCCAGCACGAGCTGCTCACTGTCAAGCTCCACACGCACGCCGTCACGCATGGTCTGTACCTTTGTCTTTCCAACCAGCGTCAGGTCGTCCAATACCTTTTTCGCGCGCAGCTCCTGTACAATACCGATCACTGCATTTGCCGTGATGACGATCAAAAATGTCAGGTCACGGAAGGAACCAACCATGATCAGCAAGATCGCAAGCACGAGAAAAATCGCATTAAAATAGGTAAAAACATTTTCTTTTACAATGTCCTTTGTCGTTTTGGTCGCGGACTCCACACTCTGGTTCGTCAGCCCCTGCTTCTGCCGCTGCTGCACCTGTCCATCGGTCAGTCCGACCATCGGATCGCTCTCAAAACGCTCGATCTGCATTTTTGTTTCACTCAAAAAACATACACCTTCTTTCAACAATACCAACATTATAGATTCTATGTACAAAAAAAGCAAGGCAGGATACCTTGCTTTTCCGTTGATTTACTAATAGTTCAGTCATCACCTCCAAAATGTGCTCATTCATGCAAGCATGATTCACACATTTTTGGAGGTGATGACTGAACTGTTACTTCTATACCGCCAGTATCACGCCGCCGTCATTCGCATACATCGAGCTGACACCGGCGGTATTTACGACAATGATCTTTTTAAAATGCGCAAGCTGCTCAACCTTCTCCTTCACACGCTTTGCACGCTCCGGGCAGTTGCAATGTGCGATCGCAAGCACCTTTTCCTCGCAGTTTTTTGTGACGCTGAGCATTTTTGTGACCATTGATTCCAGCGCCTTGTTCATCCCGCGCGCCTGTCCAAGCTGCTGGATCGCCCCGATCTCGGTCGAGCCCATCACCGGCTTGATGTTGAGCGCAGTCGCTAACATCGCTTTCAGGTTGCTAAGTCTGCCGTTTTTGCGCAGCGTCTCCAGTGTCTCCAGCACAAAAAACGTGTTCATGCCATCGATATATTTCTCGACCCGCTGAACGACCTGTTCAAAAGTGCATCCGGCATCCTCATACTCCTGAATCTTCATACCGATCAATGTCTCTCCGATCGATGCCGACCGCGAATCAAAAACATGGATCTGCGTGCCTGCTGGCACTTCGCCCTCTGCCATTTTCTCCTCGTACAGATCCTTCGCCAGCATCGCACTATTGTACGAGCCGGACAACTGAGAGGACAGTGTCACCATGTATACATGCTCCGTCCCATCCCCGAACGCATCGATATAGCGTGCAGGCGCGGGACAGGAGGACTTCGGACAGTTCGGACTCTCCTTCACCTTCTGCAAAAACTCTGCCTGATTAAACGTCTCATCATCCATGATATGATAATCGTCCACATCCAGTGCCAGTGCTATATTTTCAAAATGTGTATCCTCTTTCAAATTGTCTGTCAGTTCTCCGCAACTGTCGATCAGAATCTTATAGCTCATACTACGCCTCCTGTTTTCACCCTGCTTTGTGTATTATTATATGCATTTTCAAAAATTACATTATACTTTTTAAATAATTATGTGATGTGGTTTTCATTACTACATTACAATAGCACAAATCCTAACATTTGAAAAGAGGTTTTTTATATTTTTAACAGTTCAGCAATCACCCACAAAAATGTGCGAATTATGCTTGCATGAATGAGCATATATTGTGGGTGATGAGGTGAGCGCCCGATGATGAGCAAAGTTAACTGCGCAGCAGTGGGAAAACGCCGTCAGACGCCTCCTCGAATGGCGCGGGCTGAACTGTTACATTCAGAATAAAAAGATCCGTATCTGCCATGTAGCAGATCGTGTCGATACCCGTACAATAATCCCGGAAATGCCGTTCGTCGATCAGATACCCGCAAGCCGCATCCAGCCCTGCCCTGTCCGAGAATTTCAGCGAAATGCTGTGCGCACCATCATCATAGGCCTGCGCAATCCGCTCGCCGACCGCATCTACATCCCAATGGTCAAAATAGAGATCATGTCTGACAAAATAGCTGTCTGCCGTGCTCACACACACCGGCAGCTCAAACGCCACCTGCGGCTCGTGTGTCCGCAAAAGCTCCTCTGTAGTCAGATTCAGATAGGCAAAATTCACACCGTCAAATGCCTCGTCCCCGAGTTTTTCTGCCTCGCGGTAGCTGGTATTGCCCCAAGTCACATCCAGATAATAATAGTCCCCGTCCAGACGCACGAGGTTCCATGCGTGTGCCTCGCCGTGTGCGGTTCCGGTCACGACCGCACACTGAAGCCCAGCCTGCTGCAGCAGATACTGCGCGGCGCAGGCATAGCCCTGACACACTGTACTTTTGCCGAGAAATACGCTGAGAATATTCTGGTTGTTTTCTGCCCTGGCATCATAGCCGACCTCATCGATCAGCTTTTTATATAGAAGCTCTGTCTTTTCATAATCGCTCCCGCAGGCGTTCAACAGCTCCAGATATTCATTGATCTTTGGCTGCATCTGCGCCTGATATTCCTCCACCTGCTGCGGTGTCAGTGTATAATCTACATCAAAATACATCGTCAGCGGAAAGCCGAACAGCGAAACGACTCTGGTCGCACAGCTCCCCACCCAGAAAATCTCCCCGTAATCGGCACAAATCGCCTCATAACAGCTCTGCACTTCCTCCTGATCCTGCGTAGACAGCCGCACGCTGCCCTGCATATTCATGATTGCTTCCAGCATCTGATCATAGGTATGTCTGCTCTGCTCTGACAATGTCTGGTAGACATAGCGGTCATCCGAACGCCCTGCGGATATTTCCTGTGTATTGTAATAGCCAAGCGCATCTAATAGATCTGTGCCCGCACAGCCGGCGACAAGACACGCACACAGCAGGAGTGCGATACAAACACGTATGACTGGTTTATTTATTTTCACACTAACACCTCCATGCGGTTGTGTGCTACAATAGTTATACAAACATAATTTGAGGTATGATCTATGAAAGCATTTTACATGAAAGACCAGAAGCATTTCATGAACCTGTTGTTAAAAAGCGACCTGTTCGACCATTTTCTGTTCGCGGAGGCGACCATCCACGGCGCTGTCTCCTATCAGATCGACGGTCATATCAACCGTGATTTTTATGATACGGACGAGCTCACAGAGCTGACAGAAGCCGGCAGCGCATATCTGCCCTTTTCCCATCTGCGCCCGATCCTTTTTGAGCTGATCCGCGGAAAACATACACCGCTGTACTTCAAATTTGTCTTTCTGCTCTCTCCCTCAAACGCCGAAAAAACGATCCGCTCCTCCGGCACCGGGTTTTCCCCCGATGACATCAGCTGTATTTTTCTCAACCTGACATTCCGCGATGGACAGATGTTGCTGACCACCGGTGTATCTTACCGCACCTTTACGACCGACCACTCATTTGATGCCGCATGGGATACGTTTGCGGCACGCTTTCTGACCAGTCACGGTCTGGACTTTGACATATGCTGAATGCACCAGAGGATGCATCCGCCCAGCACGCAAAGGTCGGACAGGTTGAATACGATCTTTTTGAGTTTTGCAAAACGCTCCCCAAGATCCAGCGAAAAATAATCGGTCACATAGCCGCGCCGGATGCGGTCGGTCAGATTGGACAGCCCGCCGCCGAGCGCCAGCGTCATTCCGAGCCGGAATGCCGGTCGGTCTTTTCGCGGGGATGTGAGCAGCTCCCCGGCTGCCGCACCGATCATCGCACTGTTTAATGCCAGCAGCAGCGTCGGGTCTTTGCGCAGCACGCCGAGCGCCGCACCGTCGTTGTGCAGCAGGTTCAATATGATTTTCCCACCGCAGATGCGTTTCGGCGGCTTTCCCGCCAGCTTCTTTTCCGCATATTTTTTGATGATTCCATCGCCGCAGGCGATTGCGAGGATCGCGCCTGCGGAGCGCAGTGTATGTTTTGCCATATGCCGTAAATCCTTTCTTCACAAATAATATTTAGACGCGACCAGAACACGTTCGCTAAGTACCAGCCGCTCCAAAGTGCCTGTCGGATACATGTGAACACGCATTCCCTATCCACATTATAAACACAGGTATCCATCCGTTATGAATGTGTTCGCGTTGCGTAACATATGGCTATTGGCGGCGGGTGCAGCAGTTCCCGGCAGATGCGACGTTTGTCCGGCGAAGTGCGAGCTTGCAAACAAAGCCAGCGGTACTTGGCAAAACAAAGCGAGACACCGCCGGGCAATTGGAGCAGTCTGAGCGGGATATTGCTGTGACTGCCGCCAGCCAACATCACAAACACCTATAAGTAATTATAAGTGTAGCAGATTTTCCGCCAAAAAGCCAGCGCAGCCTCACGACAGCCCGGCGAGATTTAGAAATGTCCGCGTGAGATTCAGCTTCCCATAGCCCCACTCCCGGTTCGGATAGAGCATCCCCGGTGTCTGGACAGCGCCACGGATAAACTCACTCTTGACATCTGCGGTGTTTGCCGCCGGCAGGTTGCCACGCACGACCGCCCACTCCAGGAACATCGCTGCTGCCCCGGCAGTGACCGCCGCCGCATAGGAGGTTCCCGTATGCCCGATCCCCTCCGGTCCCTCGACATTCACTGCGGGAGCTGCAAAATCCGGTTTGATCGACCCGTCTGTCGTATAGCCCCTGCCCGAATCCAGATACAGCGCCCCGCTGCTTCCATCGTAGCCCGCAACCGCCATCGGTGTACTCGCCGTGCCCGGCACTGTCAGCGTCACATCCGGATTGGACGACAGAAAATAAACCGGCGACTCCAGAAATGCACTGATCGGCAGCCACATATGAAACGTACCATACACATAATTTTTCGGGTAGACAAGAATTTTCCACACGCCCTTAGACGGACGTTCAAACCGCAGAAAAATCATCTGGTTTGCCATGCGCGTGCCTACAATCCGATAATCGACCGTGAGCGTCGTCCCCTCAAGGATAAACGTATACTCCCGCCGCCCCTGCCGCTCCGAAACAACGCGTGAAAGCCGCTCCCCAGCCGGGGACACCACCGCGATCTCATACAGATCCGGCTCTCTCGACCACATCTCCGCAAAAAATCCGTCCATCGCCCGCTCCACATTGATCTCCACCGTCGCATACGACTCCCGGTCTGTAATCCCACCGTAATAATGATGTCTCGCATTCGCCTCGTTTCCCGCCGCAGTGACGATCACACGACGCCTGCGCTGCCCGATATCATCCAGAAAGCTCGCCAGATACGTTTCCCCGCCGTGCGCACCGTTGTTCGTGCCGAGCGCTACCAGTATGACGAGCGCCTGCCCGCGCACCGATGCCAGCCGGTTCAGATAATCAACCGCCAGCATCAGATCATTTTCCTGATAAGCCGGAACACCATCCGGTATAAAATAAAATTTCCTAAGATACGTCTTTGCCTCCTTGAGCTTGACGACCGCCAGATCCGCAAGCGGCGCAGCCCCGGAAAATCCAGTCACCGGATTCTCCGAACCGGCTGCGACTGCCGCAATCGCTGTACCATGTCCGACCGGGTCATTTTCCGGCACGATCAGGTATGGTTCATCACTCGCCAACGCGCGGTTGATCGTCTCCTGTGTATACTCCTGCCCGTAATAATAATCAGCCGGCGGTGTCCCGTTTTCTTCCGTCTGATCCCACAGCGCAACGATCCGGCTGCTGCCGTCCCCATAGCGGAACGCGCGGTCGGTATAATCAATGCCACTGTCTATGATCCCGATCATGACCTGTTCCCCGGTCAATGCCAGATTCGGCTGCTGGCGGATGCGCAAAATCCCGCTCACATCCAGCGCCTGCTCCGATAAAGGCGTAAAACACTTCGGCACCGCACTATAAGTATAGGTCGTATAATTGAGCTCAGGGAACAGTCCGCGCTCAAAATACCATATCCGGTAAGCACCATCGATATTGATCGTACAGTCCGTCAGCTCCTGCTGCGGTGTCACATCCTCATTGCGCAGCATCAGATCGTACCAGTCATTGGAATAGACTGCTTTTTTACAGGTTTGTTCATCCATCTACTGTCGCCCCCGACAAGTTTCATTATTTATAATGTATGAAAACAGCCGCCCCCTTGTGACGGAACGGCTGCCTGTAAATGCCTGATATGAATTTTCTCTATTCCTCTCCGGGCTACGCCTGCGTAGAGGTCAACTGCGGCACGGAGCGCATGATGATCTTTGGCGCCCCGTGATTTTCGATATAATCCTTTGTGATGATAACCCGACCGATATTGTCGTCCTTCGGAATCTCATACATAATATCCAGCATAAATTCCTCGATGACCGCACGGAGCGCACGCGCACCGACCTTTTTTTTCTCTGCACGTTTTGCAATCGCATAAAGTGCCTCCGGCTCAAACTCCAGATCGACCTCATCATACGAAAGAAGCTTCTGGTACTGTTTGATGATCGCGTTGCGCGGCTCAGTCAGTATCCGCACGAGCATATCCTCACTCAAGGCATCGAGTGAGAACAGGATCGGCAGACGACCGATAAACTCCGGTATCATGCCGAATTTGCGCACATCCTCGACCGTCACATACCGCAGCAGGTTCTCCTCGTTGTCATACTTATCCTTGAGATCTGCCTGAAAACCGATCGAAGAATTTTTATTCAGGCGTTCCTTGATAATATCCTCCAGCTCCGGGAACGCACCGCCGCAGATAAACAGGATATTTTTCGTGTTGACCAGCTCCATCGGAACCATCGCATTTTTGCTGGATGCCCCGACCGGCACCTCGACCTCTGCGCCCTCGAGCAGCTTCAGCATACCCTGCTGGACGCTCTCGCCGCTCACATCGCGCTGATGCGCGTTTTTCTTTTTGGCGATCTTGTCGATCTCATCGATAAATATAATGCCGTGCTCAGCGCGGTCTACATCATCATCCGCAGCGGCAAGCAGCTTGCTCACAACGCTCTCGATATCATCGCCGATATATCCGGCCTCTGTCAGTGATGTCGCATCCGTGATCGCGAGCGGCACGTCGAGCAGCCGCGCCAGCGTCTTGACAAGATAGGTCTTTCCGCAGCCGGTCGGTCCGACCATGAGCATGTTGGACTTCTCTATCTCAACACCATCCGGATTGCCCGCCGCCTCATCATCGGAAAAAATGCGCTTGTAGTGATTGTAGACAGCGACCGACATGACCTTTTTCGCATGTTCCTGTCCGACCACATACGCATCGAGCGTCTCCTTAATTTTATGCGGAGCCGGAATCGAATGGATATCGAGCACCGGCTGTACCTGTTTTTCCTTTTTCGGTTTTTTCTTTTTCGCGCGGTGCATACCGGGCATCATGCCTGCAAGATCTGACAGGTTGATCATGCTGATTCCCTGCATCCCGGAGTTTGGTTTATCATCCGAGTCCTGATCCGTATTCGCCGCAGCACCCAGCCCAAAGCCCATATCGCCCAGCGGAAATCCCGCATGGTTCATCGTATCAAACGTCTTTTGCATACAGTCCCGGCAGATACAGATGTCACCCGGCATGCGGATCAGCGGACCTGCCGCAGCTTCGGATCTGCCGCAGATATAGCAATGCTGTCCGCTCTTTTCAGTCTCTCCGTTTTTTGTATCTGTATGCCCATCCGCGCGGTCATGATCGGATGTGCCCGGAGCGTCCACGATTTCCTTAAATTCATTTTCATCATAATTTGACATATCTGTTTTCCTCCATATCCTTTCCCCATCTCACACCCATAACCGATCAGATCCTCCCGATCTGCCTCCATATATCCACATTTTCTCATACACCGTAACTGTTCAGTACCCTCACAGTTACAAATGCAAATTCCATGAGAACCGGCTGCGCCGATGGGATTTTGCACCCCTGAATCATGTTCATACACCCTCAGCAGTGAGTGCTTCAGGCGGTCCTGAACAGTTATCATACACCTTCATAATCAAATGCCGGTATAAAGCTCTCGTCCGCCGCAGTGCCCTCCTGAATATAGGCATGCTCCACGCCGAGCCGGATCGCCTCATCCACCAGTGCCTCGTAGTCCTTTCTGCGCACCCTCCGGTGCAGCAGCGGATGTCCGGCAACTGCCAGCGTGGGTGTATACTGGCTCATCAGGCTCATATATACATCGTCCGCATACGTCTCATAAAGATATGCCACAATGCGTTTCGCATCCTCCAGCGCCCCCGGCAAAAGCAGATGGCGCACGATCATCCCTCGGCGCAGCAGTGGCTCCTCATCCCCTGCCGCATCCGCAAATACCGGCGTTCCCACCTGTCGGTACATCTCCTGCAATGCCGCCTTTGCGACCTGCGGATAGTCCGCCGCGCCCGAATAATCTGACGCATGTGCAGCATCCAGATATTTCAGATCCGGCAGATAAATGTCGATCAGACCGTCCAGCAGCCGCAGCGCCTCCACTGTCACATAGCTGCTCGTATTATAGACAAACGGCAGCGTCAGCCCGCGCGCACGCGCCATGCGGATCGCCTGTGCGACCTGCGGAATAAAATGATCCGGTGTCACCAGATTGATATTATTTGCACCCTTTTCCCCAAGCTCAAAGAAAATATCCACTAACCGTTCCAGCGTGACGGCTTTGCCGACCGAGCCATGTGCAATCGGCTGGTTCTGGCAATACACACATCGGAGCTGACACCCGGCAAAAAAGACCGCCCCACTCCCGGCACTCCCGCTGATACACGGTTCCTCCCAGAAATGGAGCGCCGCGCGCGCCAGCCGCAGCGTCGCTGTCTCACCGCAGACACCATGCGCCTCCTGTGTGCGGTCAATGCCGCACGCCCGCGGGCAGAGCCTGCAGCTAGTCATCCCCGTCTGCATGTTTTTCACCGTCAGCTGCTGTCTCACCGTCTGCCGCAGGTTCTACCCTGCCGCCGGATATTTCTTCTATAAAATGTCCGATCTCTACCCATGCGCGCTTGCACTCCGGCATCGTCAGCGGTGCCATCTGGAACACGTGAAACATGCCCTCATAGATGCTCAGCCGCACCTTGACACCAGCCTCCTTCGCCTTTTGCGCAAGCAGCACCGAATCCGACAGCAGCATCTCATACGAACCGACCTGAATCAACATCGGAGGAAATCCCTTATAATCACCGAATAACGGCGAGAGCAGCGGGTTTGTCAGATCCTCGCCTGCCGCATACTCGCGGTTATTGATCATCGAATCCTCCGTGCCGCCAAACAGCGGATCCTTATCAAAATTTTCTTTATAGGAAGGACCGCTTGCCGTCATATCCGTCCACGGTGACATCGCAATAATGCCGCACGGCAGCTTTCTGCCATTTTCCTTGAGTGCCAAACACAACGCCAGCGCCAGACCGCCTCCCGCCGAATCACCGGCTACGATGATCTGATCCTCCGTATAACCATTGTGCAGCAGCCACTCATAACCATCGAGCGCATCGATCAGCGCCGCCGGAAACACATGCTCCGGCGCGATCCGGTAGTCCACCGACAGCACGCTGTAGCGTTTTCCGACTTCATTATACAATCCCGCAAACGAACGGTAGGCATGTCTCATTCCGCCGATATAGCCGCCACCATGCAACTGCATAATCACCTTTTCATGGTTCGGCTCCTCGAATTCGAGCAGCTCCGCCTGACAATTCGCCAGCTCAATGATCGTATTTGTAAAACATTCCGGACATTTCCAGTGACTCGCGGGTTCTACGATTTTTTTGCGGATCTCTCCGTTTTTAAATTTTTGTCCGATCAGGTTCTCTCGGGTCAGTGCCGCGATCGCCTGCCGCATCAGTTTTCCCTGTCTGCTAACTTTACTCTCAGTCATAATTCCCCTGTTATTTTATGTGAAATCTCCGTTTGAGTTCCGTCGTCGCCCGTCTGCCTCCGATAATCACCGTGCCTAAAAACATGCACACAGCTATGGCAAGCGCCACATAAGACAGCCGCCTTGCCCGGATCATGCCCTCCCAACTGAGGATCACCGGTATCAGGCTAAATCCGATCATCGCGATCTCAAAGCTGATATAGCTCTGCCAGTTCTTTCTATTAAATATGATCAGAAACAGCACCGTGGCGTCCACCGCGATCAGAGCTGCCGGAAGCACATAGTTCATCGACCAGCCGTTATTGCCGAGCACATGGTCGATCACAAACAGCAAAAGCACCGCTCCCGCCACACCGACAATGATCTTCATACGGTATCCGGCGCTGCTGTAGCTCACGGTATAGGCGAGCGTCAGATAAATATATGCCAGTACCACACCGACGATCACACTCCAGTAAAGACCGTTAAAATAAATATAATTCAATGCGACCAGTATCCCCTCCGTGACAATCGCCACGAACAGATAGATGCGGATCAGCAGCTTTAACACATGGTTTTTTGCCCATATATCGGGATATTTGTCCTCCACCTGATCATCGGCATCCAATACGCAATTGCATAATGGGCAGACCTGCGTATTGTCCCGCACGATGACCTGACATTGTCTGCACTTACTCATTCATACACCCCATTACTTTCTATCACGACCTCCAGCCCATCCGCAGCCAGTTGTCTGAAAAATGTCCGCTGGATATGCGCCTCTGCCAGCACCGAGCTGAACGTGACCGCCAGCGTATCGCGATACGAGCAGACCGTCGCCTTGAGCAGTTGTCCCTTGCTCATCGCCAGAAATGCGTGAAACATCTGTACATACGGCTCGTACTCCTTTTCCAGCCGGATGTTTCCGATATTAGTGATCGTCGTCGTGTTGGCGAGTGCCGACCTTGTATAAACCACGCGGATCGCCAGATTTTTCAGAAAAAGCGGCACCGCGCTGGCAAACAGGTTTTGCTGGTTCGATACATTATAGGAAAACAGCTTTTCGAGATGCTCCTTGTTGATCTGTCCGCGCAGGCTCTGCTTTACACGCTCGCGCACCTCCTCATAGGTAAGGTTCTCGCGGTCAGGCATCAGCTCTGCCGACACCATCGCAAAAAAGTTTTTCGTCGTCACCGAGTCAAATAACGGGCGCAGATTGACCGGTACTGCCGCACGGATCGCGCGGTCACCCGTCGCCCCATGCAGACATTCCTTATAAATACTCCACACGAAGGTCGCTACCAGATACTCGTTAATGCTCATGCCGTATCTGTGGCATACCTCTTTGAGCGCCGGAATCTTCACATAGCCGTGGATCACACCGAATTCTTCCTTATCTAAGCGTTCTCCCTTGATCTCGAATGCCTTTTTCGACTGATAGCCCTTTTTGGCGCTCTTTCTGTAGTTGCGCAAAAAACTGTCCTCGCGGTTGAGCGATGTGTTCGTGCTCAGTGTATCGCCGACCTCCTCGCGCAGCTTCGGATGCACCAGTCGCAGATACTGGTAGGTCAGTTCCTTTAAAAAATTGATGCCGCCCATGCCATCAGTCAACACATGGAACACTTCCAGATTGATCCGCTTCTTATAATAGCTCACGCGGAACATATATCCCCTGTTTTTGTTCTGCTGGATAAAGCGGCACGGATAGGTATGCTCCTCACGCACCGTCGGTGCTTTCTTTCCGTTTTCCTCAAAATAATACCAGAAAAATCCGGTGCGTATCCGCACATTGAACAGATCGAACTTCGGCAGCACCAGATTCAGTGCCTCCTGCAGCGTCGCTCCGTCTACCTCCTCGGTCAGCTCCACAGCGATCCGGTAGGTGTTCGTCATGCTCTCCCCCGCGATCACCGGAAACAGGTGCGCCGTATTGTCGAGCTTATCCCAGCGTGGAATATTGTGATTCCTACTGCGTTCCTTGCCGGTTGCTTTCTTTTTTTCGGTTTGTTTTTGATTATTTTTACTATTTCTATTTTTGCTCATATGGATTTTATTGTAGCACAGACAACCCCAGAATGCAATCGGGAGCTGCTCACATGCCACTTTACGCTATGTAACATATGGCTGCTGGCGGCAGGCGCGGCAGCTCCCGTCAGATGCGACGTTTGTCCGGCGAGTGCGAGCTTGTAAATAAAACCAGCGGTACTTGGCAAAACAAAGCGAGACACCGCCGGGCAATTGGAGCAGTCTG
>CAVHZH010000003.1:0-48257 GCA_963640395.1 Oscillospiraceae bacterium
AGTATAGACTTATTTTGGAAAAGCGTCAAGAGACAAGACAACTGACTTGTCTAAAGGAATGCGGCTCGCGGAGGCTCAAAGAGAACGGCAATTCCGGTGTTATGGAATTGTAATCGCAGGCTGGATAGTGTATAATAGGAAAAAAATGAGACAGACAGGAGGAAAGTTTTTTATGGATGACAAACAGCATGCAGAGGGAAATTATCAGCAGGATACCCAGTGGAAGGATGTCCCGACGCAGGGCACTTATACACAGGGGACGGGCAGCACTTACCAACAGAACGGCAGTTGGCAGGGAACGTCGTATCAGCAGGCTTCCAAGCCCGGCAACGGCTTCGGGATCGCGTCGATGATACTCGGTATTTTAGCGCTTGTACTTTTTTGTACATGCCTGAATATTCCGTTGGCGATTCTTTCAATCATATTTGCGATCATACATCTGAGCCGCAGAATCGGCAGCAAGGGCTTTGCGATTGCAGGAATCATTACATCCGTAGTATCTATTATACTGACAGTCATTATGATCATTCTGTTTTCTATCGGTGCCATCGACACTTCAAATTATTCCACGACGCTGCCGTTTGAACAGCTTATTGATGGCGACGGACAGCTGGATTTCGATGAAAACGGGGATGATTCTGGTGAATTTATAAATGATCTGCTGGATGGAGAAGAACAGACCCTTTAAGCGGTGATGGCTGAACTGCTGGGTAAAATCCGCGTAAACCCTTGACATTTCGCGGATTCTTGATTATATTAGTTTTCGATAGCGAAATGCAATGACGGAGACAGTAGGCCTCGCGAAACGTCACAGAGAGCCGGGAGCGGTGAGAACCGGTATCAGTACGTGGGCGCTGAATATCACTTCTGAGCAGCAGGCTGAACGCATCGATGCCGGTGCAATTAGGTTCTGACGGTGGTTCCTGCGTTATGGGAAACGGATATGAACGGGTGACCGGAGTATCTTGTATAAGGTGGTATAAGCATGGCGCGACAGCCCTTGTCCTTCTACAATGAAGGATAAGGGCTTTTTCATTTCATAGGAAATTGCGTCCTATGAAATAAAAGCCCTCCGGGCAGGGCGCTCATCGTCCGGGGGACGATGGCTTAGCGCCGACCGAAACGAAGTGCAGAATCGCACTACGGCGGATATGTAGATGTCGCTAAAGCGACCCGCCGCAGGCGGAGAATCCTGCAAAGCAGGATTCTTTCTTGATGTTTGTATGAGAAAGGAGTATATAAAAATGTACAACAAAGTCGATACGAATATGAATTTCGTAGAGCGCGAGAAAGCAACTGAAAAATTCTGGAAAGAAAATGATATTTTCCGGAAAAGTATGGAAAACCGCAAGGAAGGCCCGACTTATACGTTTTATGACGGACCTCCGACTGCAAATGGCAAGCCGCACATCGGACATGTGCTGACGCGTGTCATCAAGGATATGATCCCCCGTTACCGCACGATGAAGGGTTATTATGTGCCCCGGAAGGCGGGCTGGGATACACACGGACTGCCGGTAGAGCTGGAAGTAGAAAAGCTGCTCGGACTGAACGGAAAAGAGCAGATCGAGGAATACGGAATCGAGCCCTTCATTAAAAAGTGTAAGGAATCCGTATGGAAATATAAGGGCATGTGGGAGGATTTCTCAGGAACCGTTGGTTTCTGGGCGGATATGGATGATCCCTACGTGACCTATGATGACAATTTTATCGAGTCCGAGTGGTGGGCTTTAAAAGAGATCTGGAACAAAAAGCTGTTATATAAGGGCTTCAAGATCGTGCCGTACTGCCCGCGCTGCGGAACGCCGTTGTCCTCACAGGAGGTCGCACAGGGCTATAAGACCGTGAAAGAGCGCTCCGCAGTCGTCCGCTTTAAAGTAGTCGGTGAGGACGCATATTTCCTCGCATGGACGACAACACCGTGGACATTGCCGAGTAACGTGGCACTTTGCGTGAACCCGGATGAAGTATATTGCAAGGTAAAGGCAGTTGACGGCTATACCTATTATATGGCAGAGGCGCTGCTGGACAAGGTGCTCGGTTCACTTGCCGAGGAGGGTCAGAAGGCATACGAGGTGCTTGAGACTTATAAAGGAAGCGATCTCGAGCGCAAGGAGTATGAGCCGTTATTTGATTTTGCAAATGAAACAATTGAAAAACAGCATAAAAAGGCATTTTACATCACCTGTGACACCTATGTAACGATGACAGACGGTACCGGTATCGTACACATCGCTCCCGCCTTCGGTGAGGATGATGCGAATGTCGGACGCAATTATGACCTGCCGTTCGTACAGCTCGTCAACGAAAAGGGTGAGCTGACAGACAATACACCATATGCAGGCGTATTCGTAAAGAAGGCAGATCCGATGGTTTTGCAGGATCTCGAGGACAAGGGACTGCTGTTCGATGCGCCCAAGTTCGAGCATGAATACCCGCACTGCTGGCGCTGCGACACACCGCTGATCTACTATGCGCGTGAGTCATGGTTTATCAAAATGACAGAGGTGCGTGATGAGTTAGTAGCAAATAACCACACGGTCAACTGGATTCCCGAGTCGATCGGTGAGGGACGCTTCGGAAACTGGCTGGAAAATATTCAGGATTGGGGTATCTCACGTAACCGTTACTGGGGAACACCGCTCAATATCTGGGAGTGCGAGGACTGCGGACATCAGATTTCTGTCGGCAGCAGGGCAGAGCTCGCAGAGCTGTCAGGCGATCAGGAGGCAGCAAAGATCGAGCTGCACCGTCCGTATATCGATGCCGTAGAGATAAAGTGCCCGTGCTGTGGAAAAGCTATGCACCGTGTACCGGAGGTTATCGACTGCTGGTTCGATTCAGGCGCAATGCCGTTCGCACAGCATCATTATCCGTTTGAGAACAAGGATCTGTTCGCACAGCAGTTCCCGGCACAGTTTATCTCAGAGGCAGTTGATCAGACCCGTGGCTGGTTCTATTCGCTGATGGCAGAGTCTACCTTATTATTTGGCAGGGCTCCTTACGAAAACGTGATCGTACTCGGACATGTACAGGACGAGAACGGACAGAAAATGAGTAAGTCCAAAGGAAATGCAGTCGATCCGTTTGACGCGCTCGAGACCTACGGTGCAGATGCGATCCGCTGGTACTTCTATATTAACAGCGCGCCGTGGCTGCCGAACCGTTTCCACGGAAAAGCCGTACAGGAAGGACAGCGCAAGTTCATGGGTACGCTGTGGAATACCTATGCATTCTTTGTACTGTATGCGAATATTGACAACTTTGATGCGACAAAATATACGTTAGACTATGACAAGCTGCCGGTTATGGATAAGTGGCTGCTGTCCAAGCTGAATACGCTGATCAAATCTGTGGATGACAACCTGAACAACTACAGGATCCCCGAGGCAGCGCGTGCGCTCGATGATTTTGTCGATGAAATGAGTAACTGGTATGTGCGCCGCAGCCGTGAGCGTTTCTGGGCGAAGGGCATGGAGCAGGATAAGATCAATGCCTACATGACTCTGTACACCGCACTTGTGACAGTTGCAAAATGTGCAGCGCCGATGATTCCGTTTATGGCAGATGACATTTACCGCAACCTCGTCTGCTCCATCGATGCATCCGCACCCGAGAGCGTGCATCTGTGCGATTTCCCGGTTGCAAACGAGGCATGGATCGACGCAGATCTTGAGAAAAATATGGAGGCAGTTTTAAAGATTGTCGTTATGGGACGCGCCTGCCGTAATTCCGCAAATATCAAGAACCGTCAGCCGATCGGCACGATGTATGTCAAGGCACCGGAGACACTGCCGGAGTTCTATACCGAGATCATCGAGGACGAGCTGAATGTGAAAAAGGTAGAATTTACGGATGATGTGAGCAAATATACCGACTACACGTTCAAGCCGCAGCTGCGTACCGTGGGGCCGAAATACGGAAAATATCTCGGACAGATCCAGAAGGCACTGGCAGGACTGGACGGAAACGCTGCGATGGCAGAGTTGAAGAGCAAGGGCGTGCTCACGCTTGAGAGCGTCGCTCCCGAGGTTGTACTGACCGAGGATGACTTGCTGATCACAATGACCCAGATGGAGGGCTATCAGACCGAGGGCGACAACACCGTGACGGTTGCACTCGATACGAACCTGACACCGGAGCTCATCGAGGAGGGTTTTGTCCGTGAGATCATCAGCAAGATCCAGACAATGCGTAAGGAAGCCGGATTTGAGGTCATGGACCGCATCAATATCTCTTATATCGCAGACGGTAAGGTGGCAGAGATTTTTGCCTCACACGGCGGGCAGATCTGCGGGGAAGTCTTAGGAGACGGACTGACAGCAGGAACGATCAGCGGTTATGAGAAGGAATGGAACATCAACGGAGAAAAGGTTACACTCGGCGTAGAGAAAAACGCCTAGTACAGCAGTTCCGCAATCATATAGGAGGATACAGATGACAAACAAGTTATTTGAGAAAGAGACATTTATTAAGGACGTAAAAAGTACGGTAAAGACATTGTTCCGCAAAAAGCTGTCTGAGGCAAACCAGCAGGAGATCTATCAGGCAGTCAGCTTTGTGGTAAAGGAAGTCATCATTGACCAGTGGCTTGCAACACAAAAGACAATGGAGGAGAACGACCCCAAGACCTTGTATTATATGTCGATGGAGTTCCTCGTAGGCCGTGCACTCGGCAACAACCTGATCAACCTGACTGCTTATAACGAAGTAAAAGAGGCACTCACGGAGATCGGACTGGACATCAACGTGATCGAGGATCAGGAGCGCGATCCCGCACTCGGAAACGGCGGTCTGGGACGTCTGGCTGCCTGCTTTATGGAATCACTGTCTACGCTGGGCTATCCGGCGTATGGCTGTGGAATCAGATACCGCTATGGTATGTTCCGCCAGAAGATCAAGGACGGCTATCAGGTAGAGGAGCCGGACAACTGGTTAAAGAACGGCTATCCGTTCGAGCTGCGCAGACCGGAGTATGCTTATACCGTAAAATTTGGCGGTTATGTGCGTGCCGAGTACAATCAGGAGACCGGAAAGACAAAGTTTGTGCATGAAAACTATCAGGCAGTGACGGCAATCCCTTATGATATGCCGATCATCGGTTACAATAATAATGTTGTCAACACACTCATGATCTGGGATGCAGAGCCTGTTGAGTGCTTCAAGCTGGATTCCTTTGACAAGGGTGATTATTACAAGGCGGTCGAGCAGGAAAATCTGGCGCGCAACCTCGTAGATGTACTGTATCCGAATGACAACCATGTACAGGGTAAGGAGCTGAGACTGCGCCAGCAGTATTTCTTCGTATCTGCCAGCGTACAGCGTGCGATCGAGAAATTCATGAAAAACCATGATGATATCCACGATCTGCCGAAAAAAGTGACATTCCAGATGAACGATACGCACCCGACCGTAGCAGTCGCAGAGCTGATGCGTATTTTGCTGGATGACTACGATCTGGAGTGGAACGATGCATGGAGCATCACGACAAAGACCTGTGCATACACGAACCATACGATCATGTCCGAGGCACTGGAGAAGTGGCCGATTGAGATCTTCTCACGCCTGCTGCCCCGTATTTATCAGATCGTGGAGGAGATCAACCGCCGCTTCATTTTACAGATTCAGGCGAGCTTCCCCGGCGATCAGCATATGGTCGAGAAAATGGCGATCGTCTATGACGGCAAGGTGAAAATGGCGCATCTGGCGATCGCAGCCGGATACTCTGTCAACGGTGTAGCGAGACTGCACACAGAGATTTTGAAGAATCAGGAGCTGAAGGAGTTTTACCAGATGTTCCCCGAGAAGTTCAACAACAAGACGAACGGTATCACACAGAGACGTTTCCTGCTGCATGCAAATCCGCTGCTCGCAGACTGGATCACCAGCCATATCGGAGACGACTGGATCACCGACCTGAGCCATCTGGAGAAGCTGGCTGTCTATGTGGATGACGAGAAGGCTCAGGCAGAGTTTATGAATATCAAATACCAGAACAAGCTGCGCCTTGCAAAATACATTCAGGAGCACAACGGCATTGAGGTCAATCCCCGTTCGATCTTTGACTGCCAGACCAAGCGTCTGCACGAGTACAAGCGTCAGCTGATGAATATTTTACACGTGATGTATCTGTATAATGAGATCAAGGAGCATCCCGATATGGACTTCTATCCGAGAACCTTTATCTTTGGTGCAAAGGCAGCAGCCGGATACAAGAATGCAAAGCTCACGATCAAGCTCATCAACAATGTGGCAGATGTCATCAACAACGATGCGTCTATCAACGGCAAGATCAAGGTCGTATTTATCGAGGATTACTGTGTATCCAATGCCGAGATCATTACTTCCGGTGCAGATGTATCCGAGCAGATCTCTACTGCCAGCAAGGAGGCATCCGGTACCGGAAATATGAAGTACATGTTAAACGGTGCGATCACGATCGGAACGATGGACGGTGCAAACGTGGAGATGGTAGAGGAAGTCGGCGAGGACAATATCGTGATCTTTGGTATGAGTGCCGATGAGGTCATTGCGCATGAGACGGCAAGGGACTATGACCCGATGCAGATCTTTAACAGCGATCCGCAGATCCGTCAGGTATTGATGCAGCTCATCAACGGCTTCTATTCACAGAATGATACCGAGCTGTTCCGCGATCTGTACAACTCACTGTTGAATACACAGTGCACACAGTATGCGGACACCTACTTTACACTGGCTGATTTCCGCTCTTATGCCGAGGCACAGAAGAAGATTTCCGAGATGTATGCGGATGAGAAGTCTTGGGCGAGAAAAGCGATGCTCAACACCGCACACGCAGGCAAATTCTCATCAGACCGCACGATTCAGGAGTATGTAGATGATATCTGGCATCTGGACAAGATGACCGTAACCTTAGACGAGCAGTAATTTTGGTTACAGTGTCAAAACTCATCTTCCACGACATGCTTGCATGCCGGTGGGAGATGGAGTTTATGACACCCGAACCAATTTTTGGATATAAAGGAGAAAAACAATGGCAAATCAGAACCCGATCGTTACGATCGAAATGGCAGACGGCAGCATCATGAAAGCAGAGCTGTATCCCGAGACCGCACCGAATACAGTCAACAACTTTATCAGCCTGATCAACAAGGGCTACTATGACGGTGTCATTTTCCACCGCGTGATCCCCGGATTTATGATACAGGGTGGTGACCCGGACGGCACAGGAATGGGCGGTCCCGGATATTCGATCAAGGGCGAATTTTCACAGAACGGCTTCAAGAATGACTTAAAGCATACGCCGGGCGTATTGTCTATGGCACGAACCATGATCCCGGATTCCGCAGGCAGCCAGTTCTTCATCATGCATGAGACGAGTCCCCACCTGGACGGCGCATATGCGGCATTCGGCAAGCTCATCGAGGGGCTGGAGGTTGTTGATAAGATCGCACATGTCAACACCGACTACTCTGACCGCCCGATGGAGGAGCAGAGAATGGTAAAGGTCACGGTGGACACGTTTGGCGTGGACTATCCGGAACCGGAGAAATGTTAACCGGGGCAGAAAAGCTGTTCCGATCCGTAAACAGTATTGAATTTGTCTGCTGCCGCGCGAGCGAGGCGGCGGATGCTGAGTTAAAACGCCTGCTTCGGGAGCTGCCCGGAGCGGGCGTTACGCTTATAGAGCTGGATGCGTGGGAGCGGGAACACGGCGCACTGCGGTCACTAAATGAGCTGGTCGCCGACACGGATGCGGCATTGTCATCGGAGGGCTCGGAGCCCAGTTTGGCTGTGTTACCGGGCAGATGCCCATGTGATCTGTGCGCGACACTGCTGCTGGCAGGCAGCGCATGCACGCTGGCACTGGCGGCAGGGACACCGGCAGCGACGATCGGATATGGCAGCCTGCTGGTCGATGATGGGGTGCAAAAACAGGCGGCAGATATTCTCGTTGAGGGCTTTGCGGAGGTCGATGTGCAGTTTCTGGACCGGATCATGAAGCGGGCGCAGGGACTGCCGTGGATCACCGTCGTCACAAAACGCTGTTATCTGCGGGAGATCACGCTGGACGATCTGGATGACCTGTATGCGCTCTATGCCGGGGAGGGTATCACGGACTATATCGAGCCGCTCTACGACAGACCGCGGGAGGAACAGTATACAAAAGACTATATCCGGTGTATGTACCGGTTTTACGGCTACGGCATGTGGCTGGTATATGACAGGGAAAGCGGCGCACTGATCGGACGCGCGGGCTATTCACATCGGGATCTCGGTGAGGAGATCGTGCTGGAGATGGGTTATATCATCGGCACACCGTACCAGAGACAGGGCTATGCCGCCGAGGTGTGTGAAAAGCTGATCGATTTTGCGCGTGAGAATTTGTCGGATTTTGGCACGCTCCACTGCTTCGCGGAGTCGGGGAATACGGCGAGTCTGGCACTGCTGCGCCGGCTGGGATTCACGCCACGCGGGACAGCGGGGATTGACGGGAAGGAAATGCTCCGCTATGAAAAAAATATTGCCGGAATGTAGACAAACCGGTGATAACAGGGCTTGTCCGTGCATAGATTGTACCAATCGCAGAGTGCAAAAGGCTGCGGAGAGATCGAAACGGGAGGACGATTTATGGGACGACAGGCGGGAAAACAGACGGTTCACAAACAATCAATGCTCATACCGACGCTCGCGGTATTGGTGACGATGTATATAGTCACAGGGATTTTATTGCTGCTGCTGGCATTTTTTATGTACCGGGCAGAGCCATCGGAGATGCTCGTCAATGGCGCGATCATAGCGATTTATATTATCGCGGGCTTTGCGGGCGGTTTTCTCATGGGAAGGCGCGTGGGCGTGCGCAAATATCTGTGGGGACTTCTGATGGGGGCACTGTATTACGGAATCCTGCTCCTCGTCGGGGTGGTTCTGCATCAGGGGCTTGACACGGATGCGGTGCATCTGATCTCTACGATGCTTCTGTGTCTGCTGTCCGCAACCGCGGGCGGAATGATCAGTTGAATCGGGTTTGTGTTTAAAGGGGCGTAAAACGTGCAGACTGCCCGATTTCAGCAAAAAATAACAGTTGAAGTCTGGCTGGCGGTGTGTTATAATAGCCCGTAGGTATTTTTGAAAGGAGCGCATAATTATGAAGCACGTACAGACATTGAATACAAGAAAGTTACAGAACACCGTAAAGAAGGGCGGATGCGGCGAGTGCCAGACCTCTTGCCAGTCAGCCTGCAAGACTTCCTGCACAGTAGGCAATCAGACCTGCGAGCAGTGCAAATAATTACATATTTGCAGTCAAAATGATGTAAACAGAGACCGTTCGCCTTGCGGACGGTCATTTGTTGCTATCGTTCAGATGCCAGCCGATATAGGGAAAATCACATGCTTGCATGATGATTTTTCTGTATCGGCTGGTAGAATGGATGCCGTGTTATGAGCAAAGTTAGCTGTGAAACAGCGGGAAAGCACCGTAGGTGTCTTTGCGAATGGCATCCGCTGAACGATGGCAAAAAGGCAAAAGAAAGGGAATAAGGGAATAGATAAGTGATTCACCAGTATCAGAACAACGGATATAATATCGTTCTGGATGTGAACAGCGGTGCGATTCATGTGGTGGACGAGCTCATGTATGAGATCATCGGGATGTTTGAGGAGCATGACCGGGAGGAGATCCGTGCGCAGCTCGCAGACAGGTATTCCACGGCAGAGATCGACGAAGCGTTTGAGGAGATGAATGAGCTCATCAAAAACGGAGATCTGTTTACGCCGGATTCGTATGAGGAATATATCGGAGAGATCGGAAAGAACCGTCAGACGGTCGTCAAGGCGTTGTGCCTGCATATCGCCCATGACTGTAACCTCGCCTGCAAATACTGCTTTGCGGAGGAGGGAGAGTATCACGGCAAGCGTGAGCTGATGAGCTATGAGGTCGGCAAGGCGGCACTCGATTTTCTGATCGCATCCAGCGGCAGCCGCAGGAATCTCGAGGTGGATTTCTTTGGCGGTGAGCCGACACTGAATTTTCAGGTAGTGAAGGATCTGGTCGCATACGGACGCAATCAGGAGGAAGCACATGATAAAAAGTTCCGCTTCACACTGACGACGAACGGCGTGCTCTTAAACGACGAGATTATGGAATTTGCAAACCGGGAGATGGACAACGTAGTGCTCAGCATCGACGGCAGACCGGAGGTGCATAATCATATGAGACCGTTCAGAAACGGCTCCGGCAGCTATGATCTGGTTGTGCCGAAGTTCCAGAAGTTTGCGGACAGCAGGGATCAGGAGCGCTACTATGTGCGCGGCACGTTTACACACTACAATCCCGATTTTGCGTCAGATGTACTGCATCTGGCAGATCTCGGATTTAAGCAGATCTCGGTAGAGCCTGTTGTGGCGCCGCCGGAGGCAGATTATGCGATCCGGGAGGAGGATCTTCCCCAGCTCTTTGAGGAGTATGACAGACTGGCGAAAGAGATGCTTGAGCGGCATAAAAATGGAAAGGATTTCAATTTCTTCCATTTTATGATAGATTTGGAGGGAGGTCCCTGCGTGGCAAAACGCCTGTCCGGATGCGGTTCCGGCACAGAGTATCTGGCAGTCACACCGTGGGGAGATCTCTATCCGTGCCATCAGTTTGTTGGCAACGAGAAGTTTTACCTCGGAAACGTGTATGATGGCATCCAGCATGAGGAGATCGTGTCGGATTTTAAATCGTGCAACGTCTATTCCAAGGAGAAATGCAGAAACTGTTTTGCAAGATTTTACTGCAGCGGCGGCTGTGCGGCGAATTCGTACAACTTCCACGGCAGCATCCATGATGCATATGACATCGGATGTGCGCTGCAGAAAAAGCGTGTGGAGTGCGCGATCATGATCAAGGCGGCACTCGCACAGGAAGATTAAAAAAGAGAGGAAACAAAGTCATGAAGAAGAACAAGAGCATAGCGATTCTGGCGGTTGTGCTGGCTGGCGTTGTATTACTCTGCTACTACGCATCCATCATTCTCTCAAGCACTGGCAAGGGTGAGGACAAGAACATCTCGTTAGGTCTTGATCTGGCGGGTGGTGTCAGCATCACTTATCAGGTGGTGACAGAGGATGCGACCTCAGAGCAGATGAGCGATACGATCTACAAGCTGCAGAAGCGTATTGAATCCTATAGTACAGAGGCAACTGTTTACCAGAGCGGTGATGACCGTATCTGCGTAGAGATCCCCGGGGTAACAGATGCGAACGACATCTTGTCAGATCTGGGAACACCCGGTACCCTGCAGTTTTGCGATCCCGATGGCAATGTATTTATGACCGGAGAGGATGTGGCGAGCGCGCAGGCGGGCACTTACAAGGATAACACCGGAAATACCGCATATTGCGTAGATCTGGTGCTGACCGATGACGCAGCAGAAAAGTTCTCTGAGATCACCGGAGAAAATATCGGCAAGAACCTGCCGATCATCTATGACGGCGAGACGATCAGCGATCCGGTCGTACAGTCACAGATCAGCGGCGGTACGGCACAGATCACAGGTATGGCAAACTATGAGGAGGCTTCCAAGCTGGCATCCCAGATCCGTATCGGTTCCCTGTCACTGGAGCTGTCCGAGCTGGAGTCACAGGTCGTAGGCGCACAGTTAGGCGGCGAGGCACTGACCTCCGCACTGAAGGCTGCACTGATCGGTCTGGCATTGATCATCGTTTTTATGATCGCATATTACTGGATGCTCGGTGTGGCTGCATCGATCGCACTTGTGATCTATTCTACACTGACCATTGCAGTTATCTACTGGTTTGATATTACACTGACGCTGCCCGGTATCGCAGGTATTATTCTCGGTATCGGTATGGCGGTCGATGCGAACGTCGTTATTTACGGACGTATCCGTGAGGAGATCGCATCCGGCAAGAGCGTATATAATGCGATGCGCGATGGATTTAAGCGTGCGACCTCAGCGATCGTAGACGGAAACGTGACGACCCTGATCGTAGCAGCGATCCTTACATGGAAGGGCTCCGGTACGGTCAAGGGCTTCGCTTATACGCTGGCGATCGGTATTATCGTTTCCCTGTTTACCGCACTGTTTGTGACCCGGTATGTTGTATATTCCTTCTACGGTATCGGTGTAAAAAATGAGAAGTTCTACGGCAAGGCAAAGGAATTAAAGACGATCCATTTTACAAAAAAACGTGCGATTTTTTACGGAATCGGACTTGCATTTATCGCATCCGGATTTATCGGAATGGCTGTACACAGCGCACAGGGCGATGGTGCATTGAACCTGAGTCTGGAGTTCATCGGAGGTACATCCAATACGGTATACTTCGATAAGGAGTACACCTTGGAGGAGATCGATTCCGAGATGGTTCCGTTAGTCATGGAAGTGACCGGAGATTCTGACGTATATGTACAGAAGGTAGCTGACAGCAACGGTGTCATTTTCAAGACCAGAAACCTTGACCTGGAGGAGCGAGAAGAATTCAACAAGATCTTTGTTGACAACTATGGTGTTGATGAGTCCACAATTTCATCACAGTCCATCAGCTCGACGATCAGTTCGGAAATGACAAGTGATGCGGTAGTAGCCGTTATCATCGCAGTCATCCTGATCATGATCTACATTGCATTCCGGTTTCAGGACTTCCGTTTTGCATCCGCAGCCGTGGTCGCATTGCTCCATGATATTCTGCTTGTGCTGGCAAGCTACGCGATCATGCGTATTGCCGTTGGATCCACATTTATTGCAGTTATGCTGACGATTCTCGGTTACTCTATCAACGATACGATCGTCGTATTCGACCGTATCCGCGAGAATCTTCATGGTCGTGCACGTGTTTCCAAAGAGGAGCTGGCTGAGATCGGTGATACAAGTATCACACAGACGATGTCGCGTTCTGTCAATACCTCATTGACGACCTTTGTCATGGTATTGCTGCTGTATATCATGGGTGTGGCATCAATCAGAGATTTCTCCTTACCTTTGATGGTAGGTATTACAGCCGGACTGTTTTCTTCTGTATGTATTTCTACCAACCTCTGGTATGATATGAAGATACATTTTGTAGGCAAGACAGCCAAAGCAGGCAAAAAGAAATCAAAATAGTAAAAGAAGATAAAAAAAGGGCAACCGGTCTGTACACCGATTGCCCTAAATGGCATAAAAAAAGGAGGGGCACCAATGTACACAATGGAAGATATTAGAAACGTAGATCCCGAGATCGCAGATGCGATTCAGGCGGAGAGCGACAGACAGAACAGCCATATAGAGCTGATCGCTTCGGAAAACTGGGTAAGCCATGCCGTGATGTCTGCGATGGGCAGCGTGCTGACAAATAAATATGCAGAAGGCTATCCCGGACACCGCTATTACGGTGGCTGTGAGTGCGTAGATGTCGTGGAAAATCTGGCAAGGGAGCGCGCGAAGAAGCTGTTCGGTGCAGAGTATGTCAACGTACAGCCGCATTCCGGCGCGCAGGCAAACATGGCAGTCCAGTTTGCATGCTTACAGCCCGGTGACACCGTGATGGGTATGAACCTCGACCACGGCGGACATCTGACACACGGAAGCCCGGTAAACTTCTCAGGCACGTATTTCCATATCGTTCCTTATGGTGTCAATGATGACGGCGTGATCGATTATGATAACGTAATGGCGATCGCGAAGGAGTGCAAGCCGAAAATGATCATCGCAGGTGCATCTGCCTATGCGCGCACGATCGACTTCAAGAAGTTCCGTGAGATCGCTGATGAGGTAGGCGCGATTCTGTTCGTTGATATGGCACACATCGCAGGTCTCGTAGCAGCCGGACTGCATCCGAATCCCATTCCTTATGCGGATGTCGTTACAACGACGACACACAAGACGCTGCGCGGACCGCGCGGAGGCATGATCCTCTGCGGCAAGCAGGAGACTGCCGATAAATACAAGTTCAACAAAGCGATTTTTCCCGGCGTACAGGGTGGACCGCTGATGCATGTGATCGCAGCAAAGGCTGTCTGCTTTGAGGAGGCATTACAGCCGTCTTTTACGGTATACCAGCAGGGTATCATCGACAACGCACAGGCATTGTGCAAGGGCTTACAGTCACGCGGTATCAAGATCGTTTCCGACGGAACGGACAACCATCTGATGCTGATCGACCTGACTCCGTTCGGACTGACCGGAAAGGCAGTAGAGAAGCTGATGGATGATGCCAATATCACGGCGAACAAGAATACGATCCCGAACGATCCGCAGAAGCCGTTTGTGACAAGCGGTATCCGTATCGGTACACCCTCTGTGACCAGCCGCGGCATGAACACGGAGGATATGGACAAGATCGCAGAGGCAATTGCCATGATCATCAAGGAGGGCGAGAGCGCTGTTCCTGCTGCAAAGGCGATCGTAAAGACCCTGACAGATAAATATCCGTTAGATTAAAATCAATAGTAACTGTTCAGTACACTCACAGTTACAATCAATACAAATTAAGAGGCGAAACAATGATCGACATCAAATTTTTACGTGAAAACCCCGATGTGGTAAAAGAAAATATCAAAAAGAAATTTCAGGATAAAAAGCTGCCGCTCGTCGATGAAGTCATCGATCTGGATGCAAAATCCCGTGCAGCAAAGCAGGAGGCGGATGACCTGCGTGCCAGAAGGAATCAGTTGTCCAAGCAGATCGGCGGACTGATGAAGGAGGGCAAGAAGCAGGAGGCAGAGGCTGTAAAGGCACAGGTAGCTGAATTTGCAGAGCGTCTGGCGGAACTTGAGGAGCAGGAGAAGCACTATTTTGAGCAGGTGACAAAGGATATGATGATGATTCCGAATATCATTGACCCGTCTGTTCCGATCGGACCGGATGATTCCTGCAATGTGGAGATCGAGAAGTTTGGTGAGCCGGTGGTTCCTGATTTTGAGATTCCGTATCATACAGACATTATGAGCCGCTTTGACGGTATTGATCTGGACGCTGCCGGAAAGGTGGCGGGCAATGGCTTCTATTATCTGATGGGCGACATCGCCAGACTGCATTCTGCGGTGATCTCTTATGCGAGAGATTTTATGATCGACCGTGGATTTACCTATTGCGTACCGCCGTTTATGATCCGCAGCAATGTTGTGACCGGTGTTATGAGCTTTGAGGAAATGGATGCGATGATGTACAAGATCGAGGGCGAGGATCTGTATCTGATCGGTACCTCCGAGCACTCTATGATCGGCAAATTTATCGATACGATCCATGAGGAGGAAAAACTGCCCTATACTCTGACCAGTTATTCCCCTTGTTTCCGCAAGGAAAAGGGTGCGCATGGTATTGAGGAGCGTGGTGTTTACCGTATCCACCAGTTCGAGAAGCAGGAGATGATCGTTGTCTGCAAGCCGGAGGAGTCTAAGTATTGGTACGATCAGCTCTGGAAGAACACGGTTGATCTGTTCCGCAGCATGGATATTCCGGTTCGTACCCTTGAGTGCTGTTCCGGTGATCTGGCTGACCTGAAAGTGAAGTCCTGTGATGTAGAGGCGTGGTCTCCCCGTCAGAAGAAGTATTTTGAGGTAGGCAGTTGTTCAAACCTCGGAGATGCGCAGGCGAGACGTTTGAAGATCCGTGTCAAGGGCGCTGACGGCACGAAGTATTTTGCACATACGTTAAATAATACGGTGGTTGCTCCGCCGCGTATGCTGATTGCATTTTTGGAGAATAATTTAAATGAGGACGGAAGCGTGAATATTCCGACAGTCCTGCAGCCGTATATGGGCGGCAAGACAAAGCTCACGCCGAAGCACTGATAGTAGTTGCTGTAAGGGTCGTATTGACCCCTACAGCACTTTTTATGCATATGTGCATTAGATTGCGTGTGAGGGGAAGGTTATTACGGCGCCCTTCTTGGCAGTGTGCAACTGTGGCATGCTGGGGCGGGGCTGTCACTGTCAAAACTCTGCCAGCAACACCTCAGCCCCTCAGCATGCAATCTACAATGTGACGACTCCCATATAGAAAGATTTTTACAAAACTCTGCGGAATATACCTTGAAATATAAGCGGGAATATAATACAATTAAAAAAATTTGCAAAGATTTAGAAATAATATAATTTGAAAATTTTTGTTACATGCAAACTGATTTTATAAAGCCGATTGAGTGTGTGCAGGGATTGTGGGAGTTGCGACCGGCTGCCATAATGTAAAGCGGTTTGTAGGCAACGGAAAATTTTACATGAAAGGACGAAAAATATGAAGGCTTTTCTCATACTTGAAGATGGACACGTTTTTACCGGTACCAGCATCGGCTCCGGGAAAGAAGTAATCAGCGAAATCGTGTTCAATACATCCATGACAGGCTATCTGGAGGTGCTGACAGATCCATCCTATGCAGGACAGGCAGTGACGATGACTTATCCGCTGATTGGAAATTATGGCATCAATTTCAGTGATATGGAGTCAAAAAAACCGTGGGTAAAGGGATTTATCGTGCGGGAATTATCAAGGACAGCCAGCAATTTCCGCTGTGAGGGAAGCATTCAGAACTTTTTGGAAAAGCATGATATACCGGGCATCGCGGGCATCGACACGCGGGCACTGACCAAGCTGCTGCGCGAAAAGGGCACGATGAACGGCATGATCACGACAAATGAAAACTATGATCTGGACGAGATCCTTCCGCAGTTAGCCGCCTACGAGGTCGGCAATGTCGTCGATGAGGTGACATGCAGCGAGCCTACAGTATTAAAGGGCAGCGGCAAAAAAGTCGCCCTGCTGGATTTTGGTGCAAAAAATAACATCGCGCGTTCCTTAAACAAGCGTGGCTGCGAGGTGACGGTCTACCCGGCACACACCAGCGCAGAGGAGATTCTGGCAGCAAAACCGGACGGCATTATGCTCTCAAACGGCCCCGGAGACCCGAAAAGCTGCACACAGATCATCGCGGAGATCAAAAAGCTCTATGATTCAAAGCTTCCGATCTTTGCGATCTGTCTCGGACATCAGCTCATGGCACTCGCGACAGGCGCAGACACACATAAATTAAAATACGGACACCGCGGCGGCAATCATCCGGTCAAGGATCTGAGTACCGGGCGCGTCTATATATCTTCACAGAACCACGGCTATGTGGTAGATACGGATACACTCGATCCGGCGGTAGCAAAACCGGCATTTGTGAATGTCAACGACGGCACGAATGAGGGACTCGAATACATCGGAAAGCAGATTTTTACCGTACAGTTCCATCCGGAGGCATGTCCGGGACCGCAGGACAGCGCATATTTATTTGACAGATTTATCGATATGATGGGAGGAGAGCAGTAATGCCGAAGAATAAAGATATCAAAAAGGTACTCGTGATTGGCTCCGGTCCTATTGTCATCGGACAGGCTGCTGAGTTTGACTATGCAGGCACGCAGGCATGCCGTTCGCTGAAGGAGGAGGGCATCGAGGTATGCCTCGTCAACTCCAATCCGGCGACGATCATGACCGATAAAAATATCGCGGATGAGGTCTATATCGAGCCGCTGACCGCAAAGGTGCTCGAACAGATCATTTTAAAGGAAAAACCGGACAGCGTCCTGCCGACCCTCGGCGGACAGGCAGGTCTGAACCTTGGTATGGAGCTCGCAGAGAGCGGTTTTCTCGCAGAGCATGGCGTGCGCCTGATCGGAACAACCGCTGAGACGATCAAAAAAGCAGAGGATCGTCAGGAATTCAAAGATACAATGGAAAAGATCGGTGAGCCGGTAGCGGCTTCGCTCGTCGTAGAGACGGTCGATGACGGTATCAGATTCACAAATACGATCGGTTATCCGGTCGTGCTTCGTCCTGCCTATACACTGGGCGGCAGCGGCGGCGGAATCGCACACAATGAGACCGAGCTGATCGAGATCTTATCCAACGGACTGCGTCTAAGCCGTGTCGGACAGGTGCTCGTGGAACGCTGCATCGCAGGCTGGAAGGAGATCGAGTACGAGGTGATGCGCGATGCTGCGGGCAACTGTATCACCGTATGTAATATGGAAAACATCGATCCGGTCGGTGTGCATACCGGCGATTCGATCGTCGTTGCACCGTCACAGACGCTGGGCGACAAGGAGTACCAGATGCTGCGTACTTCTGCTTTAAATATCATTACCGAATTAAACATCACCGGCGGCTGCAATGTACAGTATGCGTTAAAACCGGATTCATTTGAATACTGTGTCATCGAGGTCAATCCGCGTGTGAGCCGTTCCTCCGCGCTGGCTAGTAAGGCGACCGGTTATCCGATCGCAAAGGTCGCAGCCAAGATCGCGCTCGGCTATACGCTTGATGAGATCAAAAATGCGATCACCGGCAAGACCTATGCGAGCTTTGAGCCGATGCTGGATTACTGCGTCGTCAAGATCCCCCGCCTGCCGTTCGATAAATTTATCACTGCAAAGCATACGCTGACCACACAGATGAAGGCGACCGGAGAGGTCATGAGCATCTGCAACAACTTCGAGGGCGCACTGATGAAAGCCATCCGTTCGCTGGAGCAGCATGTAGACTGCCTGCAATCGTATGATTTTTCTGCGCTGTCCGAGCAGGAGCTGATCGAGCGCATGAAGATCGTGGATGACCGCCGGATCTATCTGATCGCGGAGGCGATCCGCAAGGGCATCAACTATAAGACCATCCATGATATTACCCAGATCGACGAATGGTTTATCGACAAGATCGCCATTCTCGTAGAGATGGAGCAGCGCTTGGCAAAGGAAGAGCTGACGGTTGAGCTGCTCGCAGAGGCAAAGCGCATCGAATTCCCGGACAACGTGATCGCGCGTCTGACCGGAAAGAGCGAGGCCATGATCAAAAAGCTGCGCTATGACAACGGCATCTGCGCGGCATTCAAGATGGTAGATACGTGTGCGGCAGAGTTCGCGGCAGAGACACCGTATTTTTATTCCGTTTTCGGAAGCGAGGACGAGGCATCCGAATATGGCACAAATACCGAAAAACCTAAAAAAAAGGTGCTTGTACTCGGTTCTGGCCCGATCCGTATCGGACAGGGTGTGGAATTTGACTACTGTAGTGTCCATGCGACATGGGCGTTTGCAAAGGCAGGCTACGAGACGATCATCATCAACAACAACCCGGAGACTGTTTCGACAGATTTCGACATCGCGGACAAGTTGTACTTCGAGCCGCTGACACCCGAGGATGTCGAGAACGTCGTAAATATCGAAAAGCCGGACGGAGCGGTCGTACAGTTCGGCGGACAGACTGCGATCAAGCTGACCGAGAGCCTGCAGAAGATGGGCGTGCCGATCCTCGGTACAGCACCGGAGGATGTCGATGCAGCAGAGGATCGTGAGCTGTTTGACCAGATTTTACAGGAAACAGAGATCCCCAGAGCAGCCGGAGGAACCGTTTTCACCGCAGAGGAGGCGAAAAAGGTCGCAAACGAGCTCGGCTATCCGGTACTGGTACGCCCTTCCTACGTGCTTGGCGGACAGGGTATGCAGATCGCGTACACGGATGAGGAGATCGAAGAATTCATGGAGATCATCAACCGGATTGAGCAGGATCACCCGATCCTTGTCGATAAATACCTGATGGGTAAGGAGCTCGAGGTCGATGCGGTCTGTGACGGCACGGATATTCTGATTCCGGGCATCATGGAGCATATTGAGCGTACCGGTGTTCATTCCGGCGACAGTATTTCTGTCTATCCCGCATCGACCGTCAGCGATCAGGTCAAGGAGACGATCGCGGAATATTCGCGCAGACTGGCAAAAGCGCTGCATGTGCGCGGACTTATCAACATCCAGTTTATCGCTGTCGACGACGAAGTATACGTGATCGAGGTCAATCCGAGATCCTCACGTACCGTACCGTATATCAGCAAGGTGACAGGCATTCCGATCGTTGATCTGGCAACCGAGGTGATCTTAGGGAAAAAGATCCGTGATCTCGGCTATGAGCCGGGTCTGCAGCCCGCGGCCGACTATTTTGCGATCAAGATGCCGGTATTCTCCTTCGAGAAGATCCGCGGTGCAGAGATCTCACTCGGACCGGAAATGAAGTCCACCGGAGAGTGCTTGGGAATCGCCAAGAACTTTGACGAGGCGCTCTATAAGGCATTCCTCGGCGCAGGCGTGGAGCTGCCGAAGTATAAGCAGATGATTATCACTGTCAAGCGGGCAGACCAGCCCGAGGCGGCAGAGATCGCCAAGCGCTTTGAGGCGCTCGGATATACGATCTACGCGACGAGACATACCGCAGAATATCTGCAAAATGAGGGTGTCAAGGCGCGCAAAGTCAACAAGCTCCATCAGGAATCACCGACAGTCATGGATCTGCTGCTCGGACATAAGATTGATCTGGTCATCAACACACCGACACAGGGACGCGACAAGAGCCGTGACGGATTTTTGATCCGCCGTACCGCGATCGAGACAGGTGTCAATGTCATCACCTCGCTAGATACCGCGAATGCACTCGCAAGCTCCCTCGAGGCAGGTGCAAGGGAGCTGACTGTCGTAGACATCGCAACGTTAGACTAGGAGGAATACTGCTGCTCATGAAAAGCACAAAAGAATACCGCATCATACCGTATACAATCATAGCGTTGCTGATCGACCTGATCGGAAGAAGTATCGCAGACCGGTTCACGCTTCCGATCTGGTTCGATTCTATCGGCACGTTTCTGATCGCGTATATCGCAGGACCGGTATGCGGCGGTGTCGTAGGATTCACGAATAATATCATATGCGGGATCTTTCAGGAGCAGCAGTCAGTTTTCTGTATTCTGGGTGCCATCATAGGTGTGGCAGCCGGTTATTTTTCAAAGAAAAAATATTTTGAAAACCAGTTCAAGACCATGAATCTGGGAATTGGACTGGCATTATTCTCAACGCTCGTCTCTGTGATCTTGAAGGTCACAGTTTATGACGGCTCTATCCAGAATGTCTGGGGCAATCAGGTGGCAGTCATGTGCATGAACAGCGGACTGCCTACATTCCTCTCACTTTTCTTCGGTCAGTTCTGCGTAGAATTTCTCGATAAGCTGCTGTGTGTGGAGATCGTATATATCCTGATCAGGGTCGCAAGGCTTGACCGGAAGCATCCGGGACAGGAAAAAGAAAATGAGAAAAAAAAGCACAGACACAGGTTTATGGCATTTCTCGCCCTTGCAGCAGTGCTGGGGCATGGCACCGGTATGACACAGACATCTGCCGCCGATCAGACGATCGACTACGATTCCTATTTGCAAAAGATCTATACAAGTGAGGACGGGCTGCTGTCCGGCGAGGCGAATGACATCGAGCAGACAAAGGATGGAAAGCTCTGGATCGCAACGTATGCCGGTCTTTACAAGTATGACGGCAATAAATTCAAGCTGTTTAATGAGCTTCCGATGGTCAAGAGTGTGATCTGCCTGCATACGGATGAGGAAGGCCGCCTGTGGGTCGGAACAAATGATAACGGTATCGCGATCCTCATCAATGAACAGGTGGTCAATACGATTGATGAGACGGAGGGGCTGCTTTCCAATTCGATCAAGGACATCGTCAGCGATTCCTATGGCAACTATTATATCGGTACGGCGGATGGTATCTCCGTCGTCACCCTGCATGGCGGGGTCAAGGTCGTTAAAAATTATGAGCAGATCAAAAATGCGTATCATATGACGGCTGACCATAGTGGTAATGTCGTGGTTTCGACGGACAGGGGCGAGGTATACTGGCTTCGGAATGGCGAGATCGCACAGGCATATACAGACGCCATCCGGCAGAGTGACATCCGGGGTGTCTGCTTTATCGAGGACGGCAGGCTTCTGATGGGCACTACCGCGAACATCATTTATGATTATAAGCTGGAGGATGGGCTGCCGCGGCTGCAGCGGTCGGCGCAGCTTAAGGGCATAGAGGCGATCAATACCTTCTATGTCACGGACAATGGCAGCGCGGATATATTTGTGTGCGCAGACAACGGTATTGCCGTTTTACATGACACGTATCAGTTCGATAAGCTGAACACAGAGGGCTTTTCGAGCACCGTTTATAGTATGCAGATCGATTATCAGGGCAATTTATGGTTCTGTTCCTCGCGAAACGGACTGTTGAAAATGAGCAAATCCCCGTTTCAGGAGCTGTTTCCACAGACAGGTACGGATGCTGCCGTGGTGAATACGACGGAAAAATGGCAGGATCTGCTGTTCTGCGGAACGGATACGGGGCTGATCATTCTCAATGAAGCAGATAATACGTCGGTCGAAAATGAGCTGACCGAGCTGTTTGCCGATACAAGAATCCGCAGCATCAAAGCGGACAGCAAGGGCAATCTGTGGATCGCGACCAGCGGACTGGGAATCTGTCGGATCGGTGCAGATATCAGCAATGGCTATCAGATCAAAATGTTCACGGAGGCGGACGGAACGTCAGGCATGCGTTTCAGAAGCATTCTGGAAGCACAGGATGGCAGCATCATCGTATCGGGCGATTATGGAATCACCGTCATCAATGGAGATCAGGTGGAAAAAGTATACACGATCGATGATGGCTTCGTGAATGAAAAGTCGCTTTGTATGCTTGAATATAAGGATGCCTTATATGTCGGTTCGGATGGCGGCGGCATCAGCGTGATTCAGGACGGCAAGGTCACAGGACATATCCAGCGGGCTGACGGGCTTTCCTCCGACGTGATCCTGCGCATGGTATATGATCCGGAGAGCGACGGCATATTTATCGTCACCAGCAACGGACTCTGTTATATGAATGCGGATGAGGAAGTGACCTACCTCGACAAGTTTCCTTATAGCAACAACTACGACATCATTTACCGGGGCGGCACCTGCTGGGTGCTGGGAAGTGCGGGCATCTATGTCTGCAAGGCAGCCGATATGATTGAAAATACGAGGACAGACTATCCGCTGATAGATACGAAAAAGGGACTCCGTTCCTCACTGACTGCCAATGCATGGCTTTGCAGGGACGGGGACGATCTGTATCTTTGCAGCGGAACCGGCGCGATCAAGATCAATATGTCCAACTACGACATCACAGCGAAGTCCTATCGCATGATGTTGGATTCCATTTCGGTAGATGGAACGGACTACAAGATCAACCGTTCGGACGTGCTAAAGCTCCCCTCGGATATCGGAAAAATTACATTTGAGCCGGAAATATTAAACTATTCGGTCTATGACCCGTACATCAGCTATTATCTGGAGGGCTATGACTCGACTGAAACGGAGTGTCTGCTCAGTGAATTGGGTCGGATTTCCTATGTCGATCTCAAATCAGGCAGCTATGTGTTCCATATCGCCATCCTTGACGGACTTGACGGCGGTGTGATGGAAAGCGCCAGCTTTACCATCGAAAAAGAGCTGGAAATGTACCAGCATACATGGTTTAAGGCTTATGTGCTCGGAATCATAGGACTTGTGATCGTGTGGCTGACATGGTGCATCACGAGAATGTGGTCCCAGAAAACGATTTTGAAGCAGCAGTATGAGCTCGAATATGCGCAGAGGCAGATCGAGATGGGAAACGAAACCATTCTTTCGATTGCCCGTACCGTGGATGCAAAGGACTCCAACACGAGCCAGCACTCCTTCCGCGTCTCAGAGTATTCGGCTGCGATCGCAAGGCGGCTCGGATTCCCGGAGGAAAAGTGCGAGGGGCTGCGGCAGATGGCATTGCTGCATGATATCGGCAAGATCGGTATCCCGGATGCCATATTAAATAAGCCGGGAAGATTGACGGATGAAGAATTTGCTATTATGAAAAGCCATGTGGTCAAGGGCGGTGAGATTCTCAAGGATTTCAAAATGATCGAGAATGTGGATTTAGGAGCCCTGTATCACCATGAAAAATATGACGGAACAGGCTATTGTCATGGATTAAAGGGCGAGGAAATACCGATCGAAGCCCGGATCATCGGAATCGCAGATGCATTTGATGCTATGACCGCGAACCGTGTCTATCGAAAGCAATTGGATATCGATTTTGTGATCGGAGAGCTAAGGCGGTGCAGCGGAACGCAGTTTGATCCGAAGCTGGTGGAGATCATGCTTTCCCTTATAGACGATGGAACCATCGATGTGGCAGCTTTATATGAGAAGTCAAAGGAGAACGGCGAACATGAATAAGAGGCATATCTTATGTATGATTACATCGATAGCTATGTGTATAGCAGCTCTTTTGCTGTTTCAAATGACAAAAACAGAGACAAAGGTTCTGAAAATAGGCTTTATCTTTCCCGGGGATGAGGTGACACCCTATACCGAGAATTTCATTGATGCCATGGACAATCTCATGCAGGAGTATGGCGACAGTATCGAGTGTGATGCCGAGTATAACGTGCCGAGCGATCAGGTCGATGAATTTCTCGACTGGTTTATAGAAGAACAATATGATTATATCATAGCGGCGAGCAATGACTATGAGATAGAGACAAAGGAAGCGGCAGCAGCCCATCCCGAGATTGAGTTTTGCGTACCGCTGGGTGATAATGCAAATGACGGCGAGGTTCTGTCTAATTACCATACCTGTTCGGGAACGATCTATCAGGGACGATATGTATGCGGAGTCATTGCAGGCGAAAAGCTAAAGGAGCTGCTGGAGGATGGGACGATCACCTCCGATCAGGCGAAGCTTGGATATGTGGCAGCATTTCCGGATGCCGCGTCCATATCCGGATATACCGCATTTTATCTCGGTGTGCATTCCGTGGTTCCCGATGCGACGATGCTCGTAAAATATACCTATGAGTGGGCGGATTATTATCATGAAAAAGAGGCGACGAAGGATCTGATCAAACAGGGCTGCGTGGTCATCGCCCAGCATTCCGATACGACTGCGCCCGCTGCGGTCTGCGAGGCAGCATCGGGGGAGCTTCCGGTCTATCATGTCGGATATAACCAGAGTATGACAGATATTGCACCGACCAGCTCACTGGTCAGTTGTTCCGTCGATTATTCCTATTATTTCAGCCAGTCTGTGAAAGCCCTGCTTAAGGGTAAAAAGATAGAGAGCTGTATCAAGGGAACAGTCAATGGACAGGATGCGATGGCAGGCTTGAAAGAGGGCTGGGTCAATATCCTTGATGTGAACAAGGTCATTCTGCCGGATGATATTGACAGCGTCGTAGACGAGACGGTAGAAAAGCTGGAAAAAGGAACGATCGATGTCTTTTCCGGTCCGTTCATCGGTGTGAACCCGAATGATGCGGATGATACGGTCGATTTATCGACACCTTATATAGAGAATGAGAACAGCTCCGCACCGACCTTTAACTATATCCTGAAGGATGTCATCACGGTGCTGCAATAGCCGTTGTGACTGTGTGCCCGCTGCACTTCATATGATAAAAAACGAAAAATGCAGGAGTCCTTTCATGGACTCCTGCGTTTACTTTAATCAGCGTTTCCCCCGCCGGATTTGCGCTGCGAAGCAGCAAATTCCCATGCAAATCCGTGCGATCCGCCGGAGGCTACTAAGGAAATGCTGATTAAATCAGCATTTCCTTAGAATTTTCCGCCGCGTCCGCTGTGTGTAGCGCCCGAGGATGATACATGCTTCTCTGAGCCGCCGGACGGTTCGTTGTCCTTTATGCGCTCTCTCCGCTGAACGGTGCGGTACAGGAAAAATTTCCGTTTTTTCGTCAGATGCAGGCTGTCGGAAACCATATAATCAGCGGCACTCTCGTTGGGAGCGACACTTTTTAGCTGACCTTTGAGCACCAGAAGATAGATTCCTGCCACGACAAGTCCGATCACCAGACTGATGACCAGATTTCCGAAAAACGGAAACGCTTCCTTCGGCATATGATCGACATCATACGGCGTGCCGTTTTCTGCCTCGGCAGCGAAATCATCGCAGAGTGAAACATAGTCGTCAAAGGCATATTCGTAGTCGCCGTCACTGAGCCAACCGGTGATCTGTTCAATGATATAGTCCATTCCGGCATCGGTGAAAGCAGTGATGCCTTCTCCGCGTGCGCTGATCCAGCAGTCGCGCGTCGCGAGATTGATATACAGGATCGTTCCGGAGCAGTCATCGCCGACACCATAGCCGTTATAGTCAAAGAAATCGTCCGCCGCCTCCATTGCGGATGAGATGTCGGAGTTTTCTTCCGTAAAAATGACAAAATCCATGTTGTGTTTTTCGCTGATCTCTGATAATTGTGCTTCGAGTGCATCTGCCTGCTCATCCGTCAAAAGTCCGGCATCGTCCACAAAATAGTATCCGGCATCGGCTGCGCTGGCAGAAATCGGCGGGAGAATGGTGACTATGAGCAATAGACAGATCAGCAGTGCCTGTAAAATTCGTCTGTTTTTCTTTGTTTTCATAATGTAGATCCTCCTAAATCAACCATATGAGGGAAAGCACGGCATAGCAGATGACGGCTGTCAGGGCGAGCGTTTTTACAAAGTATTTTTTCATCAGATTTTTGTCAGAGGGAAGATTGCCGACGAATTTTCCGGTCTGACCGTTCATTGCAAACAGATAGCGCTCGTCGTTCCATGTGGTGTTGAGTATCCAGACCGGATACATCGCATAGCTGGCTTTTCCTTTGACAAGCTGCATGCTGCCGCCGTCGGGAATGACGGATGAAAAGCCGTTTACGGTCTGCATAAACTGCGTCTCGGTCGAATGACGCATACGCTCATTCGCGCGGGCGATGCTCGTCTTTTGGTCTACATCATATTTATCCGCGAAATATCCGGCGAAATAAGCGCTCTGAAAAGGAACGGCATCCTGAAAATGATAGGGTTCGAGTGATTCCATCAGATCGTCTGCCATCTTTTTCGAGCCGTCTACGGGCACATGCTCAAACGAAAGATCGCCCTCGCGGATGACGGAATAATAATTGGTCTCTGTATAGTCGTAGTTGTTGTCGCTCCAAGTCCGGATGCGTGTCGCTTTGTAGCGCATATGGGCGTTGACGGTGCTGTCAAACAGCCAGTACGGTACATACAGACCCTTGATTTCGTCGATGTGTGCCTCGTCCTTAAACACGCGGGGAAGGAGTTTTTTTCCCTTTAAGTGCTCTTGGAATTTGGCTTTTGCTGCCTGTTTATCGAGCTTGAAGGGTATGATATAGTCCGGCTTGAGGTCGCCAGCCAGACGGCCTTTCAGCGTGACGGGGCTGTCGCAGAAGGGACAGATGCTGGCAGCGGTATTTTCATCAGCGACGATCTCACCACCGCAGGAGCTGCACACATAGACACCGAGCCCGTCGCTGTCGCTGTCTGACCATGTACCGATGGTGTCTGTGTTCCAGTCCATGCCGCCGGTGCCATCGCTTGACAGCTCATCATCATAAGCCTTGAGCGTATCCATATCAAATTCTGTGTCGCAGTAGGGACACTTCATTTTCTGCACGGAGCTGTTAAATTCGATCGAGCCGCCGCAGCAGGGACATTTTAATCCTTTTAAATCAGCCATAAGTTACCTCCCATTTTGTTGTTATGCCTATTATTATATCAGATTTTTTTTGACATGAGCATACCATTCGCGCCATATATTTACCATTCGCGCCGAGGAGCGGAATTTCTCGACTGAATGACTATAATATGAGATAATAGGTAACTAGGTGCTTGTGGAACAGAGTCAAGTGTGTTGGCTGGCAGGCGCGGCAGTTTCCGTCAGATGCGACGTTTGTCCGGCGAAGTGCGAGCTTGTAAACAAAGCCAGCGGTACTTGGCAAAACAAAGCGAGACACCGCCGGGCAATTGGAGCAGTCTGACCGGGAAAAGCCCGCATTTCATGCAAATTTGCTTGGCTCTGAACAGTTACAAAAGTTATAGAAGGAGCAACCCATGAAATCACAACAGGACTTACGAACACAATTAAAAAGCATTGACCATAAAAGCTATCCGGCGTACAAATCGCTGCGCGGCGCATACCGTTTTCCGAAATATGTGCTGTCGATTGACCATGTGCAGGGAGATCCGTTCGCTGCGCCCTCGGAGGTCAGCGTCACGATCGACGCGGGAGCAGCGGGTTTTCCGGCATTTGCGATGAAGGATGGGCTGACGCGGACCGCGCTGGCGGATCTGCTGCTGCGCGGGTTTGCCGCAAAGGTGAACCGCTATACGTTCAAGGCAAAGGGCTCCGGAAAGAGCGGTCTGATCTCGGTGTCACATCCCGGAGAAGAGGTGCTGGCGCGCACCGCCTGTGAGGTCAGCCCGACAACGGTCACGGCGCGCTTTGCGATCGGTTTTCCGGCGAATGGACGCTCGATCAATGCGGGCGAGCTCGACAAGATTTTGTTTGAATACCTGCCGCAGTGCGTGGAGCAGGCTTTTTATTATAAGCATCTCGATGCAGACAAAGTAAAACAGGCGATCGAGCTGGCGGAGGATCAGCAGGCGATCCGCGATCAGCTCCCGCAGGCAGGTCTGGTGGCATTTGTTGCGGATAATGCGATTCTGCCGCGCGAGAGCGGGATTTCCTCCAAACCGATGAAGGGCGCAGTGGCATTTTCATCCCCGGAGCGGCTGCGCGTGACACTCGAGCTGCCGCATCGCGGAAGGATCACGGGCATGGGTGTCCCGAAGGGGATCACGCTGATCGTAGGCGGCGGCTATCACGGAAAATCGACGCTGCTCAATGCGTTGGAGCTGGGCGTGTACAACCATATCGCGGGTGATGGCAGGGAGTATGTGATCACGGATGCCACCGCGGTGAAGATCCGTTCGGAGGATGGCAGATTTATAAAAAATGTAGATATATCCATGTTTATCAATGATCTGCCGAACGGACGCGATACGACGGATTTTTCTACTGCGGATGCGAGCGGCAGCACCTCGCAGGCGGCAGGCATCGTGGAGAGTCTCGAGGCGGGCAGCAGGCTGATCTTGCTGGATGAGGATACATCGGCGACCAATTTCATGGTGCGTGATGCATTTATGCAAAGAGTCGTGAGTCCGAATCAGGAGCCGATCACACCGTTTTTATCACGGGCGAGGGATCTGTATGAGCAGGCTGGCATTTCGACCGTCCTTGTCGCGGGCAGTTCGGGCGCTTTTTTCCATATCGCGGACACGGTCATCCAGATGGATCAATACGAGCCGGTGGATATTACCGCGCAGGCGAAGGCGCTGTGTGCACAGTTTCCGATCACAAGGGAACCGGCGAGGGCATTTGCACTGCCACACAGCCGCCGTGTGCTCGAAAAAGCGAAAAATGATGCAGTCAGACGCAGGGATTACCGTAGCGGGGAGATCAAAAAGGGTGAGCCGGAGCGCCTGAAGGTCAAGACGCTTGGCGTGGATGGATTTTCAATCGGAAAACAGCAGGTGGATCTGCGCTATATCGAGCAGCTCGTGGACAGCGAGCAGACAGCGGCGCTTGGAATGCTGCTAAAATATGCGGTCGAGCATCTGGCAGACGGCAGGCGCACGATCGCGGAGACGGCGGACTGGCTGGCTGGAAAGCTGGCGCAGGAAGGCATGGCATTTGCCGTGGAGTCCGGCAGTGTTTCGGGCGGCTATGCGATCCCGCGCGTGCAGGAAATTTATGCCTGTCTGAACCGGTATCGGGTAGATTTGTAGGAACATTTGATGTATACTAAGGAAATGCTGGTTAAATCAGCATTTCCTTATCTAAGTGACATTGGTTCAGAGCCCATTCGCAAAAATGAGCTCGTTAATGCAGGCATTACTCGCGCATTTTATGCAAATTTGCTTGGCTCTGAACAGTTACATTTTTGCATATATTCGCAAGCGCGCAAAGGCGCAGAAGAAGAACCCGTGGAAAGAAGAGATCTTTACGGATACAAGAGATTATATTGAAGCGATGGATCTGCATAAGCAGTATTTATGAGGGAGCGTGTGACTATGGAACAGCACAGACGGCGTGTCCGTTATTCGGGAAAATATCCGAAGAAATTTGAGGAAAAATATAAGGAGCACGATCCGGAAAAATATGCGGCTACGGTGGCGCATGTGATCGAAAAGGGATCAACGCCTGCCGGTATGCACATATCCATTATGGTAAAGGAAATTCTGGAATTTCTCGAGATCCAGCCGGGGCAGCAGGGTCTTGATTGTACGCTGGGATATGGCGGACATTCCAGAAAAATGTTAGAACAGCTAAAAGGACAGGGGCGGCTGGTGTCGCTCGATATTGATCCGATCGAATCGGAAAAAACGGTCCGGCGGCTGCGTGAGGCAGGATATGGAGAGGATGTGTTTCAGTTCTGCTTGACAAATTTTGCAAATATCGATCAGGTAGCGGCGAAGTACGGCACCTTTGATTTTGTTCTGGCAGATCTCGGTGTCTCGTCGATGCAGATCGATGACCCGAAACGGGGATTTTCTTATAAACTGGAGGGACCGCTGGATCTGCGGCTCGACCCGCTGCACGGGGACAGTGCGGCACAGCGCCTGCGCCAGATTACCCAGAAGGAATTTGAGGGCATGTTGATCGAAAATTCCGACGAGCCATACGCAAAGGAGATCGCCGGGCAGGTCTTTGACCGGATGAAAAAGGGCGCTGCGATGGACACAACAACGGAGCTGCGGCAGGCGGTTGAGGATGCCTTGGCAAAGGCGTCCGGCACGATGTCGAAAGCTGAGCGGGCAGAGCTGGTGAAAAAATCATGTGCGCGTACTTTTCAGGCGCTGCGCATCGATGTCAACAGCGAGTTTGAGGTGCTTTACAGTTTTCTGGAAAAGCTGGATGGGATTTTGAAACCGGGAGGCAGGGTGGCGGTTCTCACGTTTCATTCGGGTGAGGACCGCTTAGTCAAGAAAGCGTTTAAGCAGCTAAAGCGTGCCGGTGTATATGCCGAGATCGCGGAGGATGTGACGCGCCCGTCTGCGGAGGAATGCCGCATGAATCCGCGGGCGAAATCGACGAAGCTGCGCTGGGCGGTCAAGGCATAAAACCGGACTGCCCGGTCAAAAGGAGTAATACGGTACATGAGAATCTTCATAGAATTGTTCGCACTTCGCCGGACAAACGTCGCATCTGCCGGAAGCTGCTGCGCCTGCCGCCCTTCACGTTATGAGTAGCGCATTTCATAAACGTAGCAGCGTGAGCAAAACAGATATACTTGCGAGGGCTGCGACCATGTATCGATCGCAAAGGTGCAGAAGCGGAACGTAGACTAGTACAGCGCTTCATAAATAACTAGACCAAAAACAGGCAAGTTATTGGGATAGTTATTTAGAAATCGCTGTACTAGCGTGTCTCAGAGTCGAACATATAGTTGAAATAGGCATCCTTGAATGCGATATAGCTGTTTCGGGCGATCGGCAGCTTGGCATGGTTGTCGGTGATGATCGTGTCCTTTGAAAACTGCCCGATCCGTTTCAGGTTCACGATATAGCTGCGGTGACACCGGAAAAATCCCTTTTCCTCCGTAAAGGCAGCTTCACATGTGGCAAACTGCTCGCGGAGCTGCAACGTCGTGCCGTTGGACAGATAGGCAGACACCTGCTTGTTCTGCGCCTCCAGATAGTCCACATCCGCAATATTGATCTTGCAAAAACCCAGAGTGGTCTGTGCCATAAAGACATCCTCGGGTTTTTGTATTGTCCGCGCAAAATCGTCCAGTATGGCAAACAAATGCTCCTTTACCACCGGTTTGATCAGGTAGTTGAGCGCCTTCACCTCATAGGAATCGACTGCAAATTCCCGGGAAGAGGTCAGAAAAATGATCGGAAGCGTATCGTTTGCGGCGCGCAGCTCCTTTGCAGTATCAATGCCGTTGAGTAGCGGCATGACCACATCTAAAAAAACCAGATCCGGACAGCCCGTCTGCAGGGCATCAAGGAGGTCATCCCCGTTGGTAAAGCGCCGGATCTCAATCGATATGTGGCGCAGCAGCGCCCAGTCTTCCAGCATCATGCATGTAAGCTCCAGACTGATTGCTTCATCATCACAGATTGCTATTTTCATATAAAAAAATCCTCCAAAAAACGGTTCGCCAGCCGGCTTAGGGAAACGCTGATTAAATCATCATTTCCTTAGATAATGATCCGCACCATAAATGTGCCGTTAGCGGCAGAAAAATGGCATTGACCGTTTAACTGTTCTACATAGTATACAATACTTTTTACGCCAATGCCATGCCCTTTCCGGGAGGTGGCGGGAATCCCGTCTATGAAAACGGGTACTTTGTCAATCGGGTTTTCCAGACGCAGCAGCAGGCGGTCGTCCTTGCTGTAGATGGACAGCGTCGCCCATTTGCGCGGGGTGTCCAGATCACTCAGCGCGTGCATCGCGTTTTCCAGCGCATTGGATAAAATCGCACAGAAAGCGATCGCCGGACAGGGCAGCGTCTCGGCGACCGCGATGTCGCAGCAGAGGGAAATGCCGTTCTTGCGGTAGCGTTCCTCGTAGATGGACAGGACGGAATTGATCATCTCGTTTTTCGAGTACACCGTCACGATCGTCTTGTCGTTCGCCTCATCGATGTCCTGAATATAGAGGAGCGCCATGTCGGTATTGCCATTTTGCAAAAAAGACCGCAGAATCCCCAGATGGTGGCGCATGTCGTGCCGGAGAATGGACAGCGTCTGCCTGCTCGTATTCATTTGCTCAATCTCCTTTTGCAGCGACGTCAGTTGCATCTCCATCAGGCTGTTGTATTGGCGGATCTCCTGCTGTTGCTCGTATTCCTGAAAATAGACAAGCAGGAAAAGCAGATAGGAGATACAGAACGCAAAGCCCATAAATTCCACGACCGTCTTGTTCCCGGAGTACAGCAGGGAAGAAAATTTTGTCACGGCATAATCAAAAATATAGTAGATAAACGGCAGAAACCCGATGATACACACCTCCCGTTTTCCTTTGGCAAATACGGCGGCAGTCGTCCGGCAGACATATTTGCAGAGCAGGACAAAGATGAACAGTGTGGTCAGGATGCGCGCGGCAAAATACCATGCCAGATTGTCTGTCAGATCCAGCACAAACAGACCGATCCAGTTGCTGATCTGACAGCACAGATAAGCAGAAAATACCGATACGAACGAGGAAATGACCGGGTAGCGGTAATAAAAGATCAAAAACAGCGTCAAGGGCAGGTGAACGAGGAGCGGATAGAACCTGCCGGCTGAAAAGCTGCCAAGAGTCAGATAAGAGATCAGAAACCAGTCACCGGTGCAGATGGAAACGAATAACAGGATGCATGAATTCCTGACATTCTGCCTGACCCCGAGAAAAAATGCAGATATATAAACGCCAAACAGCAATGTCGTCAGATAGTGTATGACTGTCAGAATATGTATCAGCATAAATCAACGCTCCTTTCCTATGCGCAGCCGGTTTCTGTTAGGGAATCGCTGGTTAAAGCGTTTCCCGCGCCGGATTTGCGCTGCGAAGCAGCAAATTCCCATGCAAATCCGTGCGATCCGCCGGAGGCTGCTAAGGAAATGCTGATTAAATCAGCATTTCCTTAGATTATAAACCGACAGCCCGGGAATGGCAACTGCTTTTGGATGCGATTTCTTTTTCAGATTTCTTTTCCAGCCTATCTTTTTTCACAGCCCCTTATTGCTTTCTTGGGGTGCTTTGGTATAATAGAGAGTGATATTGTCCGGCAATGACACGGCTGGACAACAGAAGATTACAAAAAAGGGGAAAAGGTGTACACAGATGAAAATAGGATTTGATAATGACAAATATTTAAAGATGCAATCCGAGCACATTTTGGAGCGGATCAAGCAGTTTGACAATAAACTGTATCTGGAATTCGGAGGGAAATTGTTTGACGATTACCACGCTTCCAGAGTGCTGCCGGGCTTCCAGCCGGATTCCAAGCTGCATATGCTGTTAGAGCTAAAGGATCAGGCGGAGATCGTTGTCGTTATCAGCGCGGAGGACATCGAGGGAAATAAGATCCGCGGGGATTTTGGCATCACTTATGATATGGATGTACTCAGACTGATCGATGCGTTCCGCGGGGTCGGCATGTATGTCGGCAGTGTCTGCATCACAAAATATGCGGGGCAGCCTGCCGCTGACCAGTTCGGCGAGCGTCTGCATGATCTTGGTATCCGTACCTACCATCATTATAAAATACCGGGCTATCCGAGTGACATCCCGCGGATCGTCAGCGATGAGGGATACGGGAAAAATGACTATATAGAGACGACCAGACCGTTAGTCGTCATCACGGCACCCGGACCCGGCAGCGGAAAGATGGCGACCTGCCTGTCGCAGCTCTATCACGAGCACAAGCGCGGAATCAAGGCAGGATATGCAAAATTTGAGACATTCCCGATCTGGAATGTGCCGCTCAAGCATCCGATCAACATCGCTTATGAGGCAGCGACGGCAGATTTGAACGACGTGAACATGATCGATCCCTTCCATCTGGAAGCATATGGAAAAACAACGGTCAACTATAACCGTGATGTGGAGATCTTCCCGGTATTACATGCGATGTTTGAGCAGATTCAGGGCGAGAGCCCCTATAAGTCACCAACCGACATGGGCGTGAACATGATCGGCAACTGTATCACGGATGATGAGGTGTGCAGGGAGGCATCCTACCGTGAGATCATCCGCAGATATTATCAGGGTCTGTGTGACTGCAAGCGGGGAACCGGAAAAAAAGAGACGCTGTACAAGCTGGAGCTTCTGATGAAGCAGGCGGGACTGTTCGTGGATGATTGTGCGGTAGCAGCGGCGGCATTGAAGCGGGAAAAGGAGACCGGACATCCGGCGGCAGCGATCGAGCTGGAGAATGGCACGATCGTTACCGGCAAGACGACCGATCTGCTCGGCGCATCGGCAGCCGTGCTGTTAAACACATTAAAGGTGCTGGGCGGCATCGATCATGAGATCCATCTCGTATCTCCGAAAGCGATCGAACCGATCCAGACGCTCAAGACGGATTATTTAGGCAGCCGCAATCCCCGTCTGCATACGGACGAGATACTGATCGCGTTATCGACCTCTGCGGCATCCGACCCGAATGCCAAGCTCGCCCTGTCACAGCTCAAAAAGCTGCAGGGGCTGAATGCGCATTCATCGGTTCTGCTGTCGTCTGTGGATGAAAAGATCTTCAAGCGTCTCGGCATGCATCTGACCTGTGAGGCAAAATACGAGTCAGAGAACAAGATCTATCACAGATAATCGCGGATCTGAGGAATTCGAGAGTTACAAATGGGAGGAAAAGGCATGACAAAATTGACGGCAGCAGGGCGCATCCGCAAATTGCGTCAAACATGCGGCATGACGCAGATAGAGCTGGCACAGCGCGTGCATGTCAGCCGTTCCAGTGTACAGTCGTGGGAAGGCGGACAGACGTATCCTTCCATCGATAGCTGTATCGCTTTGGCAGGGCTTTTTCACGTGTCCATCGACTATCTGGTCGCAGAGAGCAGGCATAAGGTCGTGAGCCTTGCAGCCTGCAGCGACGTGGAAAGAGAGATGGTCGCTGAGATGCTGACTATGTTTGAAAATCATGTGCCGATACACGGGGATCTGTGTCTGGCAGGGAGGGTGTGTCTACATGATCTATGACCGTGTAACCGGAGGTTCGGGTGTTTTGACACCCGAACCAAATTTATGGGCTCAAAGGAGGAATAAAATAAAATGAAGGAACGTATTTTTCTTGCCTCGCCCCACATGTCGGAGGAAGGCTATGAAAAGCAGTACATCGGGGAGGCATTTGAGAAAAACTTTATTGCCCCGCTCGGAGAAAATGTCACGGGCTTTGAGGTGGAGCTGGGCGAAAAGCTCGGAGCCAGACAGGGTGCGGCGCTTTGCTCCGGCACATCCGCGATCCACATGGCGCTGATGGCACTCGGCATCGGAGCAGGGGATGTCGTATTTGTACAGTCGCTCACATTTTCGGCATCCGCAAACCCGGTGACGTATGTGGGGGCAGAGCCGGTATTTATCGACAGTGACTATGCGACATGGGATATGAGCCCCGCAGCGCTGCGCGCCGGAATGGAAAAATACAAGGCGCTGGGACGACTGCCGAGGGCAGTCATCGTCGTGCATCTGTATGGTCTGGCTGCGGATCTGGACGAGATCGTTGCTATCTGCCGGGAGTACGGCGTGCCGCTCATCGAGGATGCGGCAGAGGGACTCGGAACGACTTACACCGGGGCATGTACAGGCGGCAGACCGAAATATGTCGGTACATTCGGCGATTATGGCATTTTTTCCTTTAATGGAAATAAAATTATCACCACTTCCGGCGGAGGTATGCTATTCTGCAATCTGGAGGATGAAAAGCAGGCCAAGGAGCGCGTTGCCAAGGTGCGTTTCTGGTCCACGCAGTCACGCGATGCCGCGCGCTGGTATCAGCACACGGAGATCGGCTACAATTTCCGCATGAGCAATATCGTGGCTGGTATCGGCAGGGGACAGCTTAGGGTATTGGACCGCCGGATCGCGAAAAAGCAGTATATTTACGAATATTATAAAAAAGAGCTGGGGGCGCTGCCCGGTATTTCCTTTATGCCGGTGGCAGATGTGCACACGAGCAACTGCTGGCTTTCGGTGATCCAGTTGGCACCGGAATGCCCGGTGAAGCCGATCGATCTTATTTTAGCGCTGGAGGCAGATAATATAGAGAGTCGTCCGGTATGGAAGCCGATGCATTTACAGCCGGTGTTCGCAGCCTGTGATTTTGTAGGCGTGGACGCAGAAGGCAACGCGGTAGGTCGTGAGGCATTCCGGATCACGGATGCAGAGCTGGGCGCGGACGATTCCGTTTCCGGTACGATCTTCTCACGCGGCGTCTGTCTGCCGAGTGATACGAAGATGACCGATGAGGAGCTGGCGCGTATCTGCGGCATCATCAAGGTGTTGTGGAAATAGAGAAAAAGAATGTTTGGAGATACAAATGAATGCGAGAATACTGATAAGGCGTATTTATCTGATCTGTTATGATATCGCCGCTGTCGCACTGGCGAGCTATTGTGCCCTGCTGCTGCGTTTTGATTTTCATCCGAATAACGTGCCGTCACAGTATCTGACGGTTTTGTGGGAGACCATATGGCTCAGCATGCTTGCGACGGTCGTGATCTTTGGCGTTTTTCGATTGTATAGCAGTCTGTGGACGTATGCAGGACTGACCGAAATGATGTATATGATCTCGGCGTGCGTCATCGATGCGGTGGCAAATATGGTGATCATCCTGCTCAACCACAGAGAACAGGCATTTCCGCTGCCGCGCAGCTTTTATATACTCTACGGCGTGTTTTTGATTGCATTTACAGGCTGCGGGCGTTTTTCTTACCGCGGACTGCGGGCATTGCATGGCAGAGTCGGCGGAGACCGCAGCGCGCGGAAAAATGTGCTGATCATCGGTGCGGGTGCGGCTGGCAGTGCGCTGATCAAGGAGATCTTAAACAGCCGCCATATCAATAAAAATGTCGTTGGTGTGATCGATGACGATCCCGGCAAGCGGGGAACGTTTATCCACGGCATCCGCGTGATCGGAACGCGTGCGGACATACTGGATCGCGCGGCTGCACTCGAGGTCGATGAGATCATGATCGCGCTGCCGTCCGCTTCTGCAAAGGAGATCAAGGACATCGCAGACATCTGCAAGGAGACCGGCTGTGAGCTGAAGCGTCTGCCCGGTATTTACCAGTTGGTAAACGGTGAAGTCAGCGTCAGCAAGCTGAAGGAGGTCGATGTCAATGACCTGCTGGGGCGCGATCCGGTCAAGGTGGATCTGGATTCGATCATGGGCTACGTGTCGGGTCAGGTCGTATTGATTACCGGTGGCGGCGGGTCGATCGGCAGCGAGCTGTGCCGTCAGGTGGCACAGCATGAGCCCAAGCAGCTTGTCATTATCGATATTTATGAAAATAATGCGTACAGCATCCAGCAGGAACTGAAAATGAAATATCCCGAGCTGAATCTGGTCGTACTCATCGCATCCGTGCGCAATACCAAGCGGATGGATGATATTTTTGCGATGTATCACCCGGATATTGTCTACCATGCGGCAGCCCACAAGCATGTACCGCTCATGGAGGACAGCCCGAATGAGGCGGTGAAAAACAATGTGCTTGGTACGTGGAAGGTCGTGCAGGCGGCGGATAAGTATCATGTCCGGCGTTTTGTCATGATCTCGACGGATAAGGCGGTCAACCCGACAAACATTATGGGTGCGAGCAAGCGCGTGTGCGAAATGATCATCCAGACCTACAACAACCGCTCGGAGACCGAATTTGTGGCGGTGCGGTTCGGAAATGTGCTGGGGAGTAACGGAAGCGTGATCCCCCTTTTCCAAAAGCAGATCGCACAGGGCGGGCCGGTCACGGTCACACATCCGGACATTATCCGCTATTTCATGACGATTCCCGAGGCGGTGTCGCTCGTTTTGCAGGCGGGCGCGTATGCAAAGGGCGGGGAGATCTTTGTGCTTGATATGGGTGAGCCGGTGAAGATTCTGGATCTGGCGAAAAATCTGATCCTCTTATCGGGTCATAAGCCGAACAAAGACATTATGATCGAGTTTACGGGACTTCGCCCCGGTGAAAAGCTCTATGAGGAGATGCTCATGGAGGAGGAAGGACTGCAAAGCACGGAAAACCAGCTCATACATATCGGAAAACCGATCGAGCTGGATGAAGAAAAGTTTTTGGCACAACTGCAGCAGTTAAAGGAATATGTGGAAAACGAGCCGGACGATATCCGTTCCTGCATTCAGGACATCGTACCGACGTATTCTATTCAGAATCGTTGAATGAATGCAGCCCTCAATCACATGCTGCTTGCGGGAGATGCGACCGTATTAAACGGTCGTATTCACCCCGTTAACAGCGGCATGTTCATTTTCATCCATTGGTATCACAAGGCATTTCTGTCCGTCGATCATCTGGGATTTGATCTGCGATACTTTTTCGGGCTTCACGCGCAGGATGACATCATACGTCTTGATCGCATCATCGGCATCATCCGCTTCATCGGCGGCATGATGCAGCGCCACCTGCTGCTTGAGTTCCTCGACCTCGGCGCGCAGCGCTTCCTCCTCGCGGACACGCGCATTGGCTTCGAGCGTTTTCTGATCGATCAGATGTGCGACCTCCGGCATCTGACCGCTGAACTTCTCGGTGTAGGCTTCCTTGATCGTGGAGGCGGCATCGTCCGAGATTCCGGTATCATTCATGAGCTTTTCGAGCTCGTCACCCTCAAGGATCACACCGGTTTCCTCGTCAAACAGCACATCCTGTTCTTCCATATAATCATTCATTTTCTGCTGCAGATCGAGCAGCACCTCGTTACTGTTTTCCTCGTCATCACCGAGCGCGTGTTTTACAATATGAGAAAACAGGTTTTTCTGCTCGGTAGCGGTGCGCTTGCTGCCGCAGCCCAGACCGTTTTCCATAAATTCGGAATGCGGCTCTTTCGTGTCGCGCGTGTAGAACAGAAGCGAATGGATATCGGTCGTGCGGTCGTTAAAAGCGGGGAACACAAATCCGGTATCCGGGGCACCGACCACCCAGTCACGGATGCGAGGTCCGATGCGGTTTTCGTCTGCGCGGTAGCCGAGTCCTGGCTTGGACAGGGACACCGGGCAGATCGCACACAGCAGATATTCGTAGACCTCCTCGGACTCGTCGAGCTTGTTATTGTCGGTCGTGCGCGTCATGACATCATACGCATCGTGGAACACTAAGATCAGATAGTTTCCGGCATAGTCGTAGCTGTCGATGACCAGATCGAAAAAGCGGTCGATCAGCTCCTTGTTTTTTAGCTTGCTTTCGCGCAGCCCCATGAGAAACTGCTGTCTGCCGCCTGCGGCTTCCTCCTCCAATGGGATATCCAGTGTCAGCAGGTTGTTTCCGATATTGCCGGAGAGCACCTTTTTTGCGATCTCCAGATACTTGTAAAATTCTTCATCCTCCAGATTCAAAAAGGTCTGCCCGAAATCGACGACCTTATTTTTTTCTGCGTCCACATAACAGCCGCACATACGGGTAAACGTGCAGCCCTCTTTTTTCAAGCGGCGCTTGATCTCCATGACTTCTTTTTTATTCATAAAATGCTTCTCCTTATCTTAGTCTTTTTGCGGGTGTTTGCGAAACTACTTTATCGGGTCTTAGCTGGCGGCAGCTATACGTTATGTACCACTGCCAGCGACAAGTAGCGGGAGCGTGCCTGCGTGATACATGTGCGCGCATGACCAAAAACATAACGTATGGCTGCCACTGTGCCTGTCGCCAGCCACCACATCTAAAAAACACATTCTAATAGCTGTTTCACAATCAAAAAATCCCCGGAATCATCACACCTGAATATTTTAACGCGAATTAGCAAATACTGCAATATAAGCTATTGACTTTAAACATTCCAGCGCGTAAACTACATAAGCGACACATTGTGCAGTTTACATAAAAGTGAGGTTTCAGGGGGATGCTGTTTTCAAGCATAGAGTTCATTTTCCGGTTTTTGCCGATATTTCTCATCTGCTATTTTTTGATGCCAAACCGGGGCAAAAATATAGTGCTGTTTTTTGGCAGTCTGGTATTTTATGCCATCGGGGAACCGGTCTATGTGCTGCTGATGCTCGGATCCATCATCGTCAATTACGGTGCCGCCCGGGGCATTGCCGCAGCGAAAAAGAATGGCAAAAAAAGCTGGCAGCGCTTCTGTCTGACCGGAACGCTCATTCTGGATCTCGGAGTCTTATTTTTATTCAAATATTTTGACTTTTTTGCGGGAAATGTCAATCTGCTGCTGCATCAGGAGGCAGTACCGCTGCTGCATCTGACACTGCCGCTCGGCATCAGCTTTTATACGTTTCAGATGATCTCCTATGTGGCAGATGTGTCAATGGGAAACATCGACGACCCGGGCACTTTTTGGGAATTTGGCACATATCTGTGCATGTTCCCGCAGCTCATTGCAGGACCGATCGTGCAGTATAAGGAAGTGGCGGCGCAGCTTCGCAGGCGGCGTGTGACACTGCCGATGTTTGAACAGGGGCTGGAGCTCTTTTGCCTCGGTCTGGGCGCAAAGGTACTGCTTGCCAACAAGATATCGATCTTCTGGAATCAGGTGCAGGGGATCGGTTTTTCATCGATCTCGACACCGGTAGCATGGATGGGCGCATTCGCATTCTCGTTCCAGATCTATTTTGATTTCTGGGGCTATTCACTCATGGCAATGGGTCTCGGTATGCTGATGGGCTTCCGGATTCCGCGGAACTTTACGGTACCGTATATGGCGCGCAGCGCGACCGAATTCTGGCGGCGCTGGCATATCACGCTCGGACGCTTTTTCCGCGAATATGTCTATATTCCGCTTGGCGGCAACCGCAAGGGCAGGGCGCGCACGATCTGCAATCTTTTTGTTGTGTGGGCGCTGACCGGGCTGTGGCACGGGGCAAGCTGGAATTTTGTGCTGTGGGGCATCGGATTTTTTGTGCTGTTAGTGGCAGAAAAAAATATATATGGCGGATTTTTGAAACGGCATACCCTGTTCAGCCATCTATATATGTGGATACTGATACCTGTGAGCTGGATGGTCTTTGAGATCACAGATCTGAAACAGCTATTGACTTATCTGGCACAGATGGTTGGTATTCATGCAGCACCGGTGCTCGTAGGAAAGGAGCAGCTCATGCGTTATCTCTGGCAGTACGGCTGGCTGTTTTGCGTGTGCGCGCTGTGTGCGACATGGATCCCGGTACGCCTGTACCGGCGCTTCAAAAAGAGCTTCGGTACGGCTGTCATATGTCTGGCAGTATTCTGGCTGTCCGTCTATGAGATCTATCAGGGAGCTGCTAATCCGTTTTTATATTTCAGATTCTAAGGGAATGCTGATTTAATCGGCATTTTCCTAGAAACCTCCGGCGGATCACACGGATTTGCATGGGAATTTGTTGCTTCGCAGCGCAAATCCGGCGCGGAAAACGCTTTAGTTGGCATTCCCTTAGAAGTGAGGTGCAAAGGATGAAAAGGTTGAAAAAAATCATTGCGGCGTGTCCGCTTTTGGTGTGTCTGCTCTGCAGCTGGGGAGTAGTCGCCGGGGCGAAATATCTGCCGCAGTTCAGTGAAAAAATAGATCAGACAAATCAGCAGGAGGATGAGACGCAGGAGATGGCGTCGAATGATGCCGCTGACGGAACGGCTGGATCAGACAGCGGGCAGACAGATACGGCGACAGACGGAAACGATGCATCCGGCAAAAAGGGTGAGACACAAACAGCATCCAAGGCAGATCAGGACAGCAGCAAGGATGCCGATAAGCAGCCCAAAAAGCAAAAAAAGATCAAGCCGAAATACATCACTTACGAGAAAACGCAGACGGATTCCCCGTGGTATACGGATCCCGGAAAGATCCCGCTGACGACAGAATATGATTATCAGAAGGTAAAAAACGATTATTTTGACGATGCGGTATTTATCGGTGACTCCCGGATCGTAGGCATGAATGATTATTCCGGGCTGACCAACGCAACTTTTTTTGCAAAAACCGGATTAACGGTATATAATCTATTAGATGATAAATTTGTAAAGGATCCAAATACCGGCAATACTGTGAGCGTGAGCGATATGCTGCAAAGCTATCAATACGGCAAGATCTACCTGATGGTCGGCATCAACGAGCTAGGAACCGGCGGTACGGAGCGTTTTGCACAGGCGTATAAGGAGGTGCTCCAGAAAATGCGCAAGTGGCAGCCGGATGCAGTGATCTATGTGCAGTCGATCATGGGTGTCAGTCCGCAGAAGGATCGCACGGACAAGGTGTTCAACAACACGAATATCCGCGATAAAAACTACGCGATCGCAAAGCTGACGGATGGCATCCACATTTTTTATCTGAATATACAGGAAATCTACGAGGACGAAAACCATGCATTGTCGCAGGAACTGACCTTTGACGAGGTACATCTGTATGCAAAGTATTATAACAGATGGGTCAAATATCTAAAGACACATGCGGTGGTAAAGGGAGAATAACAATGAATCATATTTTATCGAAACTGATCATGTACGGCGATATGCCAAAGGACAGTATTCTCATGCAGATGGCGGATATCTGTGCGCAGGCGGAAGGGGATGACGCGTTAGAAAAGAGCAATGAGCTGCGGACGCGCGTCTACCAGCAGGTGAAGCGCATCTTAAAGGTAGCGACAGACTACGGCTTTAACGAAAATCTGTGGCAGAGCTATCTGACGTTTGTGCTGATCATGGATGAGAATCCGTTCAGCCTGACCTGCGAAAAGATCGGTGCCAGCGAGGGTGCGAGTGCCAACCATTTTGCAAAAAATGATTTTGAGGCATTTTATGAGCTGTTCCACTATGATTTTTCCAAGCTGGAGCAGCAGCTTTTGATCGACTGTTTTTCAGTCTTGTCCGACTATCATGCGATCAGCAAGCCCGAGCTGATGTACAATAAAAATGTGAGCGAAAAGGTACATACGCTGAGCCGACGTCTCGCAGAGGCGAACAATGTAGAGGAATTTTTCGACGGGATCACCCGGTTTTATAAGGACTACGGAGTCGGCATGTTCGGTCTGAACAAGGCGTTCCGCATCCATTGTCCGGAGGGCAGCACACAGGTAGAGTTTCAGGCGATCAATAACATGGATCAGGTTGTGCTCGACGATCTCATCGGTTACGAGATCCAGAAGAAAAAGCTGGTTGACAACACACGCGCATTCGTGGAAGGGCGCAAGGCGAACAATGTTCTGCTGTTCGGCGACAGCGGTACAGGCAAATCAACGAGTATCAAGGCGATCGTCAACGAGTTTTACGATCAGGGACTGCGCATGATCGAGATCTACAAGCATCAGTTTGCCAGCCTGTCCAACGTGATCGCGCAGATCAAAAACCGCAATTACCGGTTTATTATCTATATGGATGATCTCTCCTTTGAGGAATTCGAGATCGAGTACAAGTTTTTAAAGGCAGTCATCGAGGGCGGTGTGGAGACAAAGCCGGAAAACATCCTGATCTATGCGACATCGAACCGCAGACATCTGATCAAGGAAAACTGGTCAGACAGAAATGATGTGACAGTACAAAACGGTATGCACCAGTCCGATACGATGGAGGAGAAGCTGTCGCTCGTACACCGTTTCGGCGTGACGATCAACTACTCAAAGCCGAGCCAGAAGGAATACTTTGATATTGTAGTTCAGTTGGCGCGCAGACTGGGCGTGACCATGCCGGAGGACGAGATCCGCGCGGAGGCAAACAAGTGGGAGCTCAGCCACGGCGGTATCTCCGGCCGTACCGCACAGCAGTTTGCAAACTATCTGGCTGGTCAGCAGTTATAAGAAACCTCGGACGGGATATAGTAATCGTCTGTGAAATTGCGTAGAGTTGTCTGAATATTAAGACAACTCTATATTTCTTGTGAAAATATCGAAAAATGTGTTGACAAAGCAGCAATTAGCTGATATTATAAGTTCAACAACAAAACAACACAGACAAAACAAAGAGAGATCCACAGAACCGGTTCTCAAAGGATACTCTTCATCCGAATCAATATTTTAATATATATAATATAGATCGGATCAGGCGATCCACAAAATAGTTGGAGAAGCAAAAGAGTAGGAACAAACGATCAGGAGGTACAGTCCCATGCACAGGTGAGACAGACAAAACAGAAAAAGACATTCGCACAACAACAAATGAGAATGACTTTGGAGGTAGAGTCCCATGAATCGGTGAGACAATCCTAAAAGATCCTGAACAGGAAATATGAAGAAAGCGAGGTACAGTCCAAAGGAGACAGCAGATTTTAACAAAGCAGGCGTGCTGAACGTAAGATGAGGAAAGAGAGGTACGGACCGAAGGACAGAGGAACTTATTCCTGAAAACGCATGAGGCGTAGAATCTAAGAAAGAGAGGTACGGTCCAAAGAAAACATGATCAATCTTCATAAAATTTCTTAAATATAAGAAAGAGAGGTATAGTCCAATGAATATGGACGAGTCGAAGAAATAAGCGTCATCGAAGAAGTAGATTCGGTGGCGCTTATTTCTTTGTGTTGTCTATTTATTTATAATACAAGTGATGTACAAGTGTACAAATATCGGGTATACTTGTACATTATAAATAACGCAAAGGAGATCTATATGTTTAACCCTTCTATGATTTTACAAATGAAAAGTATGTGGGAGCGCTTTGTGCGCAATCATCCCAAATTTCCCAGATTTTTACAGGTTGTAGGAAAAGATTATATACAGGAAGGCACGATCCTTGAAATATCGGCAACGCGCGCTGACGGGGAGCATGTCACCTCCAACATCCGCCTGACCGCTGACGATATGGATCTGATCCGGACGCTGACCGAGATGGGGCGTTGATTGCAGGCGGAAAGTAACTGCCTCGGACTGTGATGAGGGGGAGTGGATTTACCATGGAGAAAAAACTGAAATATGTGGACATCTGTGAGGATCTGCGCGGGCAGATCTTGGAGGCAAAAATCCATCCGGGAGACCGGCTGCCGTCCGAAAATGAGCTGTCGGCGCAGTATAACGTGAGCCGACAGACCGTGCGCAAGGCGTTGGAGATCCTCCAGAACGAGGGATTTATCTATGCGGAGCACGGGCGTGGAACCTTTTGCTCCGAGCTGATGCGGCATCGCAGAAATTCAAAAAATATCGCGGTTATCACAACATATCTTTCGGACTATATTTTTCCGCGTGTCATACAGGGCATCGACTGGGTGCTCACGCAGAACGGCTACAGTATTTTACTGAAAAATACGAAAAATTCGCGTAGCATGGAAGCAAAATGTCTGGAGGAACTGTTGCAGAAGGACATTGACGGACTGATTATCGAGCCGAGCAAGAGCCAGATCATGTGCCGTCATGTGAACCTGTATGAGATGCTGGATTCGTACAAGATTCCGTATGTGTTTATTCAGGGCAGCTATGCACAGATGAAGGACAAGCCGCACATCCTGATGGATGACTGCCGCGGCGGGTATCTCGTGACAGAGCATCTGATCGCGCAGGACAGGCGGAATATCATCGGGCTGTTCAAGGCGGATGATACGCAGGGGCAGCAGCGCCACAAGGGGTATGTGCAGGCGTTACAGGCAGCGGGAATACCCTATGATCCAGATAAGGTGGTCTGGTTTTACACGGAGGACCGGAAAAGCCATCCCTACGAGAAAATGAAGCAGCTCATCAATGAGCGCGACCGGCTCTTTTTTGACGGCGTGGTCTGCTACAATGACCAGATCGCATTGCAGGTACTGCGCGCGCTCGAGGAAAAGGGCATGGACTGCCCGGAGGAGATCGCAGTCACCGGGTATGATGATTCGTACCTCGCATCGACATGCCGCGTGCCGCTCACGACAGTAGCACATCCGCAGGAGCGGCTGGGGGAGATGGCTGCGGAGCTGTTGCTGCAGCTCATCCGTGACGGGGAATCCTTGAAAGAAACGCAGATCATGATCCAGCCGGAGCTGATTGTGCGGAGGTCGAGCGGAGTGTAGTGTGTGGCTGCTTCAGAGCCAAGCAGCTCGATTACGCTTCGCTCCATCTCGCTGTGGCTTCTCGCCAAAGCGAGCATCGCAAAAATCCCTGTGCGCAAACAAGTTTGGCAAGGGATGTTCCCTGATGCTCTGCCTTGGCTCTGAAGTAGCCAAAAAACAACTTGTAAAGTGGACTGTACAAGTTGTATGCTAGAAGTACAGGAAACAACGAAACTATTGTGAACAGTTACCAAAATTTTTTATATGAGGGGGGTAATATATTACATGAGCAATGCAGCACAGGTGATTGAAGCCGGAAAAGCGGTACTTGGTATTGAGTTTGGTTCTACGAGAATCAAGGCTGTTCTTGTGGATGAGGCAGGAAAGCCGATTGCTTCCGGTGCACATGACTGGGAAAACCAACTGGTAGACGGGATCTGGACCTACAGTCTGGATGCGATCTGGGGCGGTTTACAGGATTGCTATAAGAACATGGCAGAGGAAGTAAAAAAGCAGTACGGTGTAGAGGTGAAAAATCTGGCAGCGATCGGATTTTCCGCGATGATGCACGGTTATATGGCATTCGATGAACATGACACGCTGCTCGTACCGTTCCGTACATGGAGAAATACGATTACCGGGCAGGCGTGCGAGGAGTTGTCACCGTACCTGAACTTCAATGTACCGCAGCGCTGGAGTGTGGCGCATCTGTATCAGGCGATCTTAAACGGCGAGGAGCATGTAAAGAGCATCAAGTTCCAGACCACGCTCGCAGGCTATATCCACTGGCAGATGAGCGGGGAAAAGGTGGTCGGCATCGGTGAGGCAGCCGGCATGTTCCCGATCGATTCCAAGACACGTGATTACAACCAGACAATGGTAGACAAGTTCGACGCAAAGCTCGCAGAAAAAGGGATGCCTTACAAGCTGCGCGACATTTTCCCTAAGGTACTCGTGGCAGGGGAACAGGCTGGTACACTAACGGCTGAGGGAGCAAAAAAGCTCGACCCGACCGGAACGCTGCAGCCGGGCGCTTCGATGTGCCCGCCCGAGGGCGATGCCGGAACCGGTATGGTAGCGACCAATTCCGTAGCCGTGCGCACCGGAAACGTGTCAGCCGGAACCTCTGTATTTGCGATGGTTGTACTTGAGCATGAATTAAAGAAGCTGCATGAGGAGCTGGATATGGTGACGACTCCTGCCGGAGATGCGGTCGCTATGGTACACTGCAACAACTGTACCTCCGATCTGAATGCATGGGTCAACATCTTCAAGGAGTTCGCCGAGAGCTTCGGTGTGGATGTAGACATGAACAAGCTGTTTGGAACCTTATACAACAAGGCACTTGAGGGAGATAAGGACTGCGGCGGACTACTTGCCTACAACTATTTCTCAGGCGAGCATATCACAGGCTTTACCGAGGGTCGTCCGATCGTAGTGCGCACACCCGAGGCAAAATTCAATCTGGCAAACTTTATGCGTGTGAACCTTTACACGGCACTGGGCGCATTGAAGTGCGGTCTGGATATTCTCTTAAAGGAGGAGCAGGTAAAGATCGACTGCATCTACGGACACGGTGGACTGTTCAAAACAAAGGGTGTCGGACAGAGCATCCTTGCGGCAGCGATGAACGCACCGGTCGCTGTTATGGAGACTGCCGGAGAAGGCGGCGCATGGGGTATCGCATTGTTAGCTGCATATATGGCTGGCAAAGAGGACGGCGAGACGCTGGATGCTTACTTAAATAACAAGATTTTTGCAGGCGAGAAGGGCGAGACAATGAATCCCGATCCTGCGGATGTCGAGGGCTTTGACCAATTTATCAAGCTGTACAAGGCAGGTCTGCCGATCGAGGCAGCGGCTGTCGCAACAATGAAATAAGAAAAAATGTAACTGTTCAGGACAGCCCGAAGCACTCACTGCTGAGGTTCTACACTTCGTTTCGGGC
>CAVHZH010000004.1:0-42284 GCA_963640395.1 Oscillospiraceae bacterium
AGCCGATTTTCATGGATTTTGCATTCGTAACTGTAAAGGTACTGAACAGTTACGAATCATTCTGGATGGTTCTTTCACACGAGGAGGTTTCCTATGCTACATTTATTCCATCAGCCAGACGCTCAGCCCGTCAATCCGCACTATACCGTATTATTGGACGATCTCGAACGCACCAGGCAGGAGCTGGAGCAGGTCTATTCGGCTTTTTCAAATGTGACAGACCCCGATCTGATCGATGCCTATATTTATCAGCTAAATTCCGCCCAACTGCGCTACCGGTTTTTGTTAAACTCCGTAAAGGAGTATAAATGAGGGCAAGAAAGAATCCTGCTTTGCAGGATTCTCCGCCTGCGGCGGGTCGCTTTAGCGACATACTTCTTATCCGCCGCAGTGCGATCCTGCCCGGAGGGCTTTTTTATGTAATGGGAAATTCATCGGAATTTCCTATTACATAAAAAAGAGTCGCTCGCGACTCTTTCGCGCCCGAGCGGTATGCGAAGCATACACTTCAACTCCGCGAGGTGCGCACCCGGCCCGGAGGGCTTTTTGTGTAATAGGAAATTCATCGGAATTTCCTATTACACAAAAAATTAGAGCTACCAAAAAGGTAGCCCTAATTCATATTCCTGCCGGATTACTTATAGTCAAACGCAAACACGACTGCGCCAAACGGAGCCAGCGGATAGCCAACTGAATACGGCTGTCCGTCCCATTCTCCCTTTTTCGCGGTAAACCGCTTCGGATGCTCTGCACCCGTACCGCCGAAGCGCTCCTCGTCTGAGTTTAAGATCAGCCGGTAATTGCCCGCCTGCGGCACGCCCACGCGATAATCAGGCCGTGCGACCGGCGTAAAGTTCAGCACGCAGACCAGACATTTTTTACCGTCTGAGGATTTGCGGATAAAGCTGTAGATGCTGCGCTCCTTATCATCCGCATTGATCCACTCGAAACCGTTCCACTCATGATCGAGCTCATACATTGCCGGATATTTTTTATACAGATGCAGCAGCTCCTTCATATAATCGTGGATCTGCTGGTGCGACTTCTCAGCCAGTAAATACCAGTCCAGCTCGCGATCCTCGCTCCACTCGCGCAACTGTGCAAAATCCTGCCCCATAAACAGCAGCTTTTTGCCGGGATGCAGCATGAAATAGGTATAAGCCAGCCGCAGATTGGCAAATTTGGAATCATCATCACCCGGCATCTTATTGATCATCGAGCATTTGAGATGCACGACCTCATCATGCGAAAGCACAAGAATATAGCGCTCACTCTCGTTGTAGCTCATCGCAAACGTCATTTTGTAATGATTGTCCTTGCGGAAATACGGATCGAGCTTCATATAGTCGAGGAAATCATGCATCCAGCCCATATTCCATTTCAGGGAGAAGTTCAGTCCGCCGTCCTCTGCCCTGCCTGTGACCATTGGCCACGCCGTAGACTCCTCCGCGATCATGACGGATCCCTTGTTGCGTCCGATGATCAACGTATTGATATGCTTGAAAAACTCGATTGCCTCAAGATTTTTATTCTCGCCGTATTTATTAGCAATCCACTGACCGTCTTCCTTGCCATAGTCCAGATAGAGCATCGATGCGACCGCATCCACGCGCAGACCGTCCACATGATAGTGCTCCACCCACATGAGGGCGCTGCCGATCAGGAAGTTTTTCACCTCATTTTTTCCATAATCAAAGATCTTCGTTCCCCAGTCCGGGTGCTCGCCCATGCGGGGATCGGCATATTCGTACAGACAGGTGCCGTCAAAATTCGCCAGTCCGTGCGCATCACGCGGAAAATGTGCCGGAACCCAGTCGAGGATCACACCGATCTTGTGCTTGTGCAGCTGGTCGATCAGATAGGCAAAATCCTCCGGCGATCCGTAGCGCGAGGTCGGCGCATAATATCCGGTCACCTGATAGCCCCACGAGCCATCAAACGGATACTCGGAAATACCCATCAGTTCTACATGTGTATAGCCCATCTGCTTGACATACTTGATCAGGGACTTTGCCAGCTCACGGTATGTATAAAAGCCCTCATCCTCGCGTCCGGGATGACGCATCCATGAACCCGGATGCACCTCCAAAATAGACATCGGCTCATGATACACATTCTTTTCGGCGCGCGCCTCCATCCACTCAGCATCTGTCCACTTGAAATGGTCGATATCTGCCACTACAGATGCCGTACCGGGGCGTAATTCTGCCTGATTCGCATACGGGTCTGCCTTGTAATGGATCTCCCCGTCAGCTCCCTCAATCCGGTATTTGTACATGTCTCCCAGACCGACTCCCGGAATAAACAACTCATAAATGCCGCACTCCGTCGGCTCCAGCCGCTCCATCTCATGCTTTGTCTCGTCCCAGTCGTTGAACGTTCCGATCACCCAGACGCGTTTCGCGCCCGGCGCCCACACATCGAACATAACACCCTTTTTCCGTTTGATCGTCATCAGATGTGCACCGAGCTTCTTATAAATATCATAGTGCGTCGCCTGTCCAAACAAATACATGTCCAGCTCTGTAAAATTCCCCATCACATTGCCCCCTTGTTATATCATTGATTATTCGTAACTGTTCAGAGCCCATTCGCAAAATCGCTGCTTCGCAGCTTTTCTTTTGCTCATGTGGCGTTCTCGCCAAATAAATTTGCAAAAATGAGCTCGTTAATGCAAGCATTACTCGCGCATTTTATGCAAATTTGCTTGGCTCTGAACAGTTACTATTATTCTTCAAAATCCTTCTCCCGGAGCACTACGTAATTATTCTCATCGTAGCGCTTGGAGGTAAGGATTCCAAACATCTTTTTCAGACTGCCTCTCTCCACGTGGTCGATCGCCTCATCTACGATCTCCTTGACCTCTACGAGCGTCGTCGCCTGATCGAGCTTCTGAATACTGTTGATACGCTTGTACAGCGCCAGCACAGCCATCGCATCGATACCGTAACCGTTCTCTGTCGCATACGTCTTGGCGAACTCCACCAGCTCGTCATTCGTAAAATACGGGATCGAAATCCGCTGTGCAAACTTTTGTGCAAATCCCTCATGCCGTCCGAGTGCCTTTGCGATCTCGTCCTTAGAATCCTCCAGAATCACAAGCAGCTCACCCCGATGCTGTTCCAGATAAGCAGACAGCCTGCCCTCTGTCTCTCTGGTCAGATCGCCAACACGCTCAATGATCAGACAGCCTCCGGTAATCTTTGCGAGCAGCTCCTCGATATTCTTATGGTTGAGCGCATCGCCATTGATCTTGCCGATCTGCTTACCCGGCTTATGCGTCTTTTGCTGCAGGGTCTTGACCAGATTGGTCGCCAGCATGGTCTTTCCGCAGCCGGACGCGCCCTCTACCACCAGATTGCCGTATATGCCGGGAGTCATTCCCTCGAGATATGCCCCACACCCGCTCAATGCGCGGCAGATCTGTGCCTCCATGCCATCAACCTTTGTGAAATAGGAGAATCGCTCTGCCATCTCTGCATCAAATTTACGGATACCGTTGTACAGCGGCTGCTGCTCCGGCTCCTTCGTTTCATTCTCTCCGAACAGATCCATGTTGATCTCAGGCAGCGGTGTGGTCGGATCCTTCATCGCCTCCCAGTCGGATATCATCTTGCCAAAATGGTCTGCCTGCACCGCCTCAGCAGTCTCTCCGCCCACTTCCGGCGCGGATTCCTGATGAAGCGCGCTGCCTGCCAGAATTTTTGACAGATCAGGGAATGCTGCCGCGGTAGTCTGCGGCATTGTCGGGCGGCTGAACTCACGGCTGACCACAGACTGCTGCGGCTGCTCCGGCTCAACGGTTTCCGGTATCCCCGGCTCTATCACCTCTGCCGGTATCTCCGGATCCGGCGCGGCTACCGGCTTTACAGGCACAGTCAGCACATCATCCTCATACATTTCCAGCCCCTCTGCCGCCAATTCTGCTGCAAGAGCTGCGTCAATCGATGCTGTCACCTCGTCCAGCGGTTCTGCCGTCGGTTCTTCCTCCGATTCCGCCTCAGGTGCAGCAGCCGCAGCCTGCAAGCGGTCGATCTGCTGCTGCAGCAGCTCGTTGGCATCCGCCAGCGCACGCGATGCGCGTTCCACGGACTCAGGTGTCGGCTCCTCATATGCCCGCTCGAATAGATCTTTGGTCGTTGCCCCGGCATCGAGCTGCGGGAGAACTGCCGTCAGACGATCCATAATATCACTCGCCTCCTGCAATGCACGCGCCTTTGCCGATTCGAGCTTCCGCTTCTGCGCCTCCTCCATCGCCGCTTCTGCGGCACGTTTGGTTTTTTCCCAGTCAGCCAGTATATCCTCGATCGTCATCTGACCACGCACCTGCGGCTCCTGCTCACTGCCCTGCGGCAATGACAGTGAGATCTGGCCATCGTATTCTTCCTCTAAGATCTCCTGAAAGTTCAGATTCAGGGAACTGTCAATTTCCTCATCCGTCTCATACGATGCCGGATGCTCCGCCTGGGATTCCGTGCGCTCCTCCGACAGTAACGGCTGCAGGTACGGGATTTCTTCCACCATTTTTTTGATAGAATCCATCGTATCACTGACCGTCTCTTTTTCGGTGGCATCCATGATCTGCTGGATACCGCGCGCCAACTCCTTCTGCAGATTCTGCGTATTGTAGCGCTCCGCATTCACCTGCACCTCAGGAATATTGATCGTATCGTTAATGATCTCACCGGATTCCAGATATTCATCCGGCCGTACCTCGATGATGCCATCTCTTTTTTTGCGGAGTTGCTTGTATTTTTCCTCCTGATCGTAGGAAAGAGGCTGGTAGAGCATCTTCAGCTCCAGCGCCTTCTCCACATACGGTCCGTCGCCGAACCACAGGATCAGCTCATCGCACGCCTCAATGCACTTGTCCGGCATCCCTGCCTGATGATACAGGTAAGCCAGCTCAAACGCCCATTCTTCGGTATATTCCTGTTCCTTGAGCTCGCTCAGTATCGCGATCTGCTCTGCGATCGGTTCGCCCTTTGCGCGGCTCAGATGGTAGCGCAGGATATATTTGAGCGTGTCATGCGGCGCGATCTCGACAAATTCATCGTAATATTCCTCCGCCTCGTCAAACTGCTTTGCTTCTATTGCGATCTCCGCCAGACGGTAAATGATCTTTTTTCCGATCGGCGAACGGTCATATGCCATGAGAAACAGCTCCTTGCTGTCCTCGTAGCGCCCGTTTTGCTGATAAACCTCCCCGACCAGCATCAGGGAATTGACATTCCGCACCTTCCGCCAGTTGATCCCGTCTGCAATCTGTGCTGCTGCCGCATAATTTTTCTGCCCGGCAAGCGTCTCTATTTCATCCAACTTCAGCTTATATTCGTACTTATCCAAAATGTTCACCTCGTACAGAATCGTACCTTATTTGCACATGATATAGTACCATAAACCGGCACTATCCATGAATCGTATGCTATATATGGGTATACTTGTATTCATCTTACCATACAGACCCGCTCATGTCAAAATAAAGCCTTCACGGCTTTTTCACAAAACAGCGCCGCCCAACGGCATTTCCCCACTGCTACAGCATAAAAGGCAGCCTTACGCTGCCTTTTGAACTAATTTTCTCCGTCTTTTTCAGATGCTTCCTCTGCCTTCGGCGCAGGTGCTTTTTTCCGTTTTTTTCCAAAACGAAACGTTTCATTGCGCACCCAGCCATCCGTACACAGCTCCCTTGTCTGCGGATCAATATGCGTCACATTCGTATAATCGAGTGACGGCTCCGGCAGCTTTCGCCGCTTGAGCAGATGCACGACAAGCTGCTGGATCAGATAGTAGATCACGGCAAACGCCGGAACACCAAACAGCATACCGGCAAATCCGAACAATCCGCTGCCGACCATGATCGCAAAAATAACCCAGAAGGATGACAATCCGGTCGAATCGCCCAGAATTTTTGGTCCTATCACATTGCCGTCCAGCTGCTGCAATGCCAAGATAAACAGCAGCAGATACAGTCCGTGCATCGGATCGGTGATCGTTACAATAATGACGCACGGTACCGCTCCGATGATCGGTCCAAAAAACGGAATTACATTTGTCACACCTACAATGACACTGACGAGCAGCATATAAGGCATTTTTAAGATCCAGCATCCGATAAAGCAGAGGATGCCGATGATGATCGAATCAATGATCTTTCCAATGATAAAACCGCCGAAGATCTCATCCACGCGATGTACCGTATGCAGCACGATATTTGCCTGCTTCACCGGCAGAACCGCAAAAACCATCTTTTTTGCCTGCCCTGCAAAATGCTCCTTCTCCATCATGACATAGACCGCTACGATCAGACCGATCACGACATTCTTCATTACAACGACCACGTTGATCGCACTCTTTGTCAGCGTCTGCACATAGTCATTCAGCTGGGGCATGATAGCGGTTCTCGCCCAGTTCACCAGATAATCGCTTCCCATTATCAGATAAGCTTCCCATTTTCCGTCTGTATCTCCCACAAACTGGAGCTGGTTGTACCATTTGATAAAACTATCCACGTTTGCGGACATGGAATTGATCAGGTTCGTAATGCTCTGGATCAATGCCGGAACAATCATATAAAGAATCAGACCAAACAATGCCAGAAAAACCAGTAGCGTCAAAATACTCGCAACCGTGCGGATCGTATGCTTCGCCTTATCCTTGTTGTTTACCTTTGGCAGAATCAGCCTGTGCAAGCCATCCTCAATATAGCACAGCAGCGGGTTAAATAAATACCCAAGCACCGCACCGATAATGATCGGCTGCAGCACATCCAGCATCACGGAGCAGGCGTTTTTTAATTCCGCATATTTAAAAATCAATGCAAATACGACGATACAGCAGCAAAATACGAGAAAAATCAGTACGCCGATCGCTAAGTACGGACGGATATCCCAGTCCGAGCGCCGGATGCGCTTTTGCTTGTCATCTTCCATCACAAAACCTCCTCACCCTCAAATGCCTTCCCTAAGAAACACGGTTATAGTTGATCAGACATCCCTTTAAGATAATCTCACGCTCATCGTCCGTCAGATCACCAAGTGTCATCGTAAACTCCTTCAGCTCACCGTCCTTTACCGCATAAGCAGTGATCACATCTGCCTTGTTCTCTACTGCCGCACGGATGCCGGGTACCCAGATATAATCTCCGTTCGCAAACGGCAGCTCACCCTCGGGGATGATAAACGGCAGCATTCCCCAGTTGATGAGGTTCGAGCGGTAACGCTTGGTCGCATACTCGTTCGCAATATTCGCCCATCCGCCAAGTACCTTCTGGCAGGATGCAGCCTGCTCACGCGCAGAACCGTCGCCGGGCTTCACCGCAAAGATCGTGCTTCCGATGCCGAAATTCGTATGGTCTGCCTCCGGGAACTTTGTCTTGACCACGCTCATGACATTTTTTAACTCCGGCAGCTCCTGACACGGATGCCCGCCTGCGATACGCGCCTTTTCTGCCTTCTGTACCTCCTTTGCACGCGGTACATAGTCCGGATCCTTTCTGGAAAGCGTAAATTCTGCCAATCCAAGCGGGTTGGAGCGGTAAGAAGATGTCTCTCCGGACGGGATCAGCTCATCGGTCGTAGTGACCGGATCATGGATCTCCGATACGACCTTGAGCAGCAGGTTCTCGGTCAGCGCTGACATCTCCGGCCAATCCTTGATATTGGGTCCGAGCTTGATCGGCTCCTCGGGATGAGCCACGCCCTTGCTGTCATAGACACGGTTCTCGTAGATCGTCTTGTCAAAGAAATACTTCGGCTTTGTATAAGTCACATCGAAATCGGTAGCCGCGGTCAGATAACCCTTGTTGGCTGCAGTCGCTGCGATAGAACGCGCATCCATCAGTGCCACGGACGCGATCTGTCCGTTCTGTACCTTTGAACCCTCGCGGTTCGGGAAGTTTCTCGTAGAATGGCGGATCGAGAAGCCGTTGTTGGACGGTGTATCTCCCGCGCCAAAGCACGGTCCGCAGAATGCGGTCTTTAAAATCGCACCTGTCTCCATGATCTTCGCCGCAGCGCCGTTTTTCACGAGCTCCATGTATATCGGCATACTGGCCGGATATACGCTCAGTGTAAACTCATCCGGTCCGATGCTCGCACCGTTTAAAATATCCGCTGCATCACAGATATTCTCGAAGCCGCCGCCCGCACAGCCTGCGATGATTCCCTGATCGACATACAATCTGCCGTTTCGTACCTTTTCCTTGAGGTTTAAGTCTACGGCACCGTTGAAGCTGACCTGTGCACGCTTCTCACAGTCATCCAGAATGTCCATCAGATTCTCGTTCAGCTCACGGATCGTATACGCGTTGCTCGGATGGAACGGCATAGCGATCATCGGCTCGATCTCGTCCAGATCGATCTCAATGCAACCGTCATAATAAGCAACAGCGGCAGGATGAAGCTCTTTATAGTCCTCGCTTCTGCCGTGGATATCGTACCATTCCTTCACCTTTGTATCGGTGCTCCAGATGGATGACAGACAGGTCGTCTCTGTCGTCATGACATCGATGCCGATACGTGTATCGACACTCAGGTTTGCCACACCGGGTCCTACGAACTCCATGACCTTATTTTTTACATAGCCTTTATCAAATACCTCGCCGATGATCGCGATCGCTACGTCCTGCGGTCCGACACCGGGCTTTAAGCTGCCCTTTAAGTATACGGCTACGACACCGGGCATTTTGATATCGTAGGTCTGTGACAGAAGCTGCTTAACAAGCTCCGGTCCGCCCTCGCCCATCGCCATCGTTCCGAGTGCTCCGTAGCGGGTGTGTGAATCCGAGCCGAGGATCATTTTGCCGCCGCCTGCGAGCATTTCACGTGCAAACTGGTGGATGACTGCCTGATGCGGCGGCACATAGACTCCGCCGTACTTTTTCGCACAGCTCAGTCCGAACATGTGGTCATCCTCGTTGATCGTTCCGCCAACTGCACAGAGAGAATTGTGGCAGTTCGTCAGCACATAAGGGATCGGAAAACGCTCCAGTCCTGACGCGCGCGCCGTCTGGATAATGCCGACAAATGTGATGTCATGGCTCGTGAGCTTGTCAAACTTGATCTGCAGCTCATTCATATTTCCGGAGGTATTATGCTCCTTTAAGATGTTGTAAGCCAGTGTTCCCTTTTTTGCTTCTTCCTTTGCGGGTGCGCTGCCCGTCCTGCTCTGCAGGAGTGCCGCTGCCTCAGCGTTATCAGCGATGATCTCGTTTTCATTTACCAGATAGACTCCGCCATCATATAATTTCATCATTCATCCTCCTATGTGTGTTATATATGCTTGAAAAAATGCCGTTTGCGCCGGTCATTTGTATCCGACTGATCTTCTTTTCCGGATGCGGGCTCATCCAGCCCTTCCACATCCCAAGTCACGCCGGACAGGTCGATCTGTTCCTCCTTGACCGAAACCGGTTCATCCCCGACCGCAAGCCCTTCCTCACCTGCCGGTGCTGTCTCTGCCTGCGTATCCTCCGGTGTATCCTCCTCATCCTCCAGCTCAATACCCGCATTTTTGAAATATTCCTTATTGATGCGGATCTCTGTCTTGACATCTGCGAACTGGCTCTTTTCCTTCTGTCCGAAGCGTCTGCCGTGCTTTTCCTTTTCCCGCTCGATCTCCTTGTTGCGCTCCTCGATCAGCAATAGATATTTCTCTGTATCGAGCAGATCCTGCAGCTGTGATTTCAATTCGAGCTGGTTCGTCCGCACGATCTGTTTTTTCTCCTCAAGCCCCCGAAGCATCTCATTTTGTACCTGACGGATCTGCTCTGTGGACTCGTCCATGATCGCCTGTATATGATTCAGTGCTTCATCCGTGTACATCACGGATGCCGCATAGATATCCTCTGCCTTGCGGCTCGCATCCCAGATAATTTTATCTCCCTGCTTTTTATGCTCCCGCTCTGCCTTGTCCCTGCTCTGCTTTGTGAGCTCATAGTCCTCCATGATCTCATAAATACTGGCATTGAGCCGGTCGATCAGCCCAAACATCTCCTGTTTGTTGACAATGATACGATCCTGACTATAGGACTCACTGCGTGAGATCAGCACATGGATGTCGCGCAGCACTTTTTCCAGTTTATCCTGTGAACTCATAAGTTTGTAACATCCTCTCTGCTTTTACCCATTTGTTATATATAACGGATCTGTGCGCTTCCGGTCTCCACCAATCCGATCGGCAGCGGCCGTTCACCGGTCTCCTCGATCAGCTCGATCACCCGCGCCACATCATCCTCCGCGACGATAAACAGCATGCCGAAGCCCATATTGCAGGTCGTCCGCATCTGTTCCAATGACATATTCCCATCCTGATGCAGCACTTGATAGAGCGGCGGTATATTCTGCCTCGGCTGCTTGATGACCGCGCCCCAGTTCTCCGGCAGCAGCTTGTGCAGCGCCGCGTCCAGTCCGCCGTGTGTCACCTGTATACATCCGCCGAGCGGAATATCTGCCTTCCAGAGCGCCTCGAGTGCCTGCTGGTAACAGCGGGTCGGCTGCATGAGCAATTCCCCAAGCGTACTCTCCAGGTTCTCGTAATAGACCTCCATGCTGGTTTTTGTCAGAAAAAGCTTCTTTTTCGCTGCCACATAGCCATTGTTATGTAAACCGTCCGACGCAAGCCCGATGATCACATCCGCATCCTTTACCGGGCGGACGCCCTTGCTCGCGCTGCGATCCAGAATGCCGACCGCAAATCCCACCATATCATACTGGTCATAGTGAAAAATGTCCGGCAGCTCCATGATCTCACTGCCCGCATAGGCGACATCCAGTTGTCCACACAGCTCCCTCGCACTGTTTTCCAGCGCCTCGATCTTATCCTTTTTTGGTCGGGCGCATGATATCGTGTCATAGAAAAATAACGGTTTTGCGCCCATCGCCACCAGATCGTTGACACAGACTGCCACACAATCTTTTCCGATGGTATCGTATCTCTCCAACTCTGCCGCTATGGACAATTTGCCACTTACCCCGTGTGTTCTGGATACCAGTACCGGATCGGTCATTCCGCGGTAACTGATGATCGGTATTTCATTTGTAAGCGTTTGCAATCCCAGTCTCTCTCTCACAAGTTAAACCCCTTACCTTATTAAAGTCTGCGGTAAAATACCACTAAGGAGTATTTTAACATTTTTCTTTTATTTTTCCTACACTTTTTTCACGGTTTTTCAGTTTGTTCTTTTATTAAGATTATATAGCCTGTAGATAGTTTTATCTTTGCAAATACTCCCCCAGCATCTCATCCACACACTCCCTGATGTCATCTGCAATTTTCCTGCACATCATTTCCGGCATACCGGCTGCTACTCCGACTGCTATCAATTCTTTTCTGCCCGGATTTTTTCCGTTTCCATCTACGGATGTCGTATGCTCCCCATAATAGGTATTGCTGTAGGTCAGATCATATGCCGGCGCAAGCCCCCATCTGTCTGTGGTTTCATTATATATATAAGTAAAATTTTTTGAGTGATCGTCTCTGTTGTGTGCAAATACGTTGAAACACATACGGCGATACATATTTTCCACATCGCCTGCATGATTCATTGTCAATATCTTCGTAAGCTTCATCAGCTCATGATAATCTAACGATGACTGTTCAAAATCCAACTCCAGAAGGGCGGCGGCTGTCAACATGTGTACCCTTTCTTCGCCATGTGTCAGGCGCACGCGGTCAAATCTCTTTGTTCCAAAGTAACCGGCACACTGTTCAGATGAAAATAGATGCGTTTCCGGCATATCTATTTTGCAGGCTTTTGCACATTGCGCATAATCATATTCCATCTTTCCGGCATCTTCGCCATCTATTTGTGTCGGGAATTTAATAATCCACGCTTCGTCATTGAGCCGCGTCATGATTTTAGGTCGTGCGCCTCCACTCGTACCGCCCATTCCATACAATTCATCCAGCTTTTGTGTATATTCTGTATTCAATATCTTTTGACATTCTTTTGCGATTTCATCAAAATCTTCACGCATCGACTCGTTGACAATATTGATCTGCGGTCTGTAGGTCAATGCGCCCATGCCCGCATCCCCCACGATAGCCAACCGATCCAATACATTCATTCCACTCTTATCAACATGATGTTGTTTCAGCAGCCGATCTAATAACAATCTGCCCCATGCATCGGGCAGACTATCCGCAAAAACACCAAACAATCCTCCAAAATGTTCTTTTGTCGGAACAAATACCCGCTCTTCCAACGGCAGCGAAAACGGACTGATCGGAAATCCTTCACTCAGCCATTGCTTGTCATATGCAAAAGCAGCTTTTCGATCTGCGGTCATCGCCAATGTACCCACCAGCCGGTCTTTATAAAATACCTGCAGCTTATTTTCCTTCATTGATGACCTCCTCGATCGTTCGGTATGGTATCTGTGTAAAAATCGACCGCAAATCATCTGCGATATCCAGTGCGATCGCTATCTTTGTCAATGAGAGCAATGATATCTGCCCTGTCACCTCAAAACGTTTGATCGAACCATAGCTCACCCCGCTCATATCTGCCAGCTTTTTTTGTGAGATTGAACGACGTTTTCTGATATTCCGCACACGACCTGCCAGCTTCTGATCCAATTCTTCTGCAGTCTCCCAAACCAATCCTATCATAGCGTCTCCTATCATATAAATTTTGTATAGCTCATATTTTATCCAAAGTTTATGTTTTTATACAAAAATAGATCATATATTGTCTATCTCTAGTTTAACATCAGTTTGGCATTAACGCAAGCTGCTGAGGTGTAAACGAGATGCTTTACTCTCTTTTTATATCTTTATCTGTATGCTTTTATAAAATCATCCGGTGTAATTGCCGGAACCACACGGTTCGTGATGTAATTCAAAAGGATGTTCGTATCAATCAATCAATAATACCGAATTTCTCATTCATCGCTTCCTCCCTCTCAGCATTATAATCAATAGTCTCTAGTCAGATGGTCTTAAGCTAATCAAAACGGCATTAAATTCAATATCAGCCCCAATTTAATGCCTGTTTCAAACCGGGGCAGGAAAGGAGATTATAAACCAATGGGCAACTTCTTCGGATATGTTAGAGTCTCTGCGAGAGGCCAAAATGAGGACAGACAAATGATTGCGCTCCGGGAGATGGGAATCCCCGAGCGCAACATTTACGTTGAGAAGCAGTCAGGTAAAGATTTTGAGAGGAAGAAATATAAGCAGCTTGTTCGGCGGCTTAAGAAAGATGACATTCTCTATATTAAGAGTATTGACCGGCTGGGAAGGAATTATACGGCGATTCTGGAACAGTGGAGGATTCTTACAAAGGAGAAAGGCGTGGACATTGTGGTACTTGACATGCCCCTGTTGGATACCCGCCGGGGGAAGGATCTGATGGGAACGTTCCTCAGCGACATCGTATTGCAGGTGCTGTCTTTCGTTGCGGAGAATGAGCGGACAAACATTAGGGTGCGCCAGCGGGAAGGGATAGAGGCTGCCCGTATTAAGGGGGTTAAGTTCGGTAGACCACCGAAACCACTGCCGGCTAATTTCCACCAGGTCTATCAGGATTGGAAAGCAGGGAGGATCACAGGACTGGCGGCGGCCAGAGAATGTGGGATGCCGGAGACAACATTCCGGCGAAAGGCAGCCACTTACAATATCCAATCCGTTAAAAACCCACCTTTTGGAGTCTGACCATATTCGTCGAAACGTATACTTTTGAGCGGATGTCACAAAATTTCACAACACTTTTATGATACCACCATATATAACATATTTCCACAGAAACATATGTTTTTTATGCAATTTTGCTGTAAAAATGTGACATCCGCCGAAAAGTATACGTTTCGGCGGATGCAACGAATCGTAAGGAGTGAGTAGAGTGCAAAAGCTGTTTATCGTTATTCCCGCTTACAATGAGCAGGATACCATCCGTCAGGTCATAGACCAGTGGTATCCGGTCGTGGAAAAGACAGGGGAGGATTCCCGTCTGATCATTGTTAATGATGGGAGTCGGGACAATACCTATGAGATCATGAAAGAGTGTGCCGCGGACAGGTCGCAGTTTATCCCTCTGACAAAGGAAAATGGTGGACACGGGGCGACTGTTCTCTATGCATATCGCTATGCCTTGGAGCATGGAGCCGACTATGTTTTCCAGACGGATTCCGATGGACAGACAAATCCGGATGAATTCTGGCCGTTCTGGGAACAACGAGACAATTATGAAATGGTCATAGGCCACCGTAGCGGTCGGCAGGATGGGGCATCCAGAATCTTTGTCACAAAGGTGTTGAAGCTGACCTTGAAAATCTGCTTCGGTATGACTGTGACGGATGCAAACACGCCGTTCCGTCTGATGAAAGCGGAAACGCTTGCGGAGAATATCGAACTTATTCCGAAAGACTTCAACCTCTCGAATGTGATCTTGTCCGTAATCTATGCAAAAAAGGGATTGCGGGTTAAATACATACCGATCACGTTCAAGCCCCGGCAGGGTGGAGTGAACTCCATCAACTTAAGAAAGATTTTCGGTATCGGGTTACAGGCTGTGAAGGACTTCCGGGCGATTAACCAATCCATGAAAGGGCTGTGACACGATGTTGAAAAAACTGCTTTTGAAAAACAGGTGCGTGCTGGCATACCTGTTTTTCGGTGTATGCACAACGGTCGTAAACATTGTAGCGTATTATATCTGCGCCCATCCGTTGAAGTTCTCCACGGGAGTAAGCACGGTTATTGCCTGGCTGCTCGCAGTGATATTTGCTTTCCTCACAAACAAGTCCTGGGTGTTCGGAAGCAAATCTTGGGAAAAGAAGGTTCTGTTGAGAGAGCTTATTTCATTTTTTTCCTGTCGGCTTGCAACAGGAGTGCTGGATCTGTTCATTATGCTGGTTACCGTCGACATGTTGCGCTGGAACGATGTGGCGATGAAGGTCATATCAAATCTGATTGTGATAGTGCTGAACTATGTTGCCAGCAAATTGATAATTTTTAGGAAACGATAGGAGCGTGAATGAGAATGATTGTAAACATTAAGAACAAATTCGAAGAGGACAAGTTCCCCGTTGTCTGCGCGGGAGTTTTTATACTTCTCGTAACATTCATTGTTTCCTTGCAAAGTCCCTTGAACATACTAATAAAGAACGGAAACGTGGGGACAGATTCATCTGTGTTTCAGACGGTCGCCATGTATATGGAAAACGGATTTATGCCCTACAAGGATATTTTTGATCACAAGGGACCTTTACTCTATGTAATAAATTGGCTGGGTTTTAAAATCAATGAGTCGCATGGAATCTGGATAATCGAAGTTTTAGCACTTCTTTGTACCTTTTTTATGATTTATAAAACCGCGAGATTATTTTGCAACCGTTTCTATTCGTGTTTGACTTTATTGGCATCGTCCGCTGCTCTTTTTATTTATTTTGAGGGGGGGAACATGACGGAGGAATATGCAATGCCATTTATTGCTGTTTCCTTCTACATTTTTGCGGATTATTTTCTCAATCAAAATATATCTCGGTTAAGATTGATAGTTTGCGGGTTGTCTTTTGGGGCGATATGTATGCTGAGAATCAATATGGCGGCCATATGGGTGGTATTTTGTGCCGCTGTGTTGGTGGATACATTGCGGATGAAGAAAATGAAAGACTTGTTATACTTTATCTGCTTTTTCCTTGTGGGTGTTCTTCTTATTATTTTGCCTCTTGTCATTTGGCTGATAAGAGGAAATGCCTTTCAAGATTTTATAAATGATTACTTTGTATTTAATTCTGCGTACATTTCAGATGGCGTTCGAGCATCGTGGAGGAATCGATACACCTCTCTCACTAATTTTTTCTACAATCCATTAGTGCTCTTGTCTGCGGCATATGCGGGTTGGTCATTTGTGGAGGAGAAAAGTATTTTTTATGCGGCATATGTAATTGCACACTTTTTCACATTGCTTTGTATATGTATGTCTGGACAAACTTATGGGCATTACGGAATGATTTTGATTCCCTTGATTGCATTATCTATTGCCCGAATTATGCATTCCATAGAAACCCAAGAAAAGAAGAAAAAAAGCGCTGTTTTTATTGCGTCTGCATATGTGTTGATTATATTTGCGGCTCCGATGTGGGCAAGGGGAATGTATAATATATTGGCTACGAGCCGTTCAGAAACTGTGGACAGTGTGGTTGACGTTGTGAAAGAATATACAGAAGAAGATGAGACCATTATGGTATATGGGAATTGGAACATTATTTATATCCTAAGCGAGCGGCTTGCATCATCAAAATATTCATATCAATTTCCACCGATAACAGTTGATGAGAGTATCGCTGACGAATATTTTGAAGAATTGGAAGAGAACAACCCTACACTGATTATTGTTCAGGCAAGTAGCGATTTGACGGGTTCAGAGAATGCCAGAATGGCTTCGTTCATAGAAGATAATTATTATGAGCTTTTAACCGAGATTGATGATGTGGAAATATACACAAAACAGGAATGAGCACATAATCTCTCGGATGAAATGATATTTGATACGACTATGGCATAGGGTTGGAACGAGAGTGGTTGCTTCTCGTTTTACAATTGAGGTTTGTCAAATCAAGGTGCTCCTTCTCATATTTTAATTTTCTGCTTATTATCTCTGCATGATATCAAGCATTTCCTTTGGTGTTACGACAAAGGATTTCACTGGAAAATGTTTGATGTTACCTGTTACAAGATACGTCTCATCGTGTTCCCTGAGTCCTTCCATGACCACCTCATAGAAAACGATGTCCTTCGGATCCGGAATGACCGCCTCAATCTCAGCATTGATTTCTTCCAAAGTCATTTCTGATGTTCCATTTTTAGCTGCTGCATCACTTAATTCCTGAAGTGCTCTCGCCGCTCTTTCAGCCTTAAAATCACTCTTTGGGAGTGTCATAGTAAATGGAACACCATTTACCATTATAGATCTCTTCAAAAACATCCGCACAGCTGTGGATAAATCAATCCCCAATGCGTCATATATAGCAGTTGCCCGATCTTTCAATTCATCATCTACTCTTACCTGTACCAATGTGGTTGCCATACAAGCACCTCCTTTTGTTCTTTGTAATTCAATTATAGTACATTGTATGTTTTTGTCAATCATTCGTTCTACAAAATCATATTCCGCAAAATAAATTCTGCGTAGAACTGAGTTGTATGTTGGGATTTGTGTCTCCATTAACATGCGATCCTGCCCGGAGGGCTTTTGTGTAATAGGAAATTCATCGGAATTTCCTGTTACATAAAAAAGCTGCCCTCCCACGAGAACAGCTTTTTACATGTCTGATATTTTGTTTTACCGCAGGCTGATACGCACCAGCGCTCTGCGCAGTGCCAGCTCTGCTCTGACCACATCCAGATTCTCATTCTTGGCTGCAAGCCGCTCCTCGGCACGCCGCTTGGCTGCCTCGGCACGATCCCAGTCGATCTCATCCGGCCACTCGGCGATCTCTGCGAGCAGCGTTACCTTGTCTCCCAGAATCTGTGCGAAGCCGGAATGTACCGCTGCCTTTTTTTGTCCGTCCTCCTCGGTGATCGTCACGATACCGGGCGCAAGGACTGTCGTCACCGGGATATGGTTTTTGTACACACCGATATCACCCTCTACCGTAGTGAACTCGATCATGGTCGCTTCGCCCGTATAAAATACGCGCTCCGGTGTGATAATCTCTACCTGAAAATTTCTGCTCTCATCTGCCATACGCTGCCCTCCTATTTCATACGGGCACGTACTTCATCGATCGAGCCGGCATTCAGGAACAGTCCCTCGGGAATATCGTCATGCTTTCCTTCCAGAATCTCCTTGAAACCACGGATCGTCTCTGCGATCGGTACATATTTTCCTTCCATTCCGGTAAACTGTGTCGCTACATGGAACGGCTGTGACAGGTATCTCTGGATCTTTCTCGCACGGTTTACGACTACCTTGTCATCCTCTGACAGCTCGTCCATACCGAGGATCGCGATGATATCCTGTAATTCCTTATATTTCTGCAAGATTTCCTGCACACCGCGGGCTACCTTGAAATGCTCTTCTCCCACGATACGGGGATCGAGGATACGGGAGGTAGACGCCAGCGGATCTACTGCCGGGTAAATACCTAATGCTGCGATGGAACGCTCCAATACGGTCGTTGCGTCCAGGTGCGCGAAGGTCGTAGCCGGTGCGGGGTCTGTCAGGTCATCCGCAGGCACATAGACTGCCTGTACAGATGTGATGGAACCGTTCTTTGTAGATGTGATACGCTCCTGTAACGCTCCCATCTCCGTCTGCAAGGTCGGCTGATATCCTACAGCTGACGGCATACGTCCGAGCAGCGCGGATACCTCTGAGCCTGCCTGTGTGAAACGGAAAATGTTGTCGATGAATAACAGCACATCCTTTCCGCCCTTATCACGGAAATACTCTGCCATCGTCAGTCCGGTCAGACCGACACGCATACGTGCTCCCGGCGGCTCGTTCATCTGACCGAATACCATCGTCGTCTTATCGATAACGCCGGATTCTTTCATTTCATAGTACAGATCGTTACCCTCACGGGTACGCTCGCCGACTCCGGTAAATACAGAATATCCACCATGCTCTGTCGCGATGTTGTGGATCAGCTCCTGAATCAGCACGGTTTTTCCTACTCCTGCACCTCCGAACAGACCGATCTTTCCACCCTTCTGATACGGGCAGAGCAGATCTACGACCTTGATACCGGTCTCGAGCATCTCGGAAGATGTCGCCTGTTCCTCAAAGCTGGGAGCGGGTCTATGGATGGGCATGTACTCCACATCTGTGGGAGCGGGCTGCTCATCAATGGGCTCACCGAGCACGTTGAAAATACGTCCCAGTGTGTTTTCTCCTACAGGAACACAGATCGCAGCGCCGGTTGCCTTCGCATCCATGCCGCGTACCAGTCCGTCTGTCGGGCCCATGGCAATACATTTCACGGTATCATCACCCAAGTGCGAAGCTACCTCTACGACAAGACGTTCCCCGTTTTTACGGGTGATCTCGATCGCCTCATTGATCTCCGGGATCTTTCCGTCCGGAAATTTGATATCGAGGACTGCACCAATGATCTGAGTGATTTTTCCAATATTTTCTGCCATTGTTTCACTCCTTATATTTTTATTTAACTGATCGCTTCCGCGCCTGCGATGATCTCGGTCAACTCCTGTGTGATCGAGCCCTGACGCGCACGATTGTATTTCAAAGACAAATCACTAATCATGTCTTCCGCATTACTTGTCGCTGAATCCATTGCCTGCATTCTGGCGCCGTTTTCACTGGCAAGTGCCTCCACCAACGCACCGTAAAAAATACTGGTGACGTATTTCGGAATGATCAGATCCAGAGCCTCCTCTACGTTCGGCTCATAATTCATGAGCAGCTTATCATCCGCTACGGCGATCTCATCATCGGAAAACTCTACCGGAAGCAGCTTCATCAGCTTCGGCTCATGTACGACCGTATTTTTAAAATGTGTGTATGCAAGATAAATCTTGCCGATCTCCCCTCTGGTGAACGCATCCAGCACACGCGCACACACAGCCGCCGCATCCTCATAGGAGGGAGCTTCCATGATCGCCGAGTGATCCTCCTTGATCGTGTAGCCGTAACGGTCGAGTGTCTCGCGTCCCTTGCTGCCGATACAGTAGACCTCTACCTTATCCTGGGGTAAAAGCTCCTGATTGTTCGTGATCAGCTTGGTCACATTTGCGTTGTATCCGCCTGCGAGTCCGCGGTTTGAGGTAATGACCACCACCGCGATCTTATCAGATGCCCCGCTCTGCAGATACGGATGATCGATGTTGCCTGATTTCGCTAAAATCGATGTCACCGTCTGGTACATATGGTTAAAATACGGATCTGTCGCCTCTGCGTGAAGCTTTGCCTTCTGCAACTTTACAGTAGAAACTAATTTCATGGCTTTTGTGATTTGCTGCGTACTCTGTATGCTGCTTTTTCTTCGCTTGATGTCTCTCATCGAAGCCATAATTTATCACCGCCTTATTTCTACTTAAAAGATTTCTTGCATTCTTCGATTGCCTTGATCAGCTTCTGCTCGGTCGCATCGTCCATCTCCTTCGTCTCGCGGATCGTCTCAAGGATCTCCGGATACTTGGTAGATACGAGCTCGATGAGCTCTCCCTCAAAGCGGAGCACATCCTCCACCTCGATATCTAACAGATGGCGCTTGGTCGCTGCGTAGATCATGATAACCTGATTCTCAACCGGCATGGGCTTGTACTGCGGCTGCTTTAACATCTCCTGCAGACGCCTTCCCTGTGCCAGCGTCTCCTTTGTCGCATCATCCAGCTCAGAACCAAACTGGGAGAACGCTGCCAGCTCGGTATACTGTGCCAGCTCGGTACGGATCGGCGCTGCAATCTTCTTCATCGCCTTGATCTGGGCGGAACCGCCTACACGGGATACGGACAGACCGGCATTGATCGCCGGACGGAAGCCTGCGTTAAACATCTCGGTTTCCAGATAGATCTGACCATCCGTGATAGAGATCACGTTTGTCGGAATATATGCAGATACGTCGCCCGCCTGTGTCTCGATGATCGGCAATGCGGTCAGTGAACCGCCGCCGAGCTTGTCTGACAGACGCGCCGCACGCTCCAACAATCTGGAGTGCAGATAAAAGACGTCGCCCGGATATGCCTCACGTCCCGGCGGTCTGCGGAGCAGCAAGGAGAGTGTACGGTATGCAGTCGCATGCTTACTCAGATCATCATAAATGATGAGCACATCCTCACCGTTTTCCATCCATTCCTCACCGATCGCACATCCTGCATACGGTGCAATATACTGCAAAGGTGCCAGCTCACTGGCGGTAGAAGCTACGACGGTGGTATATGCCATTGCGCCGAACTCCTCTAAGGTATTCACGATGGATGCTACTGTAGAAGCCTTCTGTCCGATGGCTACATAGATACATTTCACATCCTGACCCTTCTGATTGATGATCGTATCGATCGCGATCGCTGTCTTACCGGTCTGTCTGTCGCCGATGATCAGCTCACGCTGTCCGCGTCCGATCGGGATCATGGAATCGATCGCCTTGATACCTGTCTGTAACGGTGTATCTACGGATTTTCTGGAGATAACACCACTCGCTACCCGCTCGATCTCACGATATTTGTCTGTCTGGATCGGTCCTTTTCCATCGATCGGCTGTCCCAGCGCATTTACAACACGCCCGATCATAGCGTCCCCGACAGGAACCTCTACCACGCGGCCGGTCGTTTTCACGGTATCTCCCTCACTGATATTTCTATTGGCTCCGAGCAATACGGCACCAACGTTATCTTCCTCAAGGTTCAACACCATTCCATATACTTCACCCGGAAATTCCAGAAGCTCGCCCTGCATTGCGTTTTCCAAACCGTGGATACGCGCGATACCATCTGCTACCTGAATGACAGTACCTACGTCCGCCACCTCAAGCGTTGACGCATATCTGGCGATCTGCTCCTTGATCACGGAACTGATTTCCTCTGGTCTCAAATTCATGGAGCGCATTCACCTACTTTCAACTGTATTTTTGATAATTCAAAGCTGAGTGTTGCCAGCTTGCTCTTGATGCTGCTGTCAACAACCCTGTCCTTAATACGAATGACCATTCCTCCGATCAGGGACGGATCCGTCTCATAATGCATTTCAAACTGCACATAATCTGTAGTTTCCAGAAGCCTTTCTACCAGATGGGACTTCTGGGTCTCATCGAGCGGCATCACCGTGGTGACATAGGCAGTACCGATATGCTTGTACTCCTTTGCCTGCCCGATAAAATATTCCAGCACAGCCGGGGTTTCCTTGTAGTGGTCTTTTTCCACCAACATCCGAAGCAAGCCCACCAGCTCGTCGCTGACACGACCCTTGAAAACCGCTTCAAGCGTCGCGATCTTATCCTCTTTTACGATTTTTGGATGATTCATCAGTCGATTTAGCTCCTGATTGCCCTCCAGAACGGAACGCACACCCTTCGCTTCCTCCAAAAACAAATCTAACTGGTTGGATTCCACTGCTAATTCAAACAATGCATCACCGTATGTTTTGGATACTAGCTTAGCCATGTTGAATCACCCATTTCCTTTATAGTCTCATCGACCAGTTGGTTTTGAATGTTGACATCGATATTTGCCGTGATGACCTTGGATGCCATCGCTGCCGCTACGGAGATCATCTCCTGCTTCATTTCGTCAACGACACGCTTCTTCTCCAGCAGCGCCTCCTCATTGGCACGCGCAATAATGCGGGCAGCTTCTTCCTTCGCATCCTCCACGATCTTCGCTTCATTGCGGAGCGCCTTCTGCCTTGCCTCGGAGAGAATCGTCTCTGCTTCTTTGTCAATACCCTTCAGCTTTTCCTCATATTCAGCCTTCAGCTCTGCCGCGCTGGTCTTGTCTGCCGCCGCATCGTCCAGCTCAGTCTGTATCTTGAGCTTGCGGTCTGCCAGCATCTGACGGACCGGATTGAACAGCAGGTAGCTCAGTGCGAGAAACAGGAAAAATATTGCAATCGCGAGCAATACCGAATCTTGTACCAACTGCATGTCCAGATCAAATAATCTTTCCATAACTGAGAAGTGTTACCTCCTTATTTTTATTGGCTGCGTCCTATCTTGTGAAGGGCTTTACGAACATCAGCAGCATCGCTACGAGCAGACCGTACAGACCTGTCGTCTCTGCAACCGCCTGTCCCAAAAGCATGGTAGATGTAATATCGCCCTTTGCCCCGGGGTTACGTCCTACTGCTGCCGCACCATGTCCTGCTGCGATACCCTGTCCTACACCGGGTCCGATACCGGCGATAAGTGCAAGTCCCGCACCGATTGCTGAACATCCTAAGATAAAATCTTCACCTGTGAAATTCTCCATGATAGTTCCTCCTTAAAATAAAATCTTGTTAATATTCTCCATCTTCAATGGCTGAATTGATGTATGTCATCGTCAACATACAGAATACATATGTCTGGATCGCTCCGGAGAACAGATCGAAGTACACATGCAGGGCTGCCGGCCAGATGATCGCCACTTTCGCAAGGAGCGTGTATACCAGTGCTTCAATGACTACGCCTGACAAAATATTTGCAAACAGACGCAGTGACAGGGAAATCGGCACCGCGACATCGCCGATCAGATTGATCGGTGCCCAGATCGGCCACGGGTCGCACAGTCCCTTCAGGAAACCGGATACATGCTGGTGCTTGAACTTCTGGAATGTGATCATGCCAAACGTGATCAATGCCAGAGCCAGCGTTGTACCGTAATCTGCCGTAGGCGGCCGCAGACCCAGCAGTCCGGAAATATTGCTCAGCAAAATAAAGCAGAAGATCGTTCCGATATAATTTGCAAAATATTTCGCGTTGTGCCCCATCGCATTCTCTACCATGCCATCGAGCTTTTCTACGATCAGCTCAACCACGCACTGGAAGGTATCGGGAACCTCTGTTGCATGCTTGATCTTGCGGTTTGCAATGATCGCAAACGTCAGCAAAAGCAGCATGACAATCACAATACACACATGGGAGGTCGTGATCCAGAGTGTCTGTCCGAACAATTCATAGGAAAACAATCCATGAATCATAAAGTCCACATCTGCACCGTCAGCCATTAAAATACCATACTCCAAACTCTCACCTCCTTTTCTCCGGCCGCATCGCCTGCAGCCGCAATTTCTTTTATTCCTGCTCTTTTTCTATCTCTGACGCATGCTCCTGATGCGTCTGTCTACCTGTCAGGTGGTAGCATACCATCTGCATATAAGCAGATATTTTCAGCCCGAATATTCCTAGAAATGCGGGCAGTATCATTCCCAGCCGAAAATAAAAGGCAGCCGCCAGTACAACCAGCACCACCAGATATCGTGTCATTGCAGATGCGACTGACTTTCGCTTTGCGCCATGCTCCGTACCCAGACAGACTGCGTCCTCAATGGACACCGCCATGTGCACGGCCATAAACACCGCGCAGCCGATACCGATCCACAGCCCTGTAGTATACCGCAAACGGTCATCCACGAACCACATGCCAATCACCTGCAGCAATACTCCATATATAATTATTCCCAGAACCAGACCCGGTAATGCCTTATTGAGTCTTTTTAACATCTGCATCCCCATCCTTGTGACGATCGCTTCCGTCGTCCTGCTTTTTGGGCTGATAAATCCTGCGTGCAAATACGAACACATTCCGCATGCCCGCCAATGCCCCTATGACAAAAAACGGAAGTGCCAGCCATGAAATGTGAACCTTTCCGCCCAGCCACGCACCAAACAGCGTACATGCCAGAATCGGAACGATCATATTGATACCGAACTGCGTGACCATAGCAAACGCCTGAAACACCTCTGTGTTATTTTTTCCGTCTTTCTTTTCTGTCATATCCCGTCACTAATCCTACCTATTATAGCATCTTTTTGGTAAATATGTCTATACATTTAGGGTAATATTGCGTTTTGTTCGTGAATATTTATAATAACGCACGCCTGCGGCATCCATCATCCGCTTTGATGCCACCACCGAAGGGGTATGCTCATATTTATCGCTGTCATAGACCACGGTTTTGATGCCGCTCTGAATGATCGCTTTGGCACATTCGTTGCATGGGAACAGTGTCACATACAGCTTTGCCCCCTCAAGGCTGCCGCCGCGGTAGTTCAAGATCGCGTTCAGCTCGCTGTGCGTCGTATAAAAATATTTATTTTCGAGCGGATCGCCCTCTCTCGTCCACGGAAACTCGTCATCGGAGCAGCCCATCGGGAATCCGTTATACCCCATCGACAAAATCTTATTGTCATTGCTCACTATGCAGGCTCCCACCTGTGTGTGCGGATCCTTTGAACGCATCCCGGAAAGCATCGCCACACCCATAAAATACTCGTCCCAACTGATATAATCGTTTCTTTTGTCACTCATGTGCCGTCTCCTCCTGTTCATTCAGCCAACCTGCCAGCTTTTTCACTGTTTTGGACAAGGTTTCAAAGCATAAGCCATAGGACGGCAACGGTGCGCCGTATGGATCCATGATCTCCAGTTCCTCGCCCACAAGCGCCGTCAGGACATGCACCTGCGGCATCCGTTCCTCGCCGAGGATCGCTGCTGCCTGCGGCAATAATTTTTCCTCCATGACGAGTACGAGCGTATGCTCATCCACATCCTCTGCGACGAGCTGCTCTGACATATATTCTTCCATATTGATCCCGTTGCTGATCAGAACCGCATTGACCTTCTGATTGAGCGGTTCGGGAAATAATACAACCAGCCCCCGCGCACAGATCTCTATCTCCCGTTTCAGACTGCACTCCTGCAATAGCGCCGCTGCCATCGGTGCCCGGCAGTTGCCGCTTTTTCCTACAAAAATGACCTTATCCCACATACTGCTATACCTCCAATACCTGATGCCCTGCTGCCTTGAGCAGCCGGTTCATGATAGCCTGCCCGATTCCCGCTGCAGCAAAGCTCTCGGAAAAGATCGCATCTACCCCCATCGTGTCAAAATCACGCAAAATACCGTACAGATGTCTGGCGATCGCCTCCTCGTCATCCCGCGCCCCAATGCTGATGACGGTTCCCTGCGTGTACAGATCCTTTGTCTCCTCCGTGGCAATGATACCTACCCGCTGATGTCCGGCAACGAGCTGCCCGCATCTGCGGTTGATCTCCGCCACGACCGCATCCGTCGCTCCCTCTACGACCTTGAGGTCCGCACGCGGTGCATAATGCCTGTATTTCATACCCGGAGCCTTCGGCTTACGGTCAGAATCCGCAGCGATCAGCCCCGGATCGACCAACACCTCCTGACCCAATACCTCGCGCAGCATCTCCAGCGTGATGTAACCGGGTCTTAAGATCATCGGTACCTGTTCCGTCAGATCTACGATCGTGGATTCCAGCCCGATACCAACCGATCCTCCGTCAACGATCATATCGATCCTGCCGCCGAGATCCTCCTCCACATGCGATGCCTGTGTCGGGCTCGGTCTGCCGGAAGTATTCGCACTCGGAGCCGCAATATATCCGGTCGATGCATCGATCAGTGCCCGCGCGATCGGATCGGACGGCATACGGACAGCGACTGTATCCATTCCGCCTGTCGTCTCATAAGGAATTTTCTCATTTTTCCGGAAAATCATCGTGAGCGGTCCCGGCCAGAAATGCTCCGCCAACGTATAGGCTGCCTGCGGCACCTCCGCCACGATCTGCTCCAGTGCCTTTAGATTCGTAATATGCACGATAAGCGGGTTGTCGGACGGCCGCCCCTTCGCCGCATAGATGGCTTTGGACGCACCCGGATTGGTCGCATCACCGCCGAGTCCGTAGACTGTCTCGGTCGGAAATGCCACCAGCCCGCCGCGCTTCAGGATTGCGCCTGCCCGGTCGATCTGTGTCTGATCGATCGCCTGCGGATCTATCTGTATGATTTCTGTTGCTATCTTCTTCGTATCTGTCATTGTATTTTTTTCAATCATTGTATTCGTTACTTTATCGTTTGCGTCTTGCTGTGTTTTCATAAAGAATAGTATAGCATACATTAGTTGTTTTGACAAAAAAAATACATAACGCCTGCATCCGCTTTCCTACTGCGCCCGGTGCAGATATTGCATGACACCCATATGGATCGCCCACGCGAGCCGGTTCTGATACACATCATCGATCAGAAGCTCTGCCTCCTGCGGGCAGCTCAGAAATCCGCACTCGACAATGACTGTCGGCGAGACCGTCCGTTTCAGCAGATAATAGCTGTCATTCGCCTTCGCCTGCCTGTGATTGTCCGGATCTACACGGCTGATAAGGCTTTGCTGGATCTGCTCCGCGAGCTGTTTTCCGTCCTCAGACTGCCCGTAATAAAACACCTGTGCGCCGCGGACCTCCGGCTCGGAATAGCTGTTCTGATGGATGCTGACCGTACACGCCGGATTGATCCTTTCAATCAGTGCGCACCGGTTCTGCAGGTCTGCGACCTTTTTATTGCTGTCGCCCTCCTGATACAGTCCGGTATCGGATTCGCGCGTATAAGCGACTGCCACATCCGACTGCTCCAGCAGTGCGCCGAGCTTTTTCGCTATGACCAAGTTCACATCCTTTTCCAGTACGCCCCCGGCGGACACCTTTCCACTGTCAATCCCTCCATGCCCGACATCAATCACCACCTGATATTCCGGCAGCCCTCCACCGTTTTCGATATGGCTTGCACTCACGACTTTCGCGCCCTGCCTGCCGAGCACACCTGCACCAAGCAAAAGCAGCACCGCCATCAGCAGCTCGACCTTACCTTTTATATTCTTCATAAAAAACTCCATGTGATACACATCCGCTTGGTCTAGTTTATGTGTATCAAACAGCTCCTATGTGACATTATGATGGTTTTCTTTTTGCAAGTTTTGCCTAAAACTATGCTAGTTTTGACATTTATAAAAAAATATCGTATAGTACATATAAGATTTAACACATCATGCAAGGTAAAAATTATTTTTAGAAAGCGTAGGTAACGTATGTTTTTTTATAAAGAATTATGTTTTGTTCGCAACTCGGAACAAATGAATAGCATTCTCCGGTTATTAAAAGAGCATCATATCCCATTTAAAATAAAATATGCGGGGCTTTCCATAAATGCCAACATTGCACGTGGTGCAGGTGTTGGACGCTATGGGGAACGCATGATTCCAGAAAATAATATGATAAAAATTTATGTTAAAAAAGTGCCTTTCCTACGGCAAAGGCACTGATAAACAGCAAGCAGGATCACTGATAAAGAGTGTTCCTGCTTGTGTTTTTATATGCAGATTCCTGTATGCTGTCGCAAAGGAATCCGAGAATGGAGATCCTACTCTATATAACTGTTAATCGTATCCCACACATCTGCCGTCTCCATTCCGGATTTCCAGAATGCGCCGCCCGCCAGATTCAGGCTCACCAGCACCTGCAGCTTTTTTTCCAACGACTGTGCATCTTCCAGCCAGACCTTATACGTCACGCCATCCTTCTCATACTGCGCATAATTTTGACCGCAATCCTCCAGCCAGTTGATCTGCGCCTCATTCGCATCAATGCGCGTGCGCGCCTCCGCCATGCTGACCGCCTCACTGGACAGGTCGTATCCGACATAATCCTCTGATGATGCCTCCGCAGAATCGCCATCCTCCTCTCTGGGTGTTTCCGCCCAGATCCTCGTATAGAATGGCATTCCGAGTATGGTCTGCTCCGCAGGCACGCCCTCCGCGAGCGTGTCCTTCGCGCCGTTTTCCACAAAGCTGATCGATGCGACGCTTCCCTCCTCACTGCCGGCATAATGCTCGTCATACGCCATCACGACCACATAGTCAGCGTAGTTCGCCTGCTCCTTGCGGTTATAAAACTTGGTATACTCACTCGGCACATAATTGTCTACCGACAGCACCAGCCCGTTATCCTCGCACTTGAGCGACAGCTCACGGATAAACTGGATATAGCCATCCCCGACATCGCTGCTGAGTGCCTCAAAATCTACATTGACTCCATCCAGACTGTAATTCAGCGCCTTCGCTATGATCTGGTTGACCAGATTCTCCCGCACACTCGTATGGGTCAGCACAGAGGTCGTATCCACCTCGCTGTTCTCAATGTTAGACACCAGCCCCCATACCTTGACCCCTTTGGAATGGCAGTAATCTACATATTTGCGGTTGCCCAGATCCGCCAGATTGCCGTCATTGTCATTCAGATAAAACCATGTCGGCGACAGGACATTGACACCCTTGGAATTCGCAAGCACCGTCGCAATCCGCGCATTTGCGTCCTGATTTGTCACCTGATGCCACAGCAGCTTTACCGGCTCATCCATCAGATTGTGCGTAAATGTCTCTCCCTCATAGCTGTGCGGCGGCGACTGCGGTTCGCTGAGCGCGGTCTGATCTCCGCCTCCCGTCAGCTTGCTGTTTTTCACATATCCGATGATACCGTCTGCCGTGCCTACCTTGCTCCAGTCGTCCATCGTCTCTAACACGGAAACCTCCGCTCCCTTCTCCAGTTGTGCGAGAATCGGACTCTTGATACCGCCCTTGGCACGGAGCTGCGTGTTCTTTTTAATGGTGGTCTGACCATGAATACTGCTCCAGTCGGTCGTCATCACGATACGGTACGGCTCTGAAAACAGCTCATACGCCAGATCGGTATAATTTTTTGCGAAATCCAGAGACACATACACGGTATCTCCCTCAATCTTCACGATCTCGCTGTCGTTCTTCGTTACATCATTTCCTATATAATAAGCAGACTGTCCCGCATACGCCGTCACGGATGCCTCCGCCGTCGTATAGCGCAGCAGTTGTTCATTTTCATCCCAATAAAAACGGCTGTTCAGCTCATGCAGCATATCGTATGTCACATAGATACTGCCATCCATAGACTTTGCCTTCTGCTCAATCAGCTCCTCATTCAAAACGATCGCCACATCATCTGCCGATGTGATCGAATAATACGTGCTCAGATCCTCTGTCTCCTCGGACGGAATGTACTCCTCGATCTTTCTGCCTACTACAAATATCAACACAATCACTATGATCAGCAGCAATGCTGCGATCACAGGTCCTGCCTTTTTTCTCATGGTAAATACCTCCTCATGGATTCGTCCCATTGGACATCTGGAATCAGTATAACATACCCATTGCCTATTTTCCAAGTAATATCAAAAACAGGGCGCGCCAACACCCTGTTTTTGCGTCCGCAGCCGCCCCTGTGCAGCCGCAGAAATTCTTTTTTCCCTGTATACACGACAAAGCCTTCAAAAAGAATTCCTTCTGTCATGTAGTTTTGACTGTTTGATCGCTTTGTATGTTCTATCAAAACAGCCGGTCATCATCTGATACAATTTTTTATTACGTTTCATTTAGTTTGTCAAAATGTAATTCCCTTAACACCCCCTCGTTCTCATCATATACATAGTCTCTCATGTAACAGGCTTCCTCCTGTGCACACAGTGTATGTGTGACATATTCCGGTGAGCTGGGAGATCCATCCAGAAAAAGTACGATCCCGCGGCTCGCCATCGATTGCAGCTCAACATACAACTGTTGTCTGTCCTCTCTCATATGCATTCCTCACTTTTTCCAAAAGGAGACATTTCCGTGAACTATGAGTCCTCAGGCAATTCTGTGTAAAGTGTCAAAGGTTCCTCGGTCTCCTCCGTAGTAGCTTCTCCGGAAACGGTTTCCGGATATTCTGTCTCCTCCGGCGAAACGTTCAGATACGGTTCGAGATGCTCCTCCAAAACCGATCTGCGCTTCTGTTCCTCCTCTACCAGAAACAGATCCGTAACATTCGGATCCCATTGCAGCAGACGGAACACCGCCGGATTGACCGGATAGTACACCTGCGCAGCCTGTTGAAATTCACCGACATACGGCACTGCGTACAATGCACTATCCCGGTAAACCGTTGTATCCACGCGGGCTGCCTGATAACGCAGCAGCTCTTCCTCCAGAAAACGCAACTGGATCGTCTGCGTCCCGTCCTCCTCGTCGCGGAGTATCCGGTAGACGCGCTTGTGGCTCACGACCAGATAGTCCTCCCCGTTTGGAAATGCGATCCGGACATCCACAAATTCGTTTTCCTGCAGCGTCTGCGGCAGATATACCTGCTGCAATTCCACGCTCCGTTCATCCTCTGCGGCCGGAGCGCCCTCATACACGAGATCCGCATAGAGTGCCGCCCCTTTCGGGAGAGATACCTTGAGCCGTTTCCCAAGCAGCTCCTCCTGCGCAGCGAACGATGCAGCGGGCAGCTCTTCCTGCGACTGCACCTGCTGTTCCTGAAGCATCCCGGCGGTCAGTTCTTCTCCTGCAACCGCATCGCGCTTCAGCACATACAGATGTGCCTGTTTGTAAGACTCTGCCTCCTGCCTGTAAGCAGCCAGCTCCCTGCGCGTCTGCCCGATGCTGCGCCTTTCATGACACAGCATCGCCGCCAGAGGAATCGCCGCGATGAGTACACCTGCTGCCGCTGCGCGCAACATCATTTTTTGTCTGGCTCTCAGTTTAATGACTGTTTCCTCCTATAATAATTCCTGAAAGAATGCCAACTGGTCTTTGTCCAGCCGGAATGGGTCAGCCATAAAAGGGACGGATCGCACCGGTACATGGTATAGCTGCTGAAATCTCTTTTTTTCGTATACATTTCCCGTAACCGTAAGCAACGCTGTAAAATATTTTTGATGCAAATGCTCTATACCATCCGGCTGCGTGTGCGCGACCATAAATTTTTCTGCCTGATGCACCCGCCACGGACTCAGCGACGCGACCAGATACCTCAGATCACAGCGCAAAAACTCCTGCCATTCGCTCTCGGCGCTCCCAAGATCCATAATCAGATATGAATAATCACCGTTGAGCAGCATCGGCAGTTGCCCGGACATTACACTTGGGTAATATCCGACACCGTTTTCCTCAAAATATGCTGCGCCCGACTGATCTGTATCCAGATACCGGATACGCGGCCGGCTGGCGAGTTCCACGAACGCCACCGGGATGCCCCATTCGTCCGCCACATAATTTGCCGTGGCGACTGCCAGATGTGTCGTCCCGACGCCGCTGTCCACGCCGTAAAAACCTATCGTCTTTCGCTCCTTATTCCTTTTTCTGACCGTAAAAATACGTGTTCACCACCTCTCTTTTTTCTGCAGCAGCTCAAAAAACCGCCGTTTCTCATCGGATAGCGCCAGAGGATCTTCATCGAGCGGAAAGCAATATACATTTCTGCGCCAATCCCTTGCATATGCCCTCGCTGCCTGCGCATCTCCGTAGTTTACGACCGGTATGAGCTGCCGGTGCAGACAAAGCTGTCCGTACAGCCGCCTCGCCTGCGGCATCTCCCAATACCTGCCTCCCAATACGAGTAAGATCGCGTCACATGCTTCTAATTCTATGTCTATGGATTCATATATGCCGAAATCCCGTATCAGACAGGTATCCGCCCTTCCAGTCTCTCCACAGGCTGCCCTTTGCGGGACTGTCCCGCAAAAATTGCCAATGGAAAAATACCCGCTCTCCCGATTGCGGCAGACATTCCGATGCTCTGCCATGCGCATCAGGTCACCGCTGTGATCCTGCTGCACATACAGGCTGGGAATTCCGACTGCGTTCAGATAGGTATTCCACGAAACCGCAAGGTGCGTAGCACCAATGCCCGCCCGCATACCGACGACTGCCGTATTTTTTGGAAAATGCTTATGTTTCACCGAACCCTGATCCGGCGATTCAACCGCCAGTTGTTCCTTCAACAGATCGGCACTCGCATATCTGTGTTCCGGCTCCTGTGCTGTCGCGTGTTCGATCACGCGGCTAAGATGGTCACTTCTCTGCTCGGGGGCAAGATGTTCTGCCATCTCGCGCAGGATCACACCGATGCCGTAGATATCCGTGCGTTCATCGCATGCTTCTCCCGCCCGCTTTTCAGGAGCAGCGTATTGCGTCGTTCCATACAAACGGTATGGGTTTTCATGATCCCGGAAAAAAGATGCTGTGCCAAAATCGACTATTTTTATCTGATCGCCATATACTATAATATGTTCCGGCTTCAGATCCTGATAAATAACCGGTTGCGGCTGCGCATGCAGATATCCGATCACATCGCATAGCTGTCTGCCGATCTGTAATAAAAAATTCAGGGAAATTGTTTGTTGATGATGCAAATATGCCTCTAATGACTCACCCCTCACATACTCTTCGACAATGTAATAGTATGTGTCATCCTCTTCCACATCGTATATCATGGGAATGGAGGGATGCTTCAAAGATCTCATCAGCTCTGCCTCCGTTGGAACATCCATCGGAATGTCCGAGCTGTCGGGCAACGACTTGGGAATTCGCTTGACTGCCCGATCCTGTTTTAGAATCTGATGTCTGACCAGATACACCTGACCGTTGGCGCCGGCTCCGAGGAGCCCTGTCACGGTATATTTGCCAAACAGGTTCTGCTTCATGGTCCTCACCGCGCTTTCTGTATCGAAATCAAAAACCGTCCGGTGAAAAGCATTTCCACATCCCTTATACCACACGACGAACCCATTTGACAACCGATTTTGCCAAATTTATACTTTTTTAATAATTTCATCAATATTTCATAGATGGACTGCTTGACGACCACACAAAAGTTTTATATACTTTTTGTACTTTTATACTTTATATGACTTGAAAATGGATAGAGACAGATAAGGAATCACGATTATGAAACTAGAACGAATCAATGATAACCAGATTCGCTGCACCCTGACCGTACAGGATCTGGCAGACCGCCATCTACAGCTCTCCGAGCTGGCATACGGCAATGACAAGACCAAGCGGCTGTTCCGCGACTTGATGCAGCAGGCATCCTGCGAACTCGGCTTCCACACGGAGGATATCCCTCTTTTGATCGAGGCGGTTCCCATGCCCGGTGATTTGCTCATCCTGACCGTTACGAAGGTGGAATATCCCGAGGAGCTGGACACTCGTTTTTCCAATTTCAGCGATTATGGGGATTATCCCGAAAATATGGACGATGATGACGATTCTCCTACGCTCGAGGGCGCAGACACGATCATGGATCTGTTCCAGCGGATCAGCGCGGCAGCGGCAGCACTGCATGACGCAGACTCAGATACCCATGCAGCAGCGGACAGCGATCCTCTTGCCCCGTTCCATGCTACGGCAGAAAATATCCCCCATGCCGGCACGGACGACACCTCAGAGGCGCAGATACTCGCCAATAGCATCAAGCTGTTCTCCTTTCACGAGATCGATCACATCATCCGGCTCGCACATGTGCTGAAAGGCTTTTATCACGGGTACAATTCTCTGTTTTTGGATCCGGCAGAGCATGTTTACTATCTCTTACTGGGCAGGGGCGGCCACACACCGGGCGACTTTAACAAGGTGTGCAACATTTTATCCGAATACGCACTGCAGAACCGGTATGTGGAATCGGCAGAAGCATACTTTGAGGAGCACTTCCAATGCATCGCCGCACGCAATGCGCTCCAGCGGCTTGCACAGGTATAGTCTGCATCCTCGCGGAGCGTTTTTATTCATAGGGCGCAATTTCTTATGAATTAAAAAGCCCCCGCAGGGATGTATGATCCATCACTCAGCGGAGGGCATTTTACATTATTTTATTTCTCATGCTTTAAAAATGTGTTGATCTGGTCAACCAATGCTTCCGGCTCCAGTCCGTGAACCATTGCAGCCTGCTCGATGGTCTCCATCTGGGACGACGGGCATCCGAGACAGTGCATTCCGATACCGAGTAATACCGGAGCAATACTTTCATCTATCTGAAGTAATTCGCCGATCATAGTGTCCTTTGTCACTGTTGCAGCCATTTCTGTTCCTCCTTTAAATTAAAAATATTTAACATGATTTGTAAATGTTCAGAGCCAAGCAAATTTGCATAAAATGCGCGAGTAATGCCTGCATTAACGAGCTCATTTTTGCAAATTTATTTGGCGAGAACGCCACATTCGCAAAAGAAAAGCTGCAAAGCAGCGATTTTGCGAATGGGCTCTGAACAGTTACCATGATTTATTATATACACTTTCTTTTCACTTGTCCAGTATTTGAGAAATTCTAAGGAAATGCTGATTTAATCAGCGTTTCCCTAAAAGTTATACACGACTAATCTTAGTACCTGATTTTATGCACAATTTTGGGCTTGGCACGCTTGTTTTTCCACAATTTTTGTACTAAAATATGAGCATAGCGACAGCTACTATAGAACATGAACAATTAAATTTAAGGAGGATAAACCAATGGCTTACGTTATTAACGATTCTTGTGTATCTTGTGGAACATGTGAGGGCGAGTGCCCCGTAGGAGCTATCTCAGCAGGCGATGGCAAGTACGAGATCGACGCTGATTCTTGTGTATCTTGCGGAACATGCGCAGGCGCATGCCCGACCGGTGCTATCAGCGAGGGCTAATCTCCCCGTAAATAAATCATGCACATAAAAGGAGACTGATTTTTCAGTCTCCTTTTTTTGACCTGTTCTCAGCTCTCCAGCCGCGGCTGTGTCTTTACCTTCTGCCTGCGGCTCTTTTTCCGGCGGAATACCCGTTTCTGCCGCTTTCCGTAGCTGCGGATTGCCTCGTCGAGCTTTTTGTAGCGTTCCTCCTCCTGTTCATCCTGCACGCGCATCAGATAGTTCATTTCTTTCAGTACGCGGTCGCCCACATCCGTTCCGATCTCTTTGCTCAGATCCCGATTGTTCTCCGTCATCGCCTTTTTGACGATCTGCGTCATCAGCTCCTGAAACTGCTCCAACCGCTCCTGCGGCGACATCTGTGTCTGCTCTGCTACGGACTGTACAGGCAGAACCGGCTGAACCGACGGCTTCCCCGGAAGGTCCTTCGGCTGCTGTGGTGCGGTCTTTGTTATATGCCCTGCTATTTGCTGCCGCGGATCTTCTTGCTCCGGCTGCCCCTGATGCAACAGTATCTTGATCGCCTTTAACTGATAGCCTTCTTCCTTCAGTTGCTTGATACGCAAAAACTGATCGACATTCTCCTGTGTATAGTAACGGTGCCCCATCTCATTGCGGGGAACTGTCAGCTCCAATTCATCTTCCCAGTAACGTAATACATGCGATTCCACAGCTACAATATTTGCAGCATCAGAAATCATATAACGTACCTGTTCCAACCAATCGACCTCCTTCTTGTTCATTTATGCCTTTATTATAGTCAACCTGAAAACGAGGTACAATCTTTTTTCATCGCAGGTTTCGACAAAAATTATGCGAAAGCCTCTCATGTGTTGGCTGACGGGAACTGCCGTGATTGTCGCCAGCCAACACCTATTGAATAAAAAAAGGTGAAAATTCGTTCTATCTATGCTATAATGTCTTATAATTATAGTTTTTTGTGACACCCTTTCATTAAAAACTGTTTCGGGAGGATTCATGAGTAATCGTTCAATTAAATTCAAAGGCAAGCTGCGCTTTTACCTGTGCGCGCCGTTATACTTGTCTATATTGCTGGTATTGCTGAATATTCCGTGCTATTTATATAACCTGAATCTGGGGCTTTGCATGACCCTGTTTACCGACATCTACACGCTGACCGTGTTCGTCGCATACTTCCGGTGCAAACCGTATCTGGTCAACGAGCTCATCAACTTTGCAACGCAATATGGCAGCGTGCAGAAAAAACTGCTCAACGAATTTGAGATCGCCTATGCACTTGTTGACTATAACGGCAGGCTGCTCTGGGTCAATAAGCAGTTCAGCGAGCTGACCGGCAAGGATAAAAATTATCACAAGTCGATCACCTCGATATTCCCTTCGATCACAAAAGAACTGCTGCAGAGCGAGGACACACTGGAGCTCGCGCTTCCGCAGGAAAATTATCAACTGCGTGTCTCCATGCACCGCATTTATTTCAACAATATCATAAACGAAACGCAGATGCTGGAGACATATACTGACTGCAATTATCTGACCGCTGTCTATTTTTTTGATGAGACAGAGCTCAACCGCTGCATACAGGAAAACGAAGATCAGAAAATGGTCGTTGCACAGGTCTATATCGACAACTACGACGAGGCACTCGAAAGCATCGAGGATGTCAAGCGCGCACTGCTCGTCGCACTGATCGACCGCAAGGTCAACACCTACTTTTCCAAAGTGGACGCACTGGTGCGCAAGACAGACCACGACAAATACTTTATTGTATTCCGCCACGAACATCTGAAAGCGCTCAAGGCAGACAAATTCAGCATTCTTGAGGATGTCAAAACCGTAAAGGTCGGCAATACGATGGCAGTCACACTCAGTATGGGTATCGGTGACACAGCCGCAAGCTACAGCCAGAACAACGAATACTCCCGCATGGCGATTGACCTCGCACTCGGACGCGGCGGCGATCAGGTCGTACTCCGTGAGGGTGAAAAGGTCACATATTTCGGAGGAAAAGCCAAACAGGTCGAGCGTAACACCCGTGTCAAGGCACGCGTGAAGGCTCACGCTCTGCGCGGCATTATAGAGAGCAAGGAACGTGTCATCGTCATGGGACACCAGATCAGTGATATGGATTCGTTCGGTGCAGCTATCGGTATCTACTGCGCCGCCCGCACACTGGATAAAAAAGTACAGATTGTACTGAACACTGTCAGCTCTACACTCCGCCCGTTCCGCGAGCGCTTTACCGAGGAAAACGGCTATGCACCGGATACCTTTTTGACACGTGAGCAGGCGATTGAAGTCTGTACACCCAACACCGTCGTCATGGTTGTGGACACGAACCGGCCATGCAACACAGAATGCCCGGAAATATTAAAAATGACAAAAAATATCGTTGTTTTTGATCATCACAGACAAACAAGTGAAACGATTGAAAATCCTGTGCTGTCCTATATCGAGCCGTATGCTTCCTCCGCCTGTGAGATGGTAGCAGAGGTATTACAGTATTTTACAGAAAGCATCAAGCTGGCTCCGCAGGAAGCTGACAGCATCTATGCCGGTATCCTCATCGACACAAACAACTTTATGGCGAAAACAGGCGTGCGCACCTTTGAGGCAGCCGCCTACCTGAAACGCTGCGGTGCGGAAGTCACCCGCGTGCGCAAAATGCTGCGCAATGACATGAAGGATTACAAAGCCCGCGCGGAGGTCGTGCGTCATGCCGAGGTTTACCGCGATGCGTTTGCGATCTCTGTCTGTCCGTCGGCGCATATTGAGAGCCCGACGATCGTCGGCGCACAGGCAGCCAACGAGCTGCTGAATATCACTGGCATCAAGGCATCGTTTGTCCTGACTGCATATAATGGAAAAATCTATATCAGCTCACGCTCCATCGACGAGATCAATGTACAGCTCATCATGGAAGCTCTGGGCGGCGGCGGACATCGGACGATCGCCGGTGCACAACTGGTACACTACTCGATTGCTGAGGTAAAACACATGCTTCAGCAGACAATCGACAAAATGATAGAGGAAGGAGACATAAAAATATGAAAGTCATTTTATTAGAGGATGTAAAATCGCTCGGAAAAAAGGGGGAGATCGTAACCGTCAGCGATGGTTATGCAAGAAACATGATCTTACCGAAAAAATTAGGTCTGGAGGCTACGAGCAAAAACCTCAACGACCTCAAGCTGCAGAACCAGCATGCCGAAAAGGTCGCACAGGAAAACCTCGAGGCGGCGAAAAAGTTTGCCGAGGAATTGAAGGATAAAAAGATAGAGGTCAAAATGAAATCCGGCGCGGGCGGCAGAACCTTCGGCTCAATCTCCACCAAGGAGATCTCCGAGGCGGCGAAAAAGCAGTTAAACCTCGAGCTCGACAAAAAGAAAATGCTCTTAAAGGATCCGATCAAAGCACTCGGCACCTACGAGGTACAGATCAAGCTGCATCCGCAGGTTACCGGTACTTTTACCGTACATGTATCAGAGGGGTAATGCTCTATGCCTGCAGAAGAAACGCTCATTAAGCGCACAATGCCAAATTCACTCGAAGCTGAACAGTCTCTGATCGGCTCGATGATCATGGATCGCGATGCGATACTCATCGCATCCGAATTGCTCATCAAGGAGGACTTTTACCATCAGCAGTACGGGCTTCTCTTTGAGGCGATGGTTGACCTGTTCAACAACCGCGAGCCGGTGGATCTGGTCACACTTCAAAATAAGCTAAAAGAAATGAATGTTCCGCCGGAGATCAGCTCCCTCGAATACGTCCGGGATCTGGTAGACGCCGTACCGACCTCCGCCAATGCGAGATATTACGCGGAAATCGTCAAGGACAAAGCGATGCTTCGGCGCATGATCCGCACGACGGAGGACATCGCAAACGACTGTTATCAGGGCAGCGAATCGACAGCCGTTCTTTTGGAACAGACCGAAAAAAAGATCTTTGATCTGCTGCAAAACCGCGGCGGCGGCGATTATGTCCCGATCAAGGATGTTGTGCTCGAGGCGCTTGATAAAATCGAGAAAGCCTCCAAGACGCAGGGCACTGTGACCGGAATTGCGACCGGATTTCTGGATCTGGACTACAAAACTGCCGGCTTGCAGCCGTCGGATCTCGTGCTCGTGGCAGCACGTCCCTCTATGGGAAAGACGGCATTTGTGCTGAATATCGCCCAGCATGTCGCTTTTCACAGCGATCTGTGTACCGCGATCTTCAGTCTCGAGATGTCCAAGGCACAGCTTGTCAACCGTCTGTTTTCACTGGAATCACGCGTGGACGCACAAAAGCTGCGTTCCGGCAATCTGTCCGACAACGACTGGGAGAGCCTGATCGAAGGCGCAGGCACGATCGGTCAGTCCAAGCTCATCATCGACGATACACCCGGTATCTCGATCTCAGAGCTGCGCAGCAAATGCCGGAAATACAAGCTGGAGCACGACCTCAAGCTCATTATCATCGACTATTTACAGCTCATGAGTGGCAGCGGCGGCAGATCCTCCGACTCCAGACAGCAGGAGATCTCCGACATTTCCCGCTCCTTAAAAGGACTCGCGCGTGAGCTGAACGTACCGGTTGTCGCACTGTCCCAGCTTTCACGTGCCGTGGAGCAGCGCCCGGATCACCGTCCGATGCTCTCTGATCTGCGTGAGTCCGGTGCGATCGAGCAGGATGCCGATGTCGTGATGTTTATCTACCGTGATGACTATTACAACAAGGACACCGAGGATAAAGGCATTGCCGAGATCATCATCGCCAAGCAAAGAAACGGTCCGATCGGCACCGTAAATCTCGTCTGGCTGCCCGAATATACCAAATTTGCAAATATGGAACGTTAGCGTATATGCGTATCCTTGCAATGCATATCGCACAGAAAAGCTCCCGGACAATATCCGGCAGCTTCCTCCGGATGCAGGGCACACAGTAAAATCCCCCGAAATCTCTTAGACTTCGGGGGATTTGTTTTATTGCGTTTTATTTGATTCTGGTTGCATATTTGCAATCTTTCAGTGCGGTTCGTGTCACGAGCTTGCCCTGTGAATCATATACCATTACTTTGGCCTTGTAGTAGTATCTCGTGCCCTTCTGACCTGTTGTGTCCATATAATGCCTGCCTGATTTTGTTATCATAGCCTTATAGTTTTTGGCCTTTTTGGTGCTCCTGTAATATTTGTATTTTACAGTATAACCAAGCCCTTTGAGTGCCTTGATACTCTCTTTGCCCTTTGTGAACTTGAGGGAAATCGTGATGCTTCCCTTTGCGGTCTTACCGGATTTCGCCTTGAGCTGTATCTTGCCTGCGAGCTCTTTTGCCTTTGTAATTTGCTCCGACATTACCTCCTCAGCACTGCTGCGCGGCATGACTGCATAGGTAGAAAGATGCCCTGTCACAAAAGTATAAGTGCCGTCCTGATTCTTGCTGCCGGCCACCTCATGATAGATACCATATGAATCGATATATACACATACGACATCCTCGGAAGCAAGTTTCTCATTTATTTTGACTGTCACAGAAGCATTTCCGCCTCTGAAATCTGTTACCGTACCCTTTGAGGTGACGAGCTTCAGATCGAGCTCCATAACATTGGACCTTTGTCTCACGGTTTTAACAACCAGCTTTACATAACCGTCATCGCCTGTCTGTGCTGCAAGCCCGTCAACTGCTGCTTTGTCAAGTGTGACCTCTGCGGCATTGGATTTGAGGATGACGCTCGCTTCGGTTTTCTCGGAAAGCTTCTGAACCATGATCTCCGGCAATGTGATCTCTGTCTCAGCTCCTGCCGTGCCTTCGGTCAAAGCTTTTCCGGAAGCTGCATCTACAACCACTTTCTCTGATTTATTTTCAACAGCTTTCTTCACAATGTCTGTTGCGGTTGTATCGTCAACTTTTGCAGTGGTTGTCTGTGTTCCATCGGCAGCTGTTTTTGTCTCTGCTTTTACAGTGGCAGTGGTGACTCCGGTGGTATTGACTACGCTCTCCGTCATGTTCGACGATGAACTGCCGGACGGTGCGGTGTAGGATACTTCCTGCGTCCCGCTTTTGGCTGCGATCGTATACTCTTTGCCATTGACCTTTACGGTAATCTCGCTCTCGGTGGTGTTGCTTAATTTCACTTTCTTGGTGGTTTTCAGATCGCCGCTCAGACCACTTTTCTGCAGTTCGATGGTTGCACCGTCGCTTGCGGCATCCAGAGCTTCCTGTAAGGTCAGATAGCCGGTTTCCCCAATCTTCGCAACCGTAGGATCATCCTGCGAGATCGTAAATGTAGAGAAGCCGTGTTCACTGGTAAAGGTCAGCACGTTATTATTCACCTGACCTGTATAGACATAGCTGCGACCATTGTCCTTTGTATGGATGATGTAAGCGGGCCGGTCATTGTTCAGCACACCCTCAGGCAGAGGAACATTCACTTCTGTAGACTCTGTAATGTTCAGTTTGCCGCCTTGATCTTTAAGTTCTACTGCGTTTTGTGTTTTTCCTTCACTTCCTTCAAGAACGATCTCCGCATTTGGATCACCGGTCACATTCGCTGTCGTCGCCACCTTCTTATACATCGGGGTGATGTCCAGCGTTAGTGTCGTAGTTCCAGATGTCGATGTGTCAGTGGCAGATTGTGTCACATCGGTCACGGTAACATTCAGATAAGGCTGAACCACGATGGAGACGGTTGTTTTGTCATCAACATTAACCCCTTTGTCTTTAAGAGCCTTCTTGCCAGTGTCAGCAGATACCGTGTTGTCGGTCAGCACATCATGAGCGGCACTGTCCAGAACGGTTTTCTGCACGGTCAGACCTTCACTCTGTGTAGTGCCTTCATCTTGTGTTGTAGAGGGAGTTAGCAGCTCAGCCACTTTCTTAGCTGTCTGTTTTAAAGTATCATCTTTTATTTTTTCATCTACTTTCGACTGGGTCTCACCAGACACTACTACGGCAGGCTCTTTCTTGCCGGCTAGAACGGTCACATTGATGGTATTCTTCATGAGTGTAAATGTCGGATCGTTCAGCCCAATGGCAACTGTGATGACCGCTGTGCCGTTATTTTCACCCGTAATGGTGATTGTTTTGCCATCTTTGCCAACTGTTGCCGCTGCAATGTTGTCAGCATCAGATTTCACTTTCAAGGAACAACCGCTAGGAATTTTCTCGGTCACGGTCAGCGTAGTCGTGTTTCCTTTGTCAGTTGTACCCGCACTAGACTTTTCCTTTACTGTAAGATTGGTTGTAGTCAGGTCTAATGTGTTTGCCAGATTACTGTCCTTTTCTTCCGTGCCAACAGTAATTCCAGTAAAAGCTGTTAGTGCTGTCTTATAACTTTCCACAGCCGTACTCGGAACAAGTACGGTCAGACCTTTCGGTGATACGCCTTGTTTGTTGTTC
>CAVHZH010000005.1:0-40886 GCA_963640395.1 Oscillospiraceae bacterium
CTTGCTCGTGTTGTCAACCGTTGCGGTTGCAATGTTCTCATCGCCAGATGTCACGCTCTCGATAGCGCCTCCAGAAACATCGGCAGTCAGTGTAGCCGTAGTGCCTGTTTTTTTTGATGTTTCATCGGACGCTTCTTTTACTGTGAGATCGCTGATAGCAAATCCGATGCCTTTATAGGTAATTTTAGTAAAATTTTTTAACGCTGACTTATAAGCGTTCACAGCGGTACTCGGAACAAGTACGGTCAGACCTTTCGGTGATACGCCTTGTTTGTTGTTCACGCCAAATGCCTGCGCATCAAACGTCGGGGCTGTTGAGCCGGTCATAACTAGGCTACAACCAGACGCACCATTCTTCCAACCACTGAAGGCATTTTTTGCGACAGAAACGGTATTGCCACAAAGGACAACTGTCTTCAGCGAAGTTACATTGTTGAAAGCTGCGACCGGAATCGCAGTCACTCCACCAGGAATCTCCACAGTTGTCAACTTAGTGTTTTTAAATGTATTTTTACCAATTGTTGCCAGGCTGTCAGACAGGTCAATTTTGCTTAAACTTTCACAGTCATTAAATGCGTCATCGCCCAAGCTTTGCACCGTATCGGGAAGAGTGATTTCTTTCAGCGCTTTGCACGCATCGAACGCACTGTCATCGATTGTTTTAAGACCATCAGGCAATGTAACGCTCGACAACCCTTCACATTGGCAAAATGCATTTTTATTAATTGCTGTCGTGCCTTTCTTCACGGTGACAGTCGTAATGCTTGTGTCCAGTGCCTTAAACAGAGTGTTGTTTGCATACAGGACGCCACTTTCAATTGAGAAAGGGCTTTCGGCAGCGAAAGTCACTTTTTTTTCCGTCGTCCACCAGCCATTCAGCGCGGTAGCAGTTCCAAGTTCAACATCTTCATAAGTCATCGTCTGCACACTGGCAGGGATTGTCAATTCGTTCAATTTCTTGCAATTTGCAAACGCTTGGCATCCAATCTTCTTCACACCAGATGGGATTTCTAAACTGGTAATCTGTTCACAACCTGCAAACGCCATTGGACCAATCTCTTCTAACCGGCTATTTTCTGCAAAAGTGATACTTGTAATATTAGAAGGATTTTGATCTATTCCGTCTCCCCCAAAGACAGAATGTTCGTTGGGACCACCAATTCGCGTAACGGAAGCCGGAATCGTAATATTGTTCAGATTGGAACATTTACTGAAAGCTGAGTAGTTAATGTATTGCAGTCCCTCGGGCAATGTGATGCTGGTAATTTTCGAACCCAAAAATGCCGAGCTACCAATGCCTTTCACAGCATATTCTATGCCACCATGCGTAACTATAGCCGGGATTTCCACCCCCCCCGAATATGTAGAATCAGGGATCTGCCCTTTATCATTTCTATCCTCAGATGAAATCACTTCCACGGCTTTTTCGCTTGAGCTGGCTTCATCTAAAATTTGATATCTGATTCCACCCTCAGTAAAAATACTTTCTTCATCGCTGGCAAATGTAGGAATAGACATAGAGGTTAAAATCAATGTCAGCGCAACCAGCAGTGAGAGCCCTTCTTTAATCGCTTGTTTCATGTTATCACCTCAAATTTTTATTTTTTAGGAAACTGGCAGAGTTCTCACTTTAACATTTTCAAGACCTGTGACATTTACCGTTTCACCCGGGTCATGAATTGAAAATACGCTTGAGCCTGCAGTATAGTACACATATACTTTATTACTTTCATCATCTAAATCAAAGTTGAACCGTGTGATAGACTCAGAACTTTCCAGGAATCCAGTATGGGATGCTGTTCCATATTTATAAGCCCAAACAGATCCGCCCGTCATATTCACCACATTTGCATTGCTGCTATCATTTTTATAAATTCCATTTTGTACAACAAAGGTGGCAAAATTATTATCTTCACCGTCCAGCCGACTGATACCGCGCAGGTCGCTGTTTGTGATGTTAAATGTATTTTTAACCGTCCAAACATTAAATGCAGACCAGCCCCAAATGTTGCTGTTTGCCACGTTGTAGGTGTTTCCACCAAGACGAACACCATTTGTGTCCGCATCTGCAGAGGTGTTGATAGAATAGCCAAATCCTTTTATATCACTGTCGGTAATATCAATTGTGCTGTTCTTCACTCCATAAAGAGCGATACCACGCGTGTCACCCACGGTTGTATCGTTTGCATAATCAGAAATCTGAGAGTTTCTGATCGTTGAATTGCTGACTGTCAGTTTGCCATTTATACAGCCGTTATCGGGACACATATTGATGCCACGGGTGTGGGCTGTGATCTCGCAGCCTGTTACAGTGAGATCCGGCTGAGCACTGGTCAGTGCAATCGCATATGCACCGCTGCTTTCAGCATTGATCTTTACATTTTCCAAAGTGACAGCTGCGGTCGCTGTAATGCTGAGTGCACTATCCGTACCATTATAGATAATGGTATTTCCATTGCCGTTAATGGTGATGGCTTTTTCGATAGTGACCGGTGCGGTCAATGTGTAATCTTTGTCCAGCGTAATAGTGCTGCCGCCAGTAGCATCGTTGATCAGATCCTGCAATCCGCTGGTATCGGCATTCACAGTTTCGGTCATCTCCTGCTCATCGATGCTGTTTGCAGTGGCTTCGTCGATCTGATCCTGTGAGCTGCTGTCGGTTTCGGTCTCATCGACCGGTGCTTCCGACGCGCTGTCACCGGTATCAGCACTTTCGGTCAAATCCTGCACGTCGCTGTTACCCGAATCAGCACCGCCGGTCGACACTCGCACAACACCACTGCACAAACCAACATTGCTGGCTGAGCCCTGCAATTCGCTACCGTCTGCAGCAAATGCCGTAGGTGCCATGGCGAGCGTTAGACCAAGAGCCGTCAGCATGGCGAAAAACTGTTTGTTCTTTTTGTGTTTCATTCTCATTTCCCCTTTCTTTTATTTTCCCCAATTATTTCTTCACCTAAAAAAGATTTGCCTATCATCATGCGCCGAGCATCTCCAGCATAGACTCTGCCATGTCCTCGATCTCATCGAGTTCATCCAGAATCTCATCGTCCGTATAATTGCCCGGATTCTTTACAATATCATTCGCAGTCAGGACAACCTCTCCATATTCATCCATTAACTCCACTACGTCCGGATCGTTAAGCAGACCAGCCTCCTCGAGCACCTGATAGAAGCTCACATACATGATCGCCAATTCGGTGTTTGCGCGCTTTACATACTCGTACAATGCCATGTTTGCCTTTACGGTAATGGCTGTTTTGGCCTTGTAGGTCTGACCGCCAGTCCGGATGATGTAGGTCAGTGTCGCCTTGCCGGGCTTTTTCGCTGTCACAACGCCCTTCTTATTCACGGTAGCGACTGCCTTTTTGTTGATCTTGTAAGTAACCGTTGCATTGTTGTCCGTATTGTAGATCGAAGGCTGCCATTTCTCCCCTTTCTGCAAGATGTACTGCTTCACTACTGCGGGTGCGCTCGCGTCTGCCGCTTTCGCCGGTACGGGCATCAGGACTGCCGTGAGTGCGACTGCGCATGCCAGCATGAACATCGCCAGTCGTTTCAGTTTTTGAGTTGTTTTGTTTTTCATTTTCATCCTCCTCACTTCCTTTTGAATTATGCACCGGATGTGTTTCTACCGGTTACGTAACTCTATTATAACATACTTTTTTGGTCTTGTGCATACCATTCGCGCCATATATTTACCATTCGCGCCGAGAGGCAGCCATATGTTATGTTTTTTGGTCATGCTCTTACTTTTACTTAAGGAAATGCTGATTTAATCAGCGTTTCCTTAATTTATTGCAGAAGCAAAAAAACCACCTCACGGCATACACCATGAAGTGGTTTTTGATTTACTCCTGAACGTAAGGCATCAATGCTACGTGGCGTGCTCTCTTGATCGCAACGGTCAGTGCGCGCTGATGCTTTGCACAGTTTCCGGTAATTCTTCTGGGAAGAATCTTACCTCTTTCAGAGATATATCTCTTTAACTTGTTGGTATCCTTGTAATCGATCACATTGTCTTTTCCACAGAATACACATACTTTTTTTCTTCTGTGCATCGGGCGTCTCTTTGCCGGAGCGCCGTCTCTGTCACTCTTATTGTAAGGCATAGCTCTCTACCTCCTGTTAGTCTTTAATTAAACGGTAATTCCTCATCAATACCCTCGGGGATATTCATGAAGCCGTCCCCTGCATCGCTGGGTGACGGTCTGTCAGCAGGAACATATCCGCCGCCGTTATTCTGTGCGGCTGCACTTTTGCTCTCGGCAAATTCCTGATCCTCTACGACAACGTCGGTCGTGTATACACGCTGCCCGTCCTTGTTCGTATAGGATCCGGTCTGGATTCTGCCTGTCACAACAATCTTGATTCCCTTGTGCAGATATCTCTCTGCGAACTCGCCGGAACGGCCGAATGCTACACACTGAATAAAATCAGCGGTCTGGTCGCCATTTTGATTGTTGCGGCTCACGCGTCTGTCTACTGCTAACGTATATCTTGCAATCGCTGTTGCATTCTCGCCCTGAGAATAACGTACCTCAGGATCACGGGTCAGACGACCCATCAAAATAACCTTATTCATTCGGTTCTCCTATCTTATTTCTCGTCTGTTCTTACACACAAGAAACGAAGAACGTTGTCCATGATACGGACATTGCTTTCAACTTCCGCAGGCACGGTAGCCTCTGCATCAAAGTGAATGAAGTAGTAGAAGCCTTCGCTCATCTTCTGGATGTCATAAGCTAACTTCTTCTTGCCCCAATCCTCAACATCTGTGATGGTTCCACCGGCACGAGTGATGTAATCCTTTGCCTTCTCTACGGTAGCGGTTCTTGCATCGTCTTCGATCTTGGCATTCACAATGAGTGCTAATTCATAATTGTGCATCGTTTTTACCTCCTTTTGGTCTCTGGCCCACTCTCCACTGTATTTATGGAGTGAGCAAGGAAACATAGTTCACGAGAAAGTATTTTACCATGCTTTTTATGATAAATCAAGCCCTTTTGCCAGTTTCAGCACTCTTTTTGTTGTATTTTCGGGTTTCGGACATCTTTTTCCATGCGCTCTACTTGCTCCTTAAATCTTTCGTGTTCTTTTCCACGATTTTCCGTGCGATCATGATCTGATGTCCACAGCCCTGACATTCCAGCCGGAAATCCGCGCCGACACGCAGGATCTTCCAGTCATGACTGCCGCAGGGATGTCCTTTTTTTAATGTAACAATATCTCCTACCTTGTATTCCATGATGTTTTCCTTCGTAACTGTTCAGTACCCTCACAGTTACAAATGCAAAATCCATGAGAATCGGCTACGCCGATGGGATTTTGCACCCCTGAATCATGTTCATACACCCTCAGCAGTGCGTGCTTCGGGCTGTCCTGAACAGTTACTTTCCTTCTATAATATATTATATCTCGATCTGTCCGAACACCGCTCCGAGACCATCCTGAATCACAAGGTCTGCGCGACTGTCCATCGGTGTCGCCGTTTTGTTGATCAACACGAGCTTGTTTCCACGATAATAGTCGATCAGCCCTGCTGCCGGATAGACTGCGAGCGATGTGCCGCCGATGATGAGCATGTCCGCCTTGCTGATGTCATGGATCGCCTGATTCACGGTTTCGTTATCCAGCCCCTCCTCATAGAGCACGACATCGGGCTTGATCCTGCCGCCGCACGCATCACAGAGCGGTACGGGATCGGGTGATTCCATAATATAACGCGCATCAAACAGCTTGCCGCAGTGCTGGCAATAATTGCGGTGGACACTGCCATGCAGCTCCCATACACGCTTGGAGCCTGCTGCCTGATGCAGTCCATCGATATTCTGCGTGACCACGGAGCGCAGCTTTCCCGCCTCCTCCAGCTTCGCGAGTACCTTGTGCGTCACATTCGGCTGCACATCGGGGCAGAGCATCTTCGCCCTGTAAAACCGGTAAAACTCCTCCGGCTTCGCCAGATAAAAGCTGTGACTGAGAATCGTTTCCGGCGGATAGTCATAGGTTTGATTGTACAAGCCGTCTACGCTCCGAAAATCCGGAATGCCGCTCTCCGTACTCACTCCCGCTCCGCCAAAAAATACGATATTGTCCGACTCCTTCACCATCTGTAAAAATTTCTGAATTGCTTCTGACATCGCATACACCTCCCGCAAAAATTTTGTAATTTCCTACCTCTCATAGTAGCCTATTTTCCGCGATCTGACAACGCTCTCTTTGCCCTTATTTTTGACAGTCAATCATACGCATTTTTCTGTCTCACGCCGTGCCCTGATGCCATAATGCCCTGGCCATCCGCGCTCAGAGCATGGCATCCGTCTCACCGTCCACTCAATGCGTGCCCCAGCTCTCATAGTCCGTGTACAGGCTGTGGCGGATGTCGAACAACAGGCAATCACCGTCCGCAAACGAATAGGTGTGTCCCAGCCGGTCGGTCCGCACATGTGAAAAGCCCTGCATCTGCCACATATTACAATATCCCTGCCGGCTGTTGGACGCATTTTCATAGCTCAAATGCGCTGCGCCTGTGCGGTCCGGATACGAGCGCAGCTCGAAGCTGACGAGCAGATAGCCGTCCCTGTAAAAAACCGATGCGTTCTGGCTGAGCCGCCCGCCGCGGCTGCGGATATATGCATCCAGATCGATATTCGCATCCACGATCCGCACATCAGCCGGAAGCTGATACTCGCCATCCCAGATCTGCAGCGACTGCGCACAGATCAACGGATCCGCGACATTTTTCTCATAGATACCGGAAAATCTCCGATTGGCAGCCGAAAATACGAGTCTCGGACATATTTCTGTCAGATCCTCCTTACGGTACAGCCGTACCCGCCTGCGTTCTGTGCCATCTTCAGATATATAATAATAGGAAGGAACTGCTACGATCTGCGCCTGCGTGCCGCGCATATTTCCGATCGTTTTGAGCCGGAGCTTCACCCGGTAGCCCAGCCCGACTGCGTGTGCCGTCGGATTATATGGATGATCCCCCGCTAAAACCGGAAAAATGCCGCCCGACTGCCGCACGGACAATGCATCTCCGTCCGCATCCTTTTTTCCGATCCAGAAAAATGTCTGCTTTTTCGTTCCGTCTGCCGTATAAAAGACGCTGCGCCAGCGCGGATAATCTACAATATCCGTGATCGCGAGATCATACATCCTGCCAATCACAGTCACGGTCAGCTCATCATATGCCCCGTATTCCGACAATTCCAGATTTGACAGATAGCCATTCCGGTCTATCCCGCCATGCACCGCCGATGCGTTTTTTGCGATCGTCCGGTAGCGGATGCGGTAATCGCCCTCCGCCACACCGACCGGCAGCTCAAACGTCTGCCTGCTCTCCGGCAGATCGATCCACGTATCTGCTTCACAGGCAGTCTGCCCCAGATAAACCGTGAACGGAAAACGGATCTGACGCCGTCCGACGTATTTTTTATAATCGCGTGTTCCATAACCCGGCGCTTCCCGGTGCGTGTCATACGTCGAAATGCCGACCGTAAAGGAACGCCCCAGTACCAATGACAGATACTTTGTCGGTACGACCTGCTGGTTGTGCGCGATGTCATCCGTGATACCGCCTTTGCAGACGACGGGTGTATGTACGGTCACATCATTGACCTGTCTGACCGTTTTTTGCCTGCTGCCCGTTCCGTACAGATTCCGGTAGACCGCCCACGCATCTGTCTGGTAGCCGCCGTTTTGCTTTGTATGCGGAATCGCCAGCTCCTGCGTACGAAATTGCTGCTGGCGCGCGCCCTTCTGGTACACCGCTCCGGGTGTTTCCCGATCCACATACCCATCTTCCAATAAGAGCTCGTCGTCTATCCCAAAACGGTCATTGCGCACACGCACATCGCCCGCCAGTTGTTCCGCGATCTGCTGCAGCTGCTCCATCGACAGGCAGCTTCCCTCCGAGACATCTCCGCCGTACACGCTGCCCGAAGCCTGCGGCAGCTCCATATATTGCTCCTGATCGCGCCGCAGATCGACCTTTATCGTATACAGATCTCTGCATTCCACAGCCCCCTCCGGCAATGCCTCATTTTCCACGCGCACGCGCTCCAGCGTATAGATTTTGAGATCCTTGATCCGGTAATAGGAGTACGGGCGCTGCACGTACAGCGTCATTTGTGTCTGGTAGCTGCCCTTTGCCAGCCCCTCCTCCGTCTGATAACTATAGGTATATGTGACATTTAACGCGACCGGAACCGTTACCAGTCCGTGATAATGTGTCAGTATGCATTCGTAAAAATACTTTTGCAGCGCGCCGCCCGCCACGACCGGTTCTCCCGTCGGAATCGCCTGCTCCACATCAAACGCCGGTTCTTCAAACGGTGCCGCGCGAAGCGATACCTCATTTTGCGCACATTCTGTTTTTCCATAGACGAGCCGGAGCTCATCCTCCAGCTCGATATCATCCGGCTCATCGACCAGATCCGGTATCGCCGGAAAATAGACCGCCTTGTTAAAATGTGTGCGCAGCTCCTCGGCATCCGCCCAATTTCTGGCATTCATGATCCCTTCCGCCGTCGTATAGACCTCGCCGTGCAGCACGCCGTCCGCATCGATCCAGCCGAGCGCCCTGCCATTTTCCACAACGGTCATGACTGCATCCAGATAGACCATCCCTCCCCGCTGGTAGAGCCCGGTCTGCCAGTCTGCCGACGCTTCCCCGATCCGCGCAAAGATCTCGCCCTTATCGCAGAAAAAATGGGTATAAACATAAGCGCTGTCCTCCGGGTCTGCATAGGAAACTCCCTCCTGCGTCAGCCGGATGCGGGCGCGTGCATTTGCCGGGACTTCTCCCTGCCAGCGCTTGAGCGTCCAGCCGATCGTGCGGTATTTTATGCCGCTAGCCGCCCGTTTATCATGTGTGGTCATTTGTAAATTGCCATAGGAATCAAATTTCAGAACTTCCTGATATAAATCTGATGCGGCAGCCGTTCCGCAGAACAGGCAGACTGCGAGCAGAATGCCGCCCAATGCCGCGAACATGCGTCCAAATCCCGGACGATGCTTGTTCATGTATATGTCCTCCCTCCATTTTGATCGTTACCGTCCACTCGTACCGGCAACCTTTTATTCATAGGACAGGGATTCGACACATAGAATCTAAAGACATAAGAATTAGGGTTTTATTTTAGCATAGTCTCAGGGAAAGGGCAATCAGTAAAGCCATGATCGAATTAAAAAAGAAATTTGAAAAGTGGATTGATAATAAAACCAAATGGGAGCTCCGGCTGCTGAGTCTGGGACTATGCATTGCCATACTCTTTACCTGCGGCATGTCCGCTTTTTCCTCCATACAAGCGATAAAGCAGCCGGACTTTTCCTCCTACACACAGCTTTTGTTCCAAGAGCAGCTCGCCTCGGATACGCTTGCGCTGCATTATACGCTCGCAGATCCGGCAGCCTACGGCATTGAGGACTATAAAATCGCCCTCGGCTCACTCTCCGAGGCAGACCGATTTGCCACCCGCCTGTCATGTGAAAACATCAAAGCTGCCCTGCAGCAGTATGACTATGATGCACTTGCGGCGGGTGACCGCCTGACCTATGACATCGTGAGCTACTCGATCGACCAGAACCTGAAAGGGTGCAGCTATTATGACTACGAAGAACCGCTGAATGCCATCAACGGCATACAGGCGGAGCTGCCGGTTCTGCTCGCGGAATATACGTTCCGCAGCCGCACGGATATCGAAAACTATCTCGCGCTGATCGACTGTGCACCGTCCTATTTTGTACAGATCATAGATTTTGAGGAACGCAAGTCCGCCAAAGGGCTGTTTATGCCATCCTTTGCGGCGGATGCTATCGCAGACCAGATCGCCTCTCTCCTCGCCGAACCGTCCTTCAACTGCCTGCGTGAGACCTTTCCGGACAAATTACAGCAGGTCGAAGAGCTGACCGCAGACGACCGCGTAAGCTATCTGCGCGAGCATGATGCGCTGATCGAGAACAGCCTGATCCCCGCCTACGAATCGCTGCGCGAATGTCTCGTCCGTCTGCGCGGTACTTCTACACACAATGGCGGACTCTGCCAGCTCCCGGATGGTGCGGACTACTATGCCTATCTCGTCCAGAAATCCACGGCAAGCACGCGCCCGGTCGATGAGCTCGATGAGATGATCGCATCAAAAAGACAAGCAAATCTGTCTCAACTGGCAAAAATCATCCGCTCAAACCCGGATATTTTGTCCCAGATGTCCGACCCGGCTCAGGTAAACCTCGCGTGGAACACCCCGGAGCAGATGGTTGAGCACTTAAAGGCTTGCATGAGCGCCGATTTTCCGCAAGCACCGGAACACTCCTATGAGATCAAAACGGTTGAGCCCGCGATGCAGTCATTTCTCTCGCCCGCGTTTTACCTGACTGCGCCAATGGATGACCCGGACGAAAACAATATTTACATCAATCCTGCGTATGAGCGCTCCGACCTTGAGCTGTTTACCACGCTGGCACACGAGGGCTATCCCGGACATTTGTACGAAACGGTATCCTCCTACGAGCAGGGGCTCACACCGCTGCGCCATATCATGTCCTTTGGCGGATATACGGAAGGATGGGCGACCTACGTGGAAATGTGCTCCTATGAGTATGCCGGACTCGACCCGGCGCTTGCCCATGCGCTGCAGCTCAATGCAGCCGCCACGCTCAGCCTCTATGCATCGATCGACATCGGCATCCACTATGAGGGCTGGGACCGCGATATTGTACTCGAATTTCTCTCTGATTATGGGATCACCTCTGTGGAAACTGCCGACCACGTATATGAGCTTGTCGTAGAGACTCCCGCGAATTACTTAAAGTATTATGTCGGCTATCTCGAATTTCTGGAGCTAAAAAAAGATGCCTGCCTCCGATACGGCTCTGATTACACTGACAAATCATTTCATCAGGCATTGCTCGCGATCGGGCCTGCACCTTTTTCAATTATTAAAAGCTATCTGCCGTTGTATTATCCTCATGCCTCTGCATCCAGCAACGCCTGATAGACCTCTCGCTTGGAGATACCCCGGTCTTTGGCGACCAGCTTCATCGCCTCTTTTTTTGGTATGTCCTGCGCCTCGTAGATCGCCATATGTTCACTGACTGTCATCTGCTCCCACGCACGCTGTGCCTCAGCCTCCAGCTCGCGGCGGTCTTTTCCTTCTACTACAAGGACATATTCTCCGCGGGGTTCATTGTCCTTATAATATAATAAGGCATCGTCCAATGTCGTTTTCTGAACATCCTCATATTTTTTCGTGAGCTCCCTGCACAGCGAGATCGACCGGTTTCCGAGTGTCTCACGCAATTGTGTGAGCGTCGCGGCCAAATGATGCGGTGCTTCATAGAGAATGATCGTGCGTGTCTCGTCCTTTAATTCCTCAAGCACCTTTGCACGCTCCTTTTTCTCCCTCGGCAGAAAAGCCTCGAACGCAAATCTGCGCGTCTGCTGTCCTGACATCGTGAGCGCCGTGATACATGCCGCCGCACCGGGCAGCGAGGTCACGGACATGCCCTCCTCCAACGCGATCCGCACGAGATCCTCCCCGGGATCTGAGATCCCCGGTGTGCCTGCATCCGTGATCAGCGCGATATTTTTCCCCTGACGCAGTTGATCCACGAGCTGATAGGCTTTCTCGATCTTATTATACTCATGATAACTCGTCATCGGTGTATGGATCTCAAAATGGTTCAGCAGCTTGATCGAATTTCTCGTATCCTCGGCTGCGATCAGATCCACTTCCTTTAATGTGCGCAGCACGCGGTACGTGATGTCCTCGAGATTTCCGATCGGTGTCGCACATAAATATAGCGTTCCTCTAGTATCCATAAACGTCTGTGATCTCCTCCGTGTAGATTCCGGGTTCTTTGAAAATAATGAGCGGCTTTTCCACTGTCATTCTGGCATTTCCGCCTCGCAGACCCTCGATGAGCACCATATTCGGTTCTTTATCCGCAAACGGATAGACCAGCCGCATGCGCTTTGGCTCGATCCCGTACTGATGCATGAGACAGCAGATCTCGACGAGCCGGAACGGACGATGCACCATGTACATCCTGCCTCTGGGCTTTAGCAGCTTTGCGCTCTGGGCTACAACATCCTCTAGGGTACAACAGATCTCATGTCTGGCGATCGTCTTTGCCGCATTCGCATTCTGTAAGCCATGCTGACCGATCATATACGGCGGATTTGTCGTGATCACATCAAAAGAAGATGCTCCAAACAATGTCGAAGCATCCTTGATATCACCTGTCACAATGTCGATCTTTTCCTTCAGACCATTGCAGGCGACGCTGCGCCGCGCCATGTCAGCACTCTCCTTTTGCAGCTCCAGCCCGGTAAAATGCAGTCCCTTTGTTTTTGCCTCCAGCAAAATCGGGATAATGCCTGTTCCCGTTCCGAGATCAAGCACCCCCTCCCCCGGCTTCACCTGTGCAAAACCGGACAACAACACCGCATCCATGCCAAAACAGAACCGTTTCGGATCCTGAATGATCCGGTAGCCGTTCCGTTCCAGATCATCCAGCCGCTCGCCCGGCTTTAACAAATCCGTATTATTTGCTCTCTGAGGAGGTGTTTTCTCCTCCGCGATTTGCTCTGTCCCCACGATCTGCCCGATCCTTTCCATTCGCATTTGCATTTGTATTTCCATTACCGTTCATATTTGCACGGTCTTTGCCGCCGCGGTTTCTGCGCTCGCGGTTCTGGTTTTTATTGTTATTATTGTTGTTGTTGTTAGAATTGCGGTCGCGATCCTTTTTCTCCCGCGGCTCGCGGTTTTCGCGATTCTCGTGGTTTTCGCGGCGGTTCTGGTCGCGCTCGCGCCGGTTTCTTCCGTCGCGTTTTTCGCGTTCTCTGCCCTCCGGCTTTCCCTCCGGCTTGCGGTCTGCGGATTCGGTCTGCTCGTCCTCGAGCCCCGACAGCTCCTTCAGCTCCTTAAAAGAAACCTTTGTGTTCTTTTTGCGCGGCTGGAACTCCAGCTCCTCTACATCATATTCCCGCAGCTCCTTCTCGTCATCCACTTCCACGAGCACCTTCACCTTCTGGCGGAGCACATTCACGCTCTGTACCTCACCGGTTGAACCATCCACGGTTTTCACCGGATCACCGATACCCGGCAGGCGGCTGTTCAGATACTCATACGTTTCCTGCTCATTTTTCAGGCAGCACATCAGTCTGCCGCAGACACCGGAGATCTTGGTCGGGTTTAAAGACAGGTTCTGCTCCTTCGCCATCTTGATCGACACCGGAACGAAATCGGACAGATATGAGCAGCAGCACAGCTCCCGCCCGCAGATGCCGATGCCTCCGAGCATCTTTGTCTCATCCCTGACACCGATCTGGCGCAGCTCGATACGGGTGCGGAATACACCCGCGAGGTCCTTGACAAGCTCCCTGAAATCGATTCTGCCGTCCGCCGTAAAATAAAACAGCAGCTTATTACTGTCAAAGGTATACTCCGCCTGCACGAGCTTCATATCCAGTCCGTGCTTGGCGATCTTTTCCTGACAGGTCTTGTATGCACTCTTTTCGCGCTCCTTGTTGCGCTGCAGTGTCTTGTCATCCTCCTCGGTCGCGATGCGAACCACCGACTTTAACGGCTGTACGACCGTATCATCCTCCACCTCGCGCGGAGCGATCAGTACCGTTCCGTATTCGACCCCTCTGGCAGTCTCGACGATCGCATGGTCGCCCACCTGCATCTCGAGATCGTTCGGATCGAAATAATATATTTTTCCCGCATTGCGGAAACGAATTCCTACTATTTTTGTCATGTTAATTCTCCTTTAATGTCAAGAGCAACAGCTCGATCACAAGGTCGAAGTTCACGTTTGCGTTCAGGCGTGTCTTTGCCTTTTCCAGCCCATTCAGCTTGCATTCGATCCCGTGATAAGAGGATGTATTCGCCTGCTTTTTGATCTCATACACTTCATCCTTAAAGATCAGGCTGTTTACATCTGCCGTTGCCTTATATAACAATACATCCCGATACCAGATCATCAGTATATCGAGAAAGTCGTTGATCTCCAGCTTGTACTCGCTGATATGCTTCACCGCACCGATCATTTCAGACAGCTCGATGTCGCTGATCCGCTTCACGAGCTGCAACGCCGCATCCTTGATCTCGTTAAAATGTGCGGACGACGCCAATGCGATCGCTTTTCCTACCACGCCCTGCGAAAATGCCACACACACATCCGCCTGATAATCCACGACACCACAGGATTTCATCAGATATGCTTTTAATTTATCTGCGGCCACGGGCTTTAAATCCAGACGAATGCATCTGGACAGAATTGTCGGCAAAAATGTGTCTGCGTTGGTTGTAAGAAGCAGGATCACACCGTAAGCCGGAGGCTCCTCGATCGTCTTTAACAGTGCATTCTGCGCCTGCACATTCATTTTCTCAGCCTCATCCACAATGTAGATCTTATAAGGACTGCTGTAAGGCTTGACCGCTATGTCCTGATTGATCTGCATACGGATGTCATCCACACCGATCGTATTCGGTTTTTCATGCTGTACATAGATAATATCCGGCTGGTTATGAGACTGCGCCTGCTTGCACGAATGACAGATACCGCACGGCTCTACGCCTTTTTTTTCACATTGCAGGGCACTCGCAAACGCCTCTGCGATCATCATTTTGCCTGCCGATTGCGGCGCGTTCAGAATGTATGCATGGCTTACCTTATCCATGCGGATCGCATTTTGCAGATGCTCGATCACCTGTTCATTTCCCAATATATCCGAAAAAGCTGCCATACGTGTCTCCTTACGTTAAAATATCCCTCAGCAGATGCTCGATCTTCCCGATACTGCTGTGTTTTTCGTCCTCAACGAGCTCCTGTGCGAGTTTATCCCGATTCCGGTCGTCCGCTGCTCACCCGTTCTTAATGCTCTTTATATATGTGCCAAGCTGTTCTAGTGTCTGATCTAACACTATATTTTCAAATATCGGCTGTATGTGCGCGTTTTTTAGCTTTTCTGCGGAAAAATCTTCCTCATCCGCCAGAAAACGGCGGCACATCTCCTTGTATTTCGGCTCCTGCTGCCTGCGCTCACGCTCCAGTGCCCGCTGCAGCCGCAGACCGTCATCCACATCCAGATAAAGCGGAATCAGACGCTCCGTGCCAAAATAGTCCCTCAGCTTCAAATATGCCTCTAACGTATTGATCGTCAGATAATCGCCGTGCGCAGGATCAAGCTGTTCATCTGCCACTGTAAAATAGTGCCAGAGACCATGTACGGTGTGATAAGAACGGCTCTCGATGATTCTGCCGTCTGCGCGCAGCTGCGCAAACTGCTCATCCGTATAAAAATAATACGTCTCCCCGTTCTGTTCGCCCTCACGGATCGGACGGGTCGTGCCTGTCACCAGCCGCCGCAGCCCCAGATCCTCCTGCTGCAATAGTCTCTGATAGACCGTGTCCTTGCCCGAGGAGCTTTTTCCCATAAGACAAAATATATATCCCATTGTCTCTTGATCCTTTCTGCTTTATTCAGTATAACCTAATCTTTACGTCATTGCAATTAGTATGTCATGCCAGCGGGCGGCGCGTCCCTGCGTCAGCACCTCTATTTTAGCACCTCGATAGACTGCGCCGTTTTATCCCGCAGTCCCTCTACGTCCAGCCCGCGCGCCAGCAATTCACACACATCCGCCGCAAACGCGGCATCGATCCGTTCACCCGGCACGAGCATCGGTATTCCGGGCGGATAGAGATACACATACTCGCCGCTGACCCTGCCAGCCGCTTCATCCCAGCCCACACGTTCCCTGCGCCCGGCATCCATCGCATCCGCGATCGGACACACCGACTCCCGCACGCGGTACATCCGCGCCACAAAGCTGCGCGGTTTCCCATCGGAGGGCTCTGCCTGCCTGTCGATCTCCTCCAGCGCTGCCGCCAGCCGCTCAAAGCCCTCCGCCGTGTCCATCAGGGAACACAGCGCAGTCACATACTCACCCGAACACATCTCCATCTGCAAATGATAGTCGGACAGCAGGCTGTCATAGAGCTGTTTTCCATCCATATGACAGCCACCCGTGCTGATCAGGATCTTCGACCGGTCGCGCGCAAATGCACAATCCGCGCCAAAATCCTCCTCCTGAATCACATGCAGACACCGCAGCCGTCTGCTCCGCTCATAAAAACGGCTTAGATTCTCATCCAGCGCCGCGAACAGCCGCGCGCCGTTTTCCAGCAGAAAAGGAACCAGGCGGCTCATCCCAGCCATCAGAAGATAGGAAGGCGAACTGCTCTCATAGATCCCCAGAAAACGCTCCAGCTCCTCCTCTGACACCCGGTCCGAGCACACATGCAGCACCGCGCTCTGTGTAAATGCTGGCAGCGTCTTATGCACACTCTGGATGACAACATCTGCCCCACAGCCCGTCGCAGAGCGCGGACAGGTCGGATGCATCCCAAAATGCGCCCCGTGCGCCTCATCCACGATGAGCGGCAGCCCATAGCTGTGTACGATCCGTGCGATCGATGCAATATCGGACACGACACCGTCATACGTCGGACTCGTGATATACACCGCCCGGATCTGGGGATCTGACTCCAGGGCCTGTGCGATCACATCCGGTGAAACCGCGCCCTGTATATCAAAGGCACTGACCGCAGGATAACAGTAATGCACCTCCAGCCCCCGCAGATCCACGGCATGATAAGCCGCTTTATGCGAATTGCGCGCCATCAGTATCCGGCTGCCCCGCGGCGCAGCGGCAGAAATCGCCGCCAGAATGCCACACGTACTTCCATTCACGAGGAAAAAGCAGCGTCTGACGCCGATATAATCCGCCAGCCGCTGCTGTTCCTCCCGCAAAATCCCCTGCGCGTGATGCAGGTTGTCAAAGCCATCAATTTCTGTGATGTCCATATGATAGGCATCCGCCGGCAGCTCCAGATGTCTCTTGTGTCCCGGCATATGAAACGGATACAGATCCGTCTTGTCGTAGGTTTGTAACTGTTCCAATAACATTCGACTAAAACCTCAGTTTTTTACTCTTCTTTTCCTGCCGCCTCTTTCTTCTGTAGCTCTTGCGCGTATCATGTATCGTCCGGTAACGTTTTCTCTCGGCTCTCCGGCTTCTTCTGCCGGCGATTTTTTGCCGGATAAGATAAGAATGCGTCACGATCCAGCAAATGATCAATACGAGCACAACCACCAGCAGGATCACGCCTGCCGCAGCCGCCACCGTACGGACATTGATCTCGATATTGATACCGTGCGGTTTTTCCGATGACTGTTCTTCCGTCGGAGACTCATCCTCCGTATGTGGCTCACTCGCCGTATTGTCGGTTTCCTCCTGATCGTCCGCTCCGTCATCATTCACGTTCTCTGTAAATTCATAGCCATCGGAGGAAATCTCGTTCATACGCACATCCGCACTGCCGACCTCGTGATCCGCATAAGTATAGACAAACGTGCCGAGCACATCCTCATCACTGCTGTCATACACCGTCTGCACCTGCAGATCCGAAAAATCTGCGGACTCCGGCAAGATCACGACCGCGTCCTCATCAATCGAGGCAAACGAATCCTCCTCCCCGTCTGTCTGCGTATTTTCCGTATATTCTGCCACCTTCAGCAGCTTAAAATGATCAAAGCAATAATCAAACAGCGTCCGTGTATCGACATAATGGTTTGGAGTCTGCTCCCGCATCACGACACAGACGAGCGACAAACCATCTTTTTCCGCAAAAGTGACCAGCGTATTCCCGGCTACGGTCGTATATCCGGTTTTTCCTCCGGTCGCATAATCGTACAGATATGCATAGTCCCCGTGGTACGGATAGATCATTTTGTGATGATTGTGCAGCGGAGTCTCTGCCTCATGCTTGTTGGTCGGAGGGATCGTATAGGACTTTGCCCCCACGATCACGCGGAACGTCTCATTTTTATATGCCTCTGCCGCGATCAGCGCCATATCATGTGCGCTTGTCCAGTGATCCTCGTCCGGCAGACCGTTCGGGTTGTTAAAATGCGTATTCGTACAGCCCAGCGACGCAGCCCGCTCATTCATCATTTTGGTAAACTCGTCCATCGAACCGCCGACATGCTCTCCGATCGCCCATGCACACTCATTGGCAGATTCGAGCATCATGCCGTAGAGACACTCCTCCATCGTCATTTTCTCGCCGACATCGCGCGAAATATGCGACGTATCGCCCTCGTTGCCATACACCGCCTTCTCAGAAAAAGTAACAGTCTCATCCAGCGAACAGTTCTCCACTGCCAGCAAAGCCGTCATGATCTTCGTGATACTCGCGGGATAATTGACCTCATCCATATTCCGGTCATACAAAATCGTCCCGGTCGAAATATCCATCACACAGAAGGACGGAGCCGCCACCTGCGGCATTTTAGGCCATGTCTCCTTTGCAGATGCCGGTACTACCGACTGAATGATAAACAGCAACGCTGCCAACATGCAAATTACTCTATATCTGATTTTTTTCATAATTTCCCCATTTTTAGCTTGATTTTAGTAATATCCTATCTTAGTATAATATCCGGAATAAGCGAACGCAAGACTTTTTTAGGAGACGAATAGAAAACATGAGATTACGAAACATTCCCGGCGCAGATGCGGCAGTCGCCGCATGCCCTTATGCCATAGAGCAGCCCGCGGACTACCGCGGACACTGGAATCAGAAATTTGAATCTGGTGCGGACCATCCGATCCATATCGAGGTCGGCATGGGAAAAGGACAGTTCCTGTTCGGACAGGCAGCCGCCCACCCAGAGATCAATTACATCGGCATTGAGCGCTACACGAGCGTGCTGCTGCGTGCCATCCAAAAGATCGATCCCGAACAGCCCCCGAAAAACCTGCTGTTTATCTGCATGGATGCCGCAGAGCTGCCCGAGATATTTGCACCGGACGAGATCTCACGGATCTATCTGAATTTCTCCGATCCGTGGCCGAAGGACAGGCACGCCAGACGACGGCTCACATCCAGCGATTTTCTCGCGCGGTACGACCGGATCCTCACACCGGACGGCACGATCGAGTTCAAGACCGATAACCGTGGACTGTTCGACTTCTCGCTGGAGGAGATCAACGCATCCCCCATCTGGAAGCTGACCGCCCACACCTTCGACCTGCATCACACGCCAGAGCTGTGCGAGGGCAATATCATGACCGAATATGAGGAAAAATTTTCCTCCCTCGGCAATCCGATCTGCAAGCTGATCGCAGCGCGCAGATAAAATCAAATATTCTTAACACATAACAAAACGATGCCGCATAAGCTATATCATAAATCCACTCCTCCCGGGGAATTGATTGCTATGAATAAAAAGCCTAAGCGACATCGTTGTTTTCACTCCTGCTGTCATCACCTGCGCCGAAGCTGCCGTTTCCAAGAACGCTGCAACCGCATCCACAGGGCATTTCAGGAACTCCTTAATCTATTAAGGAAATGCTGATTTAATCAGCATTTCCTTAGCAGCCTCCGGCGGATCGCACGGATTTGCATGGGAAATTGCTGCTTCGCAGCGCAAATCCGGCGCGTGAAACGCTTTAATCAGCATTTCCTTAGATTGTGTATTATAATTTGGCTGCCAGCTCCTCTAAATACTCCCAGCGCTCCAGCTTTTCCTCCAGCAGTTGCTCCGTGCTTTCTTTTTCCTCCAGCAGTTCCCGCAGCTTCGCCGCATTCGTGGCATTTGCCGCCATCTCGTTGTCAATATCCTCTAACTTCTGTTCCAGTGCGGAAATATCATCCTCAATCGTTTCATATTCCCGCTGCTCCTTGTAGCTGAACTTCACCTTTGCCGCATGTGCGCGTCCCTGCCGTTCACGCTCCTGCGCACGGGTCAATGCTTCACCGGACGCTTCCTCCGTCCGTGCGGCAGGCGCTTTTCCGGCAAATGCTTCTGCGGACTGTGCCTGCTCCATCTCCCGCACCAGTGCATACTCACTGTAATTGCCCTCAAACTGGCGGATTCCGTTCTCCTCAAACGCAAACAGCCGTCTGGTCATGCGATCCAGAAAATAACGGTCATGCGATACCACGATCACAATGCCGTCAAAATGATCGAGATAATCCTCTAAAATCGTCAATGTCCGAATGTCCAGATCATTGGTCGGCTCATCCAGAATGAGCACATTCGGGGCTTCCATCAAGACGCGCAGCAGATTCAGACGCTTTTTCTCACCGCCCGACAGCTTTTCGATGCGCGCATACTGCTCCTGCGGCGGAAATAAAAACTTGTCCAGCATCGCCGATGCGGAGACCAGCCCGTCCTCCGTGCGCACGTATTCTGCGGTATCTCGGATATAGTCGATCACACGCGCCTGCGGATCCATATATGCGATCCCCTTCGACGGGTCATTTTCCCATTCCTGCGAATAATAACCGATCTTTACGGTCTGTCCTACCACGACTTCGCCGCTGTCCGGCTGCACCAGCCCGGCGATCAGCTTCATCATCGTCGTTTTGCCGCAGCCGTTCTCACCGATAAAACCGATACGGTCCCCCTTCAGGAAAATATAATTGAAATCCGTAAACAGCGGGCGGTCGTATGCCTTGCTCACCTGATGCAGCTCCACGGTCGTCCTTCCCAGCCGGCTTGTGATCGACGACAGCTCCACACTGCCGTCCCGCACCGGCGCATGACGGTTTTTCAGCTCCTCATAACGCTCCAAGCGTGCCTTCTGCTTCGTCGTGCGCGCTCTGGCACCTCTTTTCACCCATTCCAGCTCGACGCGCAGAATGGACTGGCGCTTGCGCTCCCCTGCGTCCTCCATCTGCTCACGCGCCTCCTTCAGCTCCAGAAATCCGGCATAATTGGCATCATAGCTGTACATCTGACCTTTATCGATCTCCACGATGCGGTTGACAACGCTATCCAGAAAATAGCGGTCATGTGTGACCAGAACGAGTGCGCCCTTGTAGCTCTTTAGATAATTCTCGAGCCATTGCGCTGTCCTGCTGTCCAGATGGTTCGTCGGCTCGTCCATGATCAGGATATCCGCTTCGCTGAGCAGTGTCGCCACAATCGCCACACGCTTTTTCAGTCCGCCGGAAAGCACCTGTACGTTCTGACCCACATCCGTGATGCCGAGCTCCGCCAGCATCTGTCTGGCTTTCGCCTCTAGGGTAAAATGATCTGTAGAATATTCCGCACGCTGTCCATCCAGCGCCGCTTCCAGCACGTTCATGTGCTCACCGAATACCGGCTGCTGGGGCAGCATGCGCACTACCACGTGATTTGCCCTCACGATCCGCCCGCCGTCCGGTTCCTCCTCGCCTGCCATCATGCGAAGCAAGGTGGATTTTCCGGTGCCGTTGATGCCGATGATACCGACCTTCTCCCCCTCCTGTAAATAGAAGGAAGCCTGATCGAACAGCCTGCGCTCAGAATAATTTTTCTCAATGTTTTCTAATGTCAGTATATTCATGTCTACCTCTGTAATCTATGCGTATGATAAAATCAGCACCATACCATCTACCATTGAATGAAAGATCTATCATAGAACGAAATTTTTTGTGTAATAGGAAATTCATCGGAATTTCCTATTACACGAAAAAAGGCTACAGAGAAAACTCTGTAGCCCTTTGAGTGCGCCTCCAGGGGTTCGAACCCTGGACACCCTGATTAAGAGTCAGGTGCTCTGCCAACTGAGCTAGAGGCGCATGTCGTTGCGTTATCTCAACGCAAGACCTAGTATACCTCGTAGTTTTAAAAAATGCAAGCCTTTTTTTCAAATTTTTTAAATTTTTTTAACAGTTCAGCCATCACCGACAAAAATGTGTAAATCATGCTTGCATGAATGCGCACATTTTGCAGGTGATGAGGTGCGCGCCCAATGATGCGCAAAGTTAACTGCGCATAGGATGAAATCGTGCTTTGCAGGCGTCTCCTCGAATGGCGTGGGCTGAACTGTTAAAAAATTTATATTTAATAATGCAATGCTTTTCAACTTATGCTATAATTGGTATAATATTTTAAATCATTGATTTAAAGTGATAAAGTGAAGGAGAAAAACATATGAACCAGTTAGAAATACTGCGAGAAAACTTAGGACAGTGCGATGAGATCATCCTTGATGCGCTGCTGATGAGAAACCGTATCATTGAAGACATCATGGCTTACAAGGAAGATCATGAGCTTCCGATCATCCAGCCGGAGCAGGAAGCTAAACAGCAGGAGTGGTTAAACAGCCGCATGTATGGCAAAAGACATAAAAAAGAAGTCATCGATGTCTTTGCAAGCATTACACACAACAGCAAACGGATTCAGGCTAGAAACCTGTTCAGCTATAACATCTTCCTCATTGGATTCATGGGTGCCGGAAAGAGCACGATCTCCGATTACCTGAGCACGATGCTGGCGATGGATGTCGTAGAGATGGATCAGATCATCGCCCAGAGACAGGGCATGAGTATTTCCGATATTTTTGAGACCTACGGCGAGCAGTATTTCCGTGATCTGGAGACAAATCTCCTGATCGAGATGCAGTCCAAGTCCAATGTCGTTGTTTCCTGCGGCGGCGGAACACCGATGAGAGAATGCAATGTCGTAGAAATGAAGAAAAACGGTCACGTGGTACTGCTGACCGCCAAACCCGAGACGATCCTCGACCGTGTCAAGGACAACCACGACCGTCCGCTGATCGAAAATAACAAGACCGTTCCGTTCATCGCCGATCTGATGGCAAAGCGCCGCGAAAAATATGAGGCTGCTGCCGATATCGTGATCGAGACAGACAATAAGAGCGCTCTTGAAATCTGTGAGGAAATGATCCACAGACTCCGCGCTCTTGATCAGGAACAGTTACGATGATTTAGTGTTTTTTATAAAATAAGTCGTCTCTCGTCTGTGCGATCACATACTTTTTGAACTCCTCTACCACAGGCGGATGATAGACATCCTTTAACATAGCCATATAGAAGCATCTCTGCCATGCAGGAGACACGAGTGGCAGTATTTTTACATCGAGAGAATGAAGAATCGGAATATCAGGCGCAATAGCGATGCCGAACCCATTGGCGACAAATCCCGCTGCGACCTGATCCTCTTCAATCTCATAAGAAACCTCCGGATATGCGTTGATCTGCTCGAACAGCTCGTCTATGATATGACGCAGTCCGCTTCGTTTCTTAAATATGATCTGATTGTAAGGAAGCGTCTCTGCGAGATGGACTTCCTTTTTTTCTGCGAGCGGATGATCCATCGGCACGATCACAACCAGATCCTGCTTTGCCACAGGAATATATTCGATCAGCGGCTCATCGTCAAATTTCGAGCAAAAGCCGATATCATACTTTTTTTCTTTCAGTCCCATCAAAATATCACCGGTCAGTGCCCGGTCGCAATAGAGATTAAAATCGATCTGCTTTCCTGCGTTTTCATTCAGGAATCCCCGGATCAGCTTCGGAACCACATCCGTACCCAGCGTGCGCAAAAATGCGACATCGATCTGTCCCTCTCCTCTGCCGGCGAGCTTTAACGAATTGACTGACGCATCCAGCTTCGAGAGAATATCCTGCGCATCGGCAAAAAAGACCTTGCCGTATTTTGTCAGGCTCACATTTCTTCCGTTTTTCTCAAACAGCTTTACACCCAGCTCTTCCTCCATCGCATAGATCGCGTGGCTAAGCGTCGGCTGTGTGATCGCCAGCAGATCGGCCGCCTTTGTATAATGCTCGATCTCCGCCAGCGTGACAAAATACCGCAAATGATATAGATTCATGGCTGTCCGTCCCCCTTTTATATAGAAGTATATCATAATATATTGATAAAATCTATGAATTAAGCGGATTCAATCAATTTGTTTTATTTTTAACAAGGTTTTATAATATGTAAAAAGCAACAAAAATACACAAAATGCGAACAATTTTTTAGGAGGATTTAACATGTCAAAAGAATTTCCTATTACTATCAGTTCATGGACGCTGGGCGACCAGTGCAAATTTGAGGATCGTGTAAAGGCTGCAAAGGAAGCCGGCTACGAAGGAATCGGTCTCCGCGCAGAGACCTACGTGGATGCATTGAATGAGGGTCTGTTCGATCAGGACATTCTCGACATCCTTAAAAAGTATGATATGAAGGTTACGGAAGTAGAATATATCGTACAGTGGGCTGAGGATCAGCGCTCTTACGAACAGAAGTACAAGGAGCAGCTTTGCTTCCATATGTGTGAGCTGTTCGATGTTGCACAGATCAACTGCGGTCTGATGGAGAACTACTCCGTTGAGCATACCGCTCAGAAGTTAAAGGAGCTCTGCCACAGAGCAGGCAAGTACATCATCGGTGTAGAGCCTATGCCCTATAGTGGAATTCCCGATATGAAAAAGGGATGGGCAGTCGTAAAGGCAGCCGATTGCGAGAACGCAAAGCTGATCCTCGATACATGGCACTGGGTAAGAGCAAACCAGCCCATAGACATTTCCGTACTCGATGGCATCCCGGCTGACAAGATCGTATCTATCCAGATCAACGATGTATGGGATCGCCCGTATGCAAAGAGCATCTTGAGAGACGAATCCATGCATGACCGTCTTGCACCGGGAACCGGAATCGGATGTACCGTTCCTTTTGTCAAGATGATCAAAGAAAAAGGCATCAAGCCGAATGCGATCGGTGTAGAGGTGATCAGCGATGCCAATCTTGAACAGGGCATTGAATACGCCGCAAAGCATACTTATGAAAACACGAAAAAAGTTCTGGAAGAAGCATGGCCGGAAGTCCTGTAATTTTGAAAAGGAGAAAGTAACATGAAATTCGAAGCAATGTTTCAGCCAATTACGATTGGCCCTATGACCGTAAAAAACCGCTTTGTTGTTCCCCCGATGGGAAATAACTTTGCAAATACCGACGGTTCGATGAGCGATCAGTCTGTTGCATATTACAGAGAGCGCGCCAAAGGCGGGTTCGGTCTGATTACGATTGAAGCCACTGTTGTTCACAAGGGAGCAAAGGGTGGTCCCCGCAAGCCCTGTCTGTATGATGATTCTACGATCGAGAGCTTTCGCAAAGTCGTAGATGCCTGCCACGCAGAGGGTGCCAAGGTATCTGTCCAGCTTCAGAACGCCGGTCCGGAAGGAAATGCCAAAAACGCCGGTGCTCCGATCACTGCAGCTACCAGCATTCCCTCCGTTTACGGACGCGATATTCCGAAGGAACTGACCACCGAGGAAGTATACGAGCTGGTCAAAGGCTATGGCGAGGCTGCCCGCCGCGCGATGGAAGCCGGTGTAGATGCTGTGGAAATCCATATGGCACACGGTTATCTCGTGAGCACATTCCTCTCCCCGCGCACGAACAAGCGTGTGGACGAATTTGGCGGATGCTTTGAAAACAGAATGCGTTTTTCCCGCCTGATCATCGAGGAAATCAAAAAAACTACAGAAGGCAAGATTGCTGTACTGGCAAGAATCAACTCTGCGGATGAAGTACCCGGCGGACTTGATATCCACGACAGCGCTGCGATTGCTTCCTATTTAGAAGGCTGTGGCCTCGATGGACTCCATGTATCACGTGCCGTCCACATCAAGGACGAATACATGTGGGCTCCGACCGTGATCCACGGCGGATTTTCCGCTTCTCAGGTTGAGGAGATCAAGCGTGCGGTGAACATCCCTGTGATTACAGTCGGACGATACACCGAGCCTCAGTTTGCCGAGCTTATGGTAAAAGAAGGCAGATGCGATCTGGTCGCATTCGGACGTCAGAGTCTGGCAGACCCCGCAATGCCGCGCAAGGCACAGGAGGAGCGTCTCGAGGATATGATCCCCTGTATCGCGTGTCTGCAGGGCTGCGTAGCAAACATGTATGCCGGCAAGCCGCTGTGCTGCCTGACCAATCCGTTTCTCGGACATGAGTCAGAGCCGATCGCTCCCGCTGAGCATGCGAAAAAGATCATGGTCATCGGAGGCGGTGTCGCAGGTCTGTGTGCTGCATTTATCGCAAAGGAAAAAGGTCATGATGTGACCTTATATGAAGCAGGCTCTGTATTAGGCGGAAATATGCGTCTGGCTGCTTATCCTCCGGGAAAGGGCGACATTACAAACATGATCCGCAGCTACATTCACCGCTGTGAAAAGGACGGCGTAAAGATCGTCATGAACTGCGAAGTGACCGCTGATCTGATCAAAGAGGAAAAGCCGGACAGCGTCATTCTTGCAACCGGTTCCAAGACACTCATCCTTCCGATCGAGGGCATTGACAACCCGGCAATCATCCACGGCTCAGACCTGTTAGAGGGCAAGCGTGCAGCCGGAAAGAACGTACTCGTTGTCGGCGGTGGTATGGTCGGCTGTGAGACAGCAGCTTTCCTCGGTGAGCAGGAGCATGATGTGACAGTCATCGAGTTCCGTGATACAGTCGGCGCAGATGTGATCCACGAGCACAGAGTCTATCTGATGGAGGATTTCGAGAATTACGGCATAAAAGAGATCACCGGTGCAAAGGTATGCAAGTTCTTCGAGGACGGTGTGGAATATGAGACTGCCGATGGCACTCATCACGAAGCGAGAGGTTATGATTCCGTGATTTTATCTATGGGATACAGAAACTACAATCCTCTGGAGGAAGCTGTCCGTGAGCTTGTACCCGATACCTATGTGATCGGTGACGCGATTAAAGCAAGACGCGCCCTCGATGCAACAAAAGAGGCATATGAGGTAGCATCACAGCTTTAGAATATGATATAATGAGCGCAAGTTCGTCAACATGCTTGCATGATTGACGAACGGCGAATGTTGATCATGTGCCGATTTTGCACATGATATAATAAGCGCAAAAAACGTTTTAGGAGGACAAAAAAATGGAACAGAGAATCAAAGGAACAACAGGTTTAATGGCATTGATCGGCAGCCCGGTAGGACATTCAGGATCTCCGGCTATGTATAACTTCAGCTTCCAGTATCACAATCTTGATTACGCATACATGGCATTTGACATCAAAGAGGATCAGGTTCCCGCTGCACTGGATGCCATCCGCCTGTTCAAAATGAGAGGCTGCAACGTCACCATGCCTTGCAAAAACAAGGTTGCACAGTGTGTAGACGAGCTTTCACCCGCAGCCAGAATCATCGGCGCTGTAAACACCATCGTAAATGAGGACGGCAAGCTGATCGGACATATCACAGACGGTATCGGATTCGTGCGCAACTTGAAGGAGCACGGTGTTGATGTAAAGGGTAAAAAGATGGTCGTTCTCGGCGCAGGCGGCGCAGCTACCGCACTTCAGGTACAGAGCGCACTTGACGGAGCAGCTTCTATCTCCATCTTCAACCCCAACGATCCGTTCCTCGATCGTGCAAAGTCAACAGCAGAAAAGCTGAAAACGGAAGTGCCTGATTGTGTTGTTAATGTTTATTGTCTGGACGATCAGGACAAATTAAGAGAAGAAATCGCAAAGGCTGACATTCTCGTAAACGGTACACTTGCCGGAATGAAGCCGCACGATGACATCTCTCTCGTAGACAAGTCTATGTTCCGCCCGGATCTGGTCGTAGCAGACGTTGTTTACAATCCAGTTGAAACCAAAATGGTCAAAGAAGCAAAAGAAGCCGGATGCAAGCTTGCGATCGGAGGCAAGGGTATGCTTTTATGGCAGGGAGCAGCAGCATACAAGCTGTATACCGGTCTGGAGATGCCTACTGCCGAGTATCAGAAGTTTCAGGCTGAAAACGAAGGGAAATAATTAGAAAATGAAAGAGACAAATAAGAAGCGATTAGTAATTACTTCCATTGCCCTGTATTTTACCTATTTTATTCACGGAATCGGTGCATCCATCATGGGTCAGTACAAGCCGGAGCTCGCAGCCGCATGGGGCGCACAGACACTCAGCGACGGCACTCTGGATGTCAGCATGGTTGTACTGGTTATCGCAGCACTTGGACTGGGACGGCTCATATCACTGCCGTTCTCAGGTCCTCTCTCCGATAAGTTCGGACGCAGGCTGAGTGGTATCATTGGTATCATCTGCTATGTTGCATACTTTTTGGGAATCGCATTCTCACCCTCTATGAAGGTCGCTTATGCATTTGCGATCCTCGGCGGTGTAGCGAATTCGTTCCTTGATACATGTGTCAGCCCGACCTGTATGGAGATTTACACGAACAATCCGTCCGTTGCGAACCTGTTCACGAAGTTTTCTATGTGCATCAGCCAGTTTTTGCTGAAATTCTTCATCGGATTTGTAGCTGCACAGCACATGTCCTTCCGGACGATCTTCATCGTCGCAGGCGCAGCGATCTTCATTGACGGAATCCTGATCTTATTCCTGCCGTTCCCGGATCGCAATGAGACATCCGGCGAAAAGAGAGAAAAGGTCAAGATCAGAATCACTCCCGTATCTCTGGCAGCGATTTTGATCGGATTTACAAGCTCATCTACCTTTATGTTATGGCTGAACTGCAATCAGGAGCTCGGTCGCGCCTACGGCATGGCAGATCCTTCATCGATCCAGTCCTACTATGCACTCGGTACTGCTGTCGCAATCCTTTCTACCGCATTTTTCATCAAGAAAGGCTTGAAAGAGATCAATATACTTATTATTTATCCTTTGATTTCTACGATCATGCTTGCCCTGTGTTATCTGATTCAGGCACCGGTTATCTGTCTGATCGGCGGATTTGTGATCGGTTTTGCCGGTGCAGGCGGTGTACTTCAGCTTGCAGTATCGACAACCGCGGAGTTTTTCCCGGATAACAAGGGAACTGCGACCTCTATGGTTATGATTGCCTCCAGTATCGCAAACTACACGATCATCAGCCTTGCCGGATATATTACCAAGGTCGGCGGAAGCAGTGCTCCCCGTATGATCCTTCTTCTCAACATGGGAGTAACATTCATCGGAATTTTACTTGCATTATTTGTAAAGATCAAACGGGACAAAACAACCGTATCTGCATAGAACCATTATAGAATCCAATTCGGGTGATATTCTGGATTGGATTCTATTTTACCCATACTATGTTTGTTATTTAACAAACACATTCAAAGGAGAAGCGCTATGGCAAGACAGCACAGAGAAAACGAACTGCCCTACATCCCGCTCGGTCCATTTCAGGTTCGTTTTCCTTTTATACATTACAAATTAGAATCGGTTGAATTTATTCAAGGTCTGATTCTCGGTGTAACGGCATTGGCAGCCGTCCCTTATCTGGAACAATATCTCGGTATCCCCTATGAACTGGCGTGGAGCTGCGTCATCATTGAAACCATGCTCTACATGCTGCATGGTCTGTTGGGCGACCCGGTTGTTCCAGGATGGATCACGCCTACACTACCGCTCACCATCGTATTTCTCGAGGGTTTTCCGATGGGCACACAGCGTATACAGGCGATGATCGCCCTGCAGATGCTCGTCGGCTTAGTATTTATCTTTATGGGAATCACAAAGCTGGCAGACAAATTCGTCCATGCAGTTCCGGACTCCGTCAAGGGAGGCATCCTGCTCGCAGCACCGATCACAGTCATCAGTGGTCAGATCGGCGAAGGCGGCAATATGCGTAAGTATCCGCTCGCCATTGTTGCGGGTGTCGGCTTATTGATTCTGATCAGCTTTTCTGATAAATATCAGGAAAAACGTGCGAACAACCGCTTTTTAGATCTCGTTGCCAGATATGGGAATCTGTTTCCCTATGTACTTGCGATGATCGTCGGTCTGCTCGTCGGAGAGCTGGATCGTCCGGTTGTTGAGATCGGCACATTTATCAAAATTCCGCAGTTCCGGGAGATTATCGATCAGGTGAGCATCTTCGGTGTCGGTATTCCGCCGCTCTCGATGTTTGTCAAAGCACTCCCGCTCGCTTTAGTATGTTATGTCATCGCTTTCGGCGATTTTGTCACGACAGAGACACTCGTTCAGGAGGCGCGCCAGGAGCGCGATGACGAGTATATTGATTTCAACTCCAGCCGGTCGAATCTGATCAGTGGTCTGAGAAACATCATTCTCTCAATCATTGCTCCGTTTCCGCCGCTGTCCGGTCCCTTATGGGTCGGCATGACCGTATCCGTATCGATCCGGTACAAGGAAGGTAAAAAAGCCATGAAATCGCTGCTCGGCGGTATGGCATCGTTCCGTATCGCAACCTTTTTGAGCGTGCTCATTATACCGGTTGTGAGCCTGTTCCGCCCGATCTTCGGCGTTGCATCATCGATCACGCTTCTGTTTCAGGCATTTGTCTGTGCCAGAATCGGTATGGACTACTGCAAGAATGACCGCGACAAAATGATCGGCGGCGTAATGGCAGCCGTGCTTGCCACACAGGGTACTGCATGGGCTTCCGCATGGGCGCTCGGTGTCGGATTCGCACTCAATATCTTCCTGTCCAACTGGAATCCATTTGAAAAAAAATAAAATTTTCGTATTTTTTCATGCAAAAGGCTCTTAGCGTTACCGCTAAGAGCCTTTTTATAAGGGTGGATATATATAAAATAGAATCCTGCCCGGAGGGCTTTTATGTAATAGGAATTTCATCGAAATTTCCTATTACATGAAAAATAAGAAGGAACCTAATTTAAATAACCTTTCTGTTCCAGAATGGTCAGTATATTTCTGCCTTCCTGCGTGCCATCGATGATTCTTCTTGCCCGCTGGCTGTCGCCGATATTGAGCACTTCCACGTCTTCATCGGCAAACGCATCCAGCAATTCCTGATACATCTGTCCCTGCGCACGCATTCCCAGACAAACAAAGCCATAATCAAACGGCAGCTCATACTGCGCTCCGTCCGCTCCCTTGACTAAGAACGAATGATCCTTTACTTCCAGCAACGCCGTCTTGGTGAGCTGTTTCACATCATGCTTTGTCATCATGTCCTTCGTGTCATTCTTTGTGACCGGGTCGAGATCACGACCGATCTGATCCATCATCTCTACAATAGAAATATCTGCATTTCTGTCTGCAAAGAACTCTACCACATCGAGACCGACTGCTCCGCCTCCCACGACAACGACCTTCTTTCCGCAAAGATCCTCCGGGAAATCCTTCACATGGTCAATCATTCCGAGAATGGAATAGATCCGGAAATCTTTCTTGTCAATCCGATCCATCAATCCGGCGATCGGCGGCAGCAAAGGCGCTGAGCCGGTCGCGTTTACGATAATATCGGGATGGTATTTGCGGATGCTGTCCGGTGTAACCGCTGTATCCTTGAAAATATAAAGGTTTTTCAGCTTTTCGGCGCGGTGGATCTGATAATTCGGGAAATCTGCCAGCCGCTTCTTTGCCGGAATCTTGGAGATCAGTGATGCGAGTCCGCCGAGCTCACTGCCCTTTTCCAACAGGAACGCATTGCATCCTACCTCTGCAGCCGTACAAGCTGCCTCCAGTCCGGCAGTACCACCTCCGACAACTACTACATTACAAGTTTTGTTCACATGCTGCTTTTTATATACTTCACCGTCTGTGACAGCCGGATTCACGGTACAGCGGATCGGACGGTTAGAACCGATACGGTTGCCGGCACATCCGATATTACATGAAATACATTTGCGGATGTCGCACTCGCGTCCCTCTGCTACCTTATTGACCCATTCGGGATCTGCGATCAGTCCGCGTCCCATACCGATCATATCGGCATCACCATCTGCCAGCACCTGCTCTACGACTTTCGGGTCACGCATATTTCCCATGGAAATACAAGGCTTGTGGAACTTATCCCTCACAGCCTTTGCCATATACGAACGCCAGCCGTCCTTGAGGTAATTCGCATCGATCTGATACTGGATGGAACCGTTCAAACCGCAGGAAACGTCGAAAATATCTACCTCATCCTGCACATATTCCAGATACTTTAACGTATCCTCGAGCGTATTTCCGCCCTCCATCAGCTCGTCAGCGCTCAACCGAAGCATGATCGGGAAAAAGTCTCCCACCTGCTTTCTCACTTCTTCGATCACCAGACGGCAGAAACGCACGCGGTTTTCGATCGATCCGCCAAACTCATCGGTGCGGTGGTTTGTGATCGGCGATAAAAACTGGCTGATCAGATAGGAATGTCCTGCGTGGATCTCAACAGCGTCAAAACCGGCGGTCTGTGCCCGCTTCGCTGCCTCACCATATTTTTTCACGATCTGGAGAATCTCGTCCTTTTCCAACGGACGGGGAATCTCGCCGCCTGCCTTTGAAGGAACATCCGATGCAGACACCGGCTGCATATTCGTGCGGGATGAAATCGCAGAAGCTCCGGCATGATTGATCTGGATCGCTACCTTTGTACCATATCTGTGGATCGTCTCGCAAAATTTGAATAAGCGCGGCAGATAATTATCATGGTCGATGCGCAACTGCGTCGTACCATTTGAGCCCTGCGGAGAATCCACACTGGCATTCTCTACGATGATCAGTCCTGTGCCACCCTTCGCACGCTCCTCATAATAGTTAATATGGAGAAAACTCATCTCTCCATTCTGTTCTCCGTAATTTGTACCCATCGGCATCATCACGATACGGTTTTTAATTGTCATACTTTTTACCGTCAAGGGGCTAAAAATATGAGAATAGTCACTTTTCATTATAAAAACCTCCTATTGTCTGTCGAAAAATGAATGTCGAATAATCCTCTACTCACCTTTAGATGTTAAATTTATAACTATTATAAACAAATATTTTTATCCTATCAATATAATCATAGTGATTTATACATGAAAAAAGCTGTCCCATTTAATAGAAATATTTTATCAAAATAATATTGTATATTGCATTCGCTATGCTTTTGTGATAACATAGCCTCAATATAGGGGAGTAGTTCGCATCGGACAGCCGATGTGGTACTGGACGTCATCACGTTATCTAGGCATATATCCGCCGGATGATAACCGGGCAGTACACTTGATCGATCAGAAGGAACGAGACTTATATTGTACATTTGTTGTGCAGTAGAAGTCTCCTTTTTTATGCATACAGTGAGAACCTCACGCACAACAACAAACAGGAGCAAGGAGGTTGTATGCATGAAAAAACAGAATTATTGGACACAGTCCACGGATGAGCTTCGTCAGATGTTTCATGTAACAGAGGCTGGTTTATCCACTGCAAAGGCAGAACAGATCCGCAGCGAAAAAGGCGAAAATATCCTGCAGGAGGGAAAGAAAAAGAGTACTCTGCAGGTATTTTTGAGCCAGTTTGCAGATTTGCTGGTGATCATTCTTGTGATCGCCGCCATTATTTCTATGTTTTCCGGAAATGTTGAGAGTACCATAGTGATCTTCGCAGTTCTTATCATGAACGCGATACTTGGTACGGTGCAGCATGTCAAAGCACAAAAATCATTGGAGAGCTTAAAGCAGCTCTCATCCCCAAACGCAAAGGTGATCCGAAACGGGATCAAGCAGGAGCTTCCGTCCAGAGAGATCGTGCCGGGAGATATCGTTATGCTGGAGGCTGGCGATATGATCGTGGCAGACGGCAGAATCCTGAACAATTATTCCCTGCAGGTAAATGAAAGCTCCCTGACAGGAGAATCTACAAATGTCGAAAAACAGGACGGCATCCTCGCGTCCGATGTTCCATTGGCAGATCGGAAAAATATGGTCTATTCCGGAAGTCTTGTCACCTATGGACGCGCAGAGGTGCTGGTCACAGCAACCGGCATGGAGACAGAGCTTGGAAAAATCGCCGGTCTGATGAACGCCGCGAAGGAGCGCAAGACACCATTGCAGGAAAGTCTGGATAAATTCAGCGGCAAGCTGGCTATTTTTATTATGGTCGTCTGTGCAGCCGTATTTTTACTGTGCCTGTACAGAAAAATGCCGATGCTGGACTCCCTAATGTTTGCAGTGGCACTCGCAGTGGCTGCCATTCCAGAGGCACTCGGCTCCATCGTCACGATCGTGCAGGCGTTTGGCACACAGAAGATGGCGCGGCAGAATGCAATTATCAAGGATTTAAAGGCAGTGGAAAGTCTGGGATGTGTATCTGTGATCTGTTCAGACAAGACCGGAACACTGACCCAGAACAAAATGACCGTACAGAATGTCTATATCGACGGCATGGAGCTAGACCCGGAGAATCTGGATATCTGCGAGGAATCTCACCGGTATCTGCTCTATGATGCAGTCCTTACCAACGATTCATCCATTGTAGACGGAAGAGGGATCGGAGATCCGACAGAATTCGCCCTGCTGGAGATGTTTCGCCGGATATCCGTGCCAGAGGATTCCTTTTTTGCAAAAACCGGACTGCAGGAGGACGCGGTACGGCAGACAATGACGCGTATCGAGGAAGTTCCTTTCGACTCGGATCGAAAGCTGATGAGCACAAAATACAGTCTGCACGGTATCCCGACCATACTCACAAAGGGTGCTGTGGATGTATTGCTCGACCGGTGCGTGGCTATCCGCTACGGAAATGACATACGTCCGATGTCCGCAGAGGAAAAAGAGAAAATCAAACGACAAAATCAGGTTTTTTCAGAAAAAGGCTTGCGTGTTCTTGCATTTGCATACAAGGAAAGCGATGAGGTTTTAAGTGTAGATACAGAATATGGATTTACCTTTCTCGGACTGATTTCCATGGTGGATCCGCCGCGTCCGGAGTCTGTACACGCGGTCGCAGACGCCAAACGTGCCGGCATCCGAACAGTCATGATCACAGGAGATCACAAGGTAACAGCCGTTGCGATCGCAAAACAGATCGGAATATATACTGATGGAGATCTGGCACTGACAGGTGCCGAGCTGGATGCGCTGACCGATGCCGAACTGGATGCCAAAATAACAAAAATCTCTGTCTATGCACGCGTTTCACCGGAGAATAAAATCCGTATTGTGGATGCATGGCAGCGAAAGGGACATATTGTATCGATGACGGGGGATGGTGTAAATGACGCTCCGGCATTAAAAAAGGCAGATATTGGTGTAGCGATGGGAATTACAGGAACAGAAGTATCTAAGGATGCCGCAGCAATGATCCTGTCTGACGATAATTTCGCGACAATCATCAAGGCAGTAGCAAACGGGCGGAATGTATACCGCAACATTAAAAATGCTATTTTGTTTTTGCTTTCCGGAAATACAGCAGGAATTTTAGCAGTTTTATATGCAAGTATCACCGGTCTGGCAATGCCGTTTGCACCGGTACACCTGCTCTTTATCAACCTGCTTACAGACTCCCTGCCCGCACTTGCCATCGGCATGGAAGCTGCAGACGACAGCCTTCTTTCACAAAAGCCGAGAGATCCGAAGGTAGGTATTATGACGAAGGATTTTGTATGGAAAATGCTGCTGCAGGGTGGTCTGATCGCCATCGCAGCTATGACAGCCTACCATATCGGGCTGGCAGAAAATGCCTCGCTTGCTTCTACAATGGCATTCGCAACATTGACACTGGCAAGACTTTTCCACGGATTCAACTGCCGTGGAGAACAGTCTATCTTCAAATTAGGCTTGCGTACTAACAAATACAGCATCTATGCCTTTGCCGCAGGCACACTGCTGCTGGCAACCGTACTGCTGGTACCGGGTCTGCATCCGCTGTTCACGATCGCAGACCTACCGGCTGCCAGCTATGGCTGGATCATAGTATTGGCATTTGTACCGACACTGTTGATCCAGTCGATAAAATATATTCGGTGTGCATAATATCGGAAGTGAAGGAAATATTTTTCCCGATCACTTGCTGATATTGTCAATAATCCACTTGGCTGTCGCATCAGAATCCAGACCTAACTCCTCTGTTTTGGCAGCCACAAGCTCTCCGATACGAGACGAATCTTCATCCACATGATATAGATTCAGCGTAAATCCTATAACACTGTTGTCCTCTTCATTAAATATCATATCATATTTTGCTGAAAAAATACCCTTATTCTCAGGAGCTTCCACACGAAGCTCCTGATTTGTTTCACCTTCAATCACGATCAGTTCGCTGGCATAGCCAAGCTCTCCTAATGAACTTGCGATAGCCTGCATACGAATCTGAATCATATAGCTGTTTAAATTACCTTCATTATACATTTCTAACATATGTCTGCTCCCTTTCTCGATTATACCGGTTTATTCTTGTTTTTCCTCTGTTTCTCTTGCATTATTTTCTCATCCCATTGTTCTTGCTCAGTAGAATCAACGATACTCAAAACATCATAAGAATTCATGAAATCATTCAACTCAAGGGTAAATTCTCCTCCCTCCTCGCGAACGAATCCCGTCGTTATTTCAACGCTTCCGTTCTCATTTGTCTTCCTTCGATATTCTGTCGTTCCTGTTCCCCACGGATTCCGAAGCGTGATAAAATAATGTCCATCCTTTTCATATGCCTTTAATACGGTGAATGCATGGTTTTGGGCGATGCCATTCTTTGTGTTATTTTGTTCCTCAAGATTTTTAATAACATCAAAAACATCTCCAAAGTTTTTTGAGCCACATGCCACCGCCAGCTTGTCACCACAGGCTTTTTCAATCGTGTGATACCATTCCATCGCTTTCGGCGTATAGTTTGGAGTCTTACTGGTCAGGTCAGTCCGATATCCAAATGTGATATCATCTTTTGCGTCCTGCTTGAGTCCAGCTTTCATCAGATCCTCGCCCATCTGCTTCATACAGTCCATAATTTTAGCTTCATTTGCCTCCGGGAATCGTATTTTCAACTCTGTCAGCAGATCATCAAATACATTATACTCTACCTTTTTCCAATTTCCCCGTTCATGATGCTTCCAGTTTTTAATATCATTCAGGGTATCCTTCATATCATCAATGGTTACCGCTCTATAAGCCGCGTAATCTTTATCCCGATAACGGAACATCATTTCTTGCAGCAGCTCCTCCTGTATATACTGCTGGATAAAGCTCTTGAGGTCAGAGTCTTTATATGAAGCATTATTTTTAATTGTCTGTTTCCATAATTTCTCATAGAAGACACGTGTGGTATTCAATCCTCCGGTAGTAAATGCAAAATTCTGCCGCTTATCCTGTGTATTTTTAAATGAAAGTAAATTATTTAAGGCCTCCTGCGTCTTACCTCCATCCATCCACATGCTCGTGGTATAATATACTTTTTTCAAATATGTTTCAGCACTCGGCTTCTCCTGATCCTTGAAGAATTCGTCGACCTTTGTGTCATTCTTGAAAAATGGTATAAGATGCGTAATATTCTCCTCTACGTCTTTGATTGGTTTAGTAGAATCCACAAAAGCTTTTCCATAAGCTTTTTCTAAAACCTGAACCCATAACGTATTGCTTGCACTTGTTGTTGTAATAATTCTTTTAGAAACATATACGCTATGATTCGTATCAAATGTGACCTTAACTATTTTTCCATAATCCTCCATCATAGAAGTGATTCTCTCTGGATAATTCTTTACAATAGCAGCAATAGAGGCTAATAAATAGCAATCTCCAAAACCGGCCTGCATAATATCTTCCACGCACGGTCTATGAGGGAATAAGGGCACATCTGTCTGATCAGAGACTATTCTTTCCCGAGCCGCAGCATATCTTTCGCTGATCGCCGCTTTCGCGTCATCTTTGGCTTTCTTTTTTTCTTGCTCATTGGCTCCGGCAAATGTTTTTTTGTCACATTCGTCTAATTTTTCCTTCTCCTGACCTTTCAGCCTTAAATAATGGTATAATTCTACAGCAGCATCTGCCTTCTGACATTCTTCCACCGCTTTCTGTATGTAGTCAACAGCATCAGATTTTCCAAGGCTATTTGCACCATAGATTCTACAGTAAAGACTTGTCAGGTCCTTGCATGCTTTTTGTTCCTCCTCGCTCTTGTCTTTCTTATCCTGCCACTGACGAATCGCCTTTGCCATCTCACCGAATTTTTTGTAATATGATGTCCGCAGCCAGTTACCTGATTTCTTTGATTCCTTTGTTTTCTCCGGTTCTGCCTCCTTGAACTCATTGAAAAAGGCTTCGATCTTATCATATACGTCGGAAAGATCCTTGACCTTCTCCTTGTTTTCTTTATTCTGCTCCAGCCATTTGCTTAACTCACCTTCTCTGAAATTAGCCGGACGTTCATAGGGCTTCTTCTCCTCCAGGATCTTTTCACCGCTTAACACACTATTGATATCTGCATTGTATGTATGGAATGGACAATCCTTCTCCATTACCTCATCAATGATATTAAGATTACTGTTAACCTTATATAAATCTTTTCTGAAAAGAACAACTCGATTATATTTTATATCCGTCTGTGCTTGTGAGATGTTAGCTTCCAGCTTTTTGAAATTATCTTTTGACAGAGTATCAAATAAGTCTTTATAATCAGCAATTCTTAAATTCGCCAGCTTTGTCGCAAGACTGATATTCATGCCCCGGTTCACCCGATTTTTACTCAGGTCATTCCTAAAATATTGCGAAGCCTTCATTTCGTTGGCCCACACATCCTTATAGCTATAATCGTATCCATTAACCTTTTTTCCATCGCTTTCTGTTTTTGAAATATCAGTTCTTGTAAACAGTCCCCGATAGTCTGTTCTCTCTCTTTGCACTCCGAACAGTCTGTCCATGGTTTGCATATCAACTACTTTTTCAATGAGCTCTGCAGGCCAATGATTATTAAAATCATCGAGGTTATCAACCTCATCCTTCACATCCTGCAGATTCTTGTACTTATCCAGTTCTTCCGGCTTTTTATAATAATCGTCTATTTCAAGCAAAGCTGCCATTCGATAATAAAATATATGCATCTTTGCATCTTCTGAAGCGTCTTGAGGTATCGGGTACTTGGCTTTAATGTTCTTAATATCGCGCTGTCTAAGCTTTTGCTTCCGCTGCTCCATTAATGCTTTTACTTTTTCCTTTTTCTCAATGTAGGCGTCCGTGTTCTCATATTTTAGGTTATAAGGGGCGGCAACCTTATTCTCTACGATCGACCGCTTATGAAGAACATTCGTAGAATTAAATATAAATCGCTGATCGGACATCACCTTATTCTCTGCGATAGTAGGCTCCGCTATATAGGAATAATTACTCGTATTGTTAAATTCATTGATCAACAGATTGCCTACTACCAGCTCCTTATGAATATCGCCTACTTTCTTTAGATCCACATTGTCAACACCACCGTCAGCGATATGGGATGTAAGTTCATTATAAGCTCCCTGCAAAGCGCCCTGACGCAGCATCATCATGAATACCTTTGGCTGATCTGTCAGCAGTCTTTCCCGTGCCCTCTCGTCAAGAAATGTGATCTTATAAGCGCCAAAAACATTGAAGTCTTTATCTAATTCGCTGATTTTGGCAAGCATGTCTGTTACCCTGCCTTTTAAGTCATTTGCTTCTAACAACTCATCAGATTTTAGAATGATTTTACATTGCTCTTCTATTGTAGAAAAGATCAGGGCTCTCTCAGGCATCTCCATCTGATTTACAAAAATATCATTCACAGAAACATCTTTTTGCAAAGTATTCTTCGCATATTCTCTTTCGATGCTATCGATAGGCAGCTGACCTTCCCGATTTCTTTTTTTATTTATAGATTCTCTGATTTTCTCTACATCCCTGCGCTGGGACTTGGCACCGAGAAGATCCTCGTGATGTCTTTTCAGCTGCTTTAGCTCTGCTTTTCTTTCAGATTTGTATGTCGAGGCCTTGCTCACATCATCCGGGACATTATCAATCCTACTTTGCTGTTCCTGTTCTCTTTTCTCAGCCAGATTATAAAGCTCATAGAGGCTAAATCGCTTCTGTTCTTTCAATTGAACTATGTCTTGTTTAATGGCTTCCTTTACTTCTTGCTGTGTGAAATTCTGAAATTGAAATTGTTCGTCTGGCATAGTGTTTTTACTCCTTTTCTATTTATTTTAATTTATAGCCAACATTCACCAAATACTATATCATTTTTGAATAACTCGTGTTTAGGGAATATGCGCTCCCCCAGCTTTACTACGGAATCATCCATGCACAAAAATTCGATGGCCTTTGTGTCTCCCAGATCGATAAGCATCGCTTTTGCTGCCCTTTTAATCAGGGGCACCACATGCATTCTATACTGCCTGTCCACATAGCAAAGCTTAATCTGATAGAGCTGTCCCTGTTTCTCTCTGTGCAATAAGAGAATCCCGACTATATTGCCATCATTTTCCAGCACCATGCTTTTCGTACCGTCTGCATTTTTATAATCAGCCCTGCTGACCAGCAAATTGCCTTTTTCTTCAGCCTCTTTCCTAAAACGGTTGATCGTCGATGACGATATTCTGCCAAGCGGTATGACCTGATTATTTCCCAGATGTTCTTTGGGATATGCCGGCAAGAGGGCTGCCTTTTTCAGTTGGTCTGCCATAACACGCATTTTGGTAATCGTCTTCCATGTTATCAAAAACTGCCTTCTGGCAAGCATCAGCTCTATCAGAGGCCGATCTTCAAAATCCGCCTCCATCACAGAACTGAGAATACTCACTCCTTCATGATCTGCCATGTCAATTGTGGTATCTAAAAGCTTACCGCCCGCGCCTTTACCGCGATATTCCGGAAGTACATATAACCAGATAATACCCCATTCATCGCCTTTTTTTATAATTGCTGCGACACCGACAATTGACTCATCTTCCTCACAGCCAAGTACCATGTCAGCGCTGTTCATGATATTGACAGGAATCATCGAGCAGGCATTTTGAAGACTGCTTCCTTTCAGTCTGCTAACATTCATATTGCATACCCTTTCCTTTATTTTGTTTTGTAACTGTCCAGAACCAAGCAAAATTACATATATCAGACATGAAATGCGAAGCATTTTGGAGGTTGGCTCTGAACAGTTACCTTTACTTTTTATTATATCGTGCGACAGTCCGGCTGTCGATAGATTTTTGACTTTATATTATAAACTTTTGTAACTGTTCCCAGCGGGAATCAAACCCACAACTAATACAGCGTTTCATAAATAACTAGACCAAAAACGTAGAATTTTTTTGAATGTGCATATCAAAAAACGCAGGCGTAGTGGGCTACGGCGAGGCT
>CAVHZH010000006.1:0-24194 GCA_963640395.1 Oscillospiraceae bacterium
GAGGATGCGCTTCTACGTTAGCACTTCGGTCGGAGCAAATCTGAAGTCCACTGGACTTCATGCTCCCTCGCGGAGTTGAAGTGTATGCTTCGCATACCGCTCGGGCGCGAAAGAGTCGCGAGCGACTCTTTTTTTATCTATATAAACATCTGTATGTTTTAAAGGAGATCGCATATGCAATATCGCACCAATCAAAAAAATGGGGATCAGCTCTCAATCCTCGGTTACGGCTGTCTGCGCTATACGAAAAAAGGCACAGTGATCGATCAGGAGAAAGCAGAAAAAGAGATGGCGCTGGCGGTGGAGCGCGGTGTCAACTATTTTGATACGGCATACACCTACGGGGGCAGTGAAGTGTGCCTCGGAAAATTTCTTGCAAAATACGGCTGCCGCGACCGCGTAAAGATCGCCACGAAGCTGCCGCATTACTATATTAAGAAGATCGGGGATATGGAGCGCTACTTTGCGGAAGAGCTGGAGCGCCTGCAGACAACTTACATTGATTATTATCTGATGCATATGTTAAACGATCCGGCGACGTGGAAGCGCCTCACGGGGCTCGGCATCCGGGAGTGGATCAGCGAGAAAAAGGCATCCGGCGCGATCAAAAATATCGGATTTTCTTTTCATGGCGGAACGGCGAAGTTTAAGGAGCTGATTGACGCATACGACTGGGATTTCTGCCAGATCCAGTATAACTATATGGACGAGTATACACAGGCGGGCATCGAGGGTCTGAATTATGCACATGCAAAGGGGATCCCAGTCATTATCATGGAGCCGCTGCGGGGCGGCAGGCTCGTGAACCAGTTGCCGGAGGCTGCAAAAAAGGAATTCGCGGCGGCAGACAGCAGCCGGAGTCCTGCCGAGTGGGGACTGCGCTGGATCTGGAACCATGAGCAGGTGAACGTGATTTTATCAGGCATGAACGATGTCGCACAGGTAGAGGAAAACTGCCGGATCGCATCCGATGCACGCGCACATGCAATGAGTGAGCAGGAGCTGGCGGTGTTTGAGCGCGTCAAAACAGAGATTAACCGCAGCGTCAAGGTCGGATGTACGGGATGCGGCTATTGCATGCCCTGTCCGCAGGGCGTGGACATTCCGACCTGCTTTCAGGCGTACAACCGCAGCTATACGGATAGCTGGTTTGGCGGAATGGCGGCGTATTTCATGTGTACGACACTCCGGCAGGACAAGACGGTGGCGTCGAAATGTGTCGGTTGCGGAAAATGTGAGCAGCACTGTCCGCAGCAGATACACATCCGCGAGGAATTAAAGAACGTGAAACGGCGGATGGAAAGCCCGGTTTATCAGGTTGCAAGGTTCGTCGCAGATAAAATTTACAAATATTGAGCGCCATTGGGAGAATTTTTCAAACGAAAAAGGAAATTTGTCAAAAGCACGGAATATATATACTAGGAACGTCGGTTGTTGAAACAATCAAAAAGGAAGGATGAGACAACATATGACCATTCGGGAAGAATTGGAACGACGGCAACACACGATGCTGAGCCCCTATGCCTGTCTGGATGAAAATTCAGTCGGCAGAGACCGGGAAGAACCGCAGTGCGATATCCGTCCGGTGTTTCAGAGAGACCGGGACCGGATCTTGCACAGCAAGGCATTCAGGCGTCTGAAAAATAAGACACAGGTATTCCTGACGCCCAAAGGCGACCATTACCGCACGCGGCTGTCACACACGCTGGAGGTATCACAGAATGCCCGCACGATCGCAAAGGCGCTGCGGCTAAATGAGGATCTTGTGGAGGCGATTGCGCTCGGGCATGATCTCGGACACACGCCGTTTGGACATGCCGGCGAGCATGTGTTAAATGAGCTGTGTGAGGGCGGCTTTGCGCACAATGAACAGAGTGTGCGCGTCGTGGAGTGTCTGGAAAAGGGCGGTGAGGGTCTGAACCTCACATGGGAGGTCAGGGATGGCATCCGAAATCATCAGACGCGCCTTATGCCGCATACGTTAGAGGGGCGGATCGTGCGTTTATCCGATAAGATCGCCTATATCAACCATGATATTGACGATGCGATCCGTGCGCGGATATTGACAGAGGAGGATATTCCGTTGCAATACCGGGAGGTTCTCGGACATTCGACGAAGGATCGTTTAGATACACTCGTACATAATATTATTATCAACAGCATGGACAAAAATGATATCTGCATGTCTCCCGACGTTGCGGCGGCGATGACCGGGCTGCGGCAGTTTATGTTTGACAACCTGTACCGCAACTCGATCGCCAAGACGGAGGAGACAAAGGCGAAGGAGCTGCTGCGCAAGCTGTTCTTTTATTATATGGAACGGCCGGAGATCATGCCGGAGCAGTTTACAAGCATGATCGATGCCGGAGAGAATCAGGATCGCGTGGTATGTGACTATATCGCAGGCATGACCGATCAGTATGCAATTGCAAAATTTAACGAATTTTTTGTCCCGCTGGCATGGCAGGTGAATTAAAATGCCTTTTTATTCTGATGATATCGTTGAGGAGGTACGTTCACGCACCGATATCGTGGATGTGATCTCCCAATATGTAAAGCTGCACAAGCGCGGCAGCAACTATGTGGGGCTGTGCCCCTTCCATAATGAAAAGACCGGATCGTTTACCGTCTCAGCGGGAAAACAGATGTATTACTGCTTCGGCTGCGGAGCCGGGGGAAATGTGATCACATTTCTGATGAATTATGAAAATGCGACTTTCCCGGAGGTGTTACAAGAGCTGGCGGGGCGCGCCGGTGTGGAGCTGCCGGTGGTCGAGCCCACGCGGGAGGCAAAGCAGCAGGCGGATAAGCGCAGCCGTCTGCTGGAGGTGCAGAAGGCTGCTGCAAAATATTACTATGCGCTGCTGCGCAGTCCGCGCGGCAGACAGGCGTATGATTATTTTCACAAACGGGAGCTGTCCGATGAGACGATGCGCAGGTTCGGGCTTGGTTATTCGGATAAATACAGCGATGATCTGTACCGCTATTTAAAGAGCAAGGGCTATGAGGATGGGCTGCTAAGGGAGTCCGGGCTGGTCACATTCGATGAAAAGCGCGGCGGACACGACAAATTCTGGAACCGCGCGATGTTTCCGATCATGGATATGCGTGGAAAGGTCATAGGCTTTGGCGGCAGAGTGATGGGTGAGGGTGAGCCCAAATATCTGAATTCGCCGGAAACACCGATTTTTGACAAATCGCGAAATCTCTATGCGCTGCATCTGGCGCGTATGACCAAAAAGCCGCAGATGCTTTTGTGTGAGGGCTACATGGATGTGATCGCCTTGCATCAGGCGGGCTTTGACAATGCGGTCGCTTCGCTCGGAACGGCGTTTACGACCGGACATGCGAGCCTGCTCAAGCGCTATACGAAGGAGGTTTATCTGACGTTCGACAGCGATGGCGCAGGCATCAAGGCGGCGCTGCGCGCGATACCGATCTTAAAGGAGGTCGGTCTGACCGCAAAGGTCATCCATATGGAGCCGTACAAAGACCCGGATGAATTTATCAAGGCGCTCGGCGCGGAGGAATTCCAAAAGCGTATCGATGCGGCAGAAAACAGTTTTTTCTTTGAACTGCGTATTTTAGAGCAGAATTATGATATGGCAGACCCGGAGAGCAAGACTGCGTTCCACAACGAGCTGGCGCGGAGGCTGTTAGGCTTTCAGGAGGAGCTGGAGCGTGAAAATTATATCACGGCGGTGGCGGAGCACTATCATATCAGCTATGAACAGCTGCGCAGGCTGGTGAATACGCTGGGAGCGAGAGGCTACGGCAAGGGCATGGAGCCGCGGCCGCAGCAGCCCAGATCCGGCATGAATCATAAGAACAAGCCGGAAAATGCCAATTTACAGGCGCAGAAGCTGCTTTTGACATGGCTGAGCGATCGCCCGGAGCTCTATGAGAGCATCAAGGACGAGATACGCCCGGAGGATTTTTCGGAGCCATTGTACCGCAAGGCGGCACAACTATTGTATGAGCAGTATGAAAACGGCACGCCGAACCCGGCACAGATCATCAGCCATTTTTCGGACGATGAGGAGCAGAGCCGTGTGGCAGGACTGTTTCATGCAAGGCTGCCGGAGCTTGGTTCTGCGCAGGAGCAGGAAAAGGCATTGCGGGATGTGATAGGCAGGATCCGGCGGGAGAGCCTGGAGATGAAAAAAGCACAGGTGGATGTGACAAGCCTTGAGGAAATGCAGCGTTTTATCGATGCAGCAAAGGCGAACAAACGCTGATGCGTGATCCCGGTTACATAAAATGATGAAAAATAGGACAAAATGATATTAACCACGAGAGGATGGAAACAGGATGGAAAATAAGAAATCTACCAAAGCAAAGGCTGAAAAAGCGGCTGAGACAACAGCAAATGGTGTGACATCGGAACAGTTTCTGGCAAAGCTGAGGGAGCTGTTAGAGATGGCAAAAAAGAAAAAGAATATGCTGGAGTATCAGGAGATCAGTGAGTATTTCAAGGATATGAATCTGAACGCAGAGCAGTTTGAGGAGATTCTGGAGTTCTTGGAGACGCACAATATTGATGTGCTGCGTATTTCTGATGATGACGATGATATTCTGCTGGATGACGAGGACGAGGTAGAGGTAGAGCAGATCGACCTGTCTGTGCCTGACGGAGTCAGCATCGAGGATCCGGTGCGCATGTACCTCAAGGAGATCGGTAAGGTGCCGCTGCTGTCTGCAGAAGATGAGATCGAGCTGGCGAAGCGTATGGAGCTGGGCGATATGGAGGCAAAGCAGCGTCTGGCAGAGGCAAACCTGCGTCTCGTTGTCAGCATCGCCAAGCGCTATGTCGGACGCGGTATGCTGTTTCTCGATCTGATCCAGGAGGGCAATCTCGGTCTGATCAAGGCAGTAGAAAAGTTCGATTACCGAAAGGGCTACAAGTTTTCCACCTACGCGACATGGTGGATCAGACAGGCGATCACCCGTGCGATCGCAGATCAGGCGCGTACCATCCGTATCCCTGTGCATATGGTAGAGACGATCAACAAGCTGATCCGTGTATCGAGACAGCTTTTGCAGGAGCTTGGCCGCGAACCTACCCCGGAAGAGATCGCTGCGGAGATGAATATACCAGTCGAGCGTGTGCGTGAGATCTTAAAGATCTCTCAGGAGCCGGTATCACTGGAAACTCCGATCGGTGAGGAGGAGGATTCCCATCTCGGCGATTTTATTCAGGATGACAATGTGCCCGTACCTGCGGATGCGGCTGCATTTACCCTGCTCAAGGAGCAGCTCGAGGAGGTGCTCGGCACACTGACAGAGCGTGAGAAAAAGGTGCTGACACTGCGTTTCGGTCTTGAGGACGGTCGTGCGCGCACACTTGAGGAGGTCGGCAGGGAGTTCAATGTCACACGTGAGCGTATCCGCCAGATCGAGGCAAAGGCGCTCCGCAAGCTGCGCCATCCGAGTCGCAGCAGAAAACTGAAGGATTATCTGGAGTAATATGAACCGGTTATCAAACCGTCTGTTGCACATCGCAGCACAGGTGCAGCCCGCAGATACGCTGGCAGATGTCGGCTGTGATCACGGATATCTGCCGATTTATCTGGTCAGAAACGGCTGTATCCGGCGCGCGGTCGCAATGGATGTAGGCGAAGGTCCTCTGCAGCGCGCGGCTGCGCATATTGCGGAGGAACAGTTGGAAAACTACATACAGACGAGGCTGTCGGATGGGCTGGAACGGCTGCAGCCGGGTGAGGTGGATGCGGTGGTGATCGCCGGCATGGGCGGCAATCTGATCATGGACATTTTATCCCGCGGCGAGGCAGTCGTGCGGGCGCTCGACCAGTTGGTGATCGAACCGCAGTCGGAGCTGGCGGGTGTGCGGCATTTTTTGCGGGAACAGAATTATTATGTGGCGCAGGAGGATTTCGTGCTGGAGGATGGCAAATTTTATCCGATCTTACGGATTTTGCCGAAGCGTGTGTCGGAGGATGCTGAACGTGCGGCGGCGTGCGGACTGGAGCTTTCTGTCACGGATGCATACGGCTGCCATCTGCTACAGCAAAGGCATCCGGTACTGGAGAAATATCTGCAAAAGGAGCATGCGCAGTGTGAACAGATCCTGCGGGGACTACCGGATGCGCAGACCGGCGGGGCGCGGATCGCGCAGCGCCGGGATGAGCTGCACCGGCAGCTTGCGCGCAATGAGGCGGCACAGATGTATATGAAGGCAGGTAATGAATGATGATATTACAGGATGTGATCAAAAAACTCACAGCTCTTGCGCCGGAGACTTATGCGCAGGAATGGGATAATGTCGGGCTTTTGGTGGGCGACCGCGCGCAGGAGATTTCAAAAATATTTATTGCGCTGGATGCGGATGAGACTGCGATCGCACAGGCACAGGCGTGCGGGGCGCAGCTTTTGCTGACACATCACCCGATGATTTTTTCACCGTTAAAAAAGGTCAACACGGATCAGTTCATCGGTGCGCGCGTGGTAAAGCTTTTGCAGACAGGCATTAGCTGTTATGCGATGCACACGAATTATGATGCGGCACGCATGGGGACACTGGCGGCGGAGCGGCTGGGTATTCCGGCAGAAGCGCCGCTGGGCGATCTGTTTGAGCGGGAAGGGCAGATTTACGGTATCGGAACGATCGGGACGATGCTTGAAAGCTGCTCGCTGGGACAGTTGGGCGATCAGGTCAAGCAGCGTCTTGGGCTACAGACCGTGAAGGTATTCGGAGATCTGGAACAGCCGGTCAGCCGCGTGGCGATCTGTCCGGGAGCTGGAAAAAGCATGATCGGTGATGCGTTGTGTCAGGGGGCGCAGGTGTTCATCACAGGAGATATCGACCATCACAGCGGTATTGATGCAGTCGCGCAGGGACTGGCGATTATCGATGCCGGACATTACGGCATTGAGCATATTTTTATTTCTGATATGCAGGAATATCTGAGCCGTGAGCTGCCGCAGATCAAGGCGGTCGCGCAGGAACGCCGCGAGCCGTTCGTGGTCATATAGTAGGTGTTTGCGAAATTATTTTTATGGTGTTTTGATACATGTGCGCGCATGACCAAAAACATAACATATGACCGCCGCCAAATCAAAAAACAGTGTGGCATCGTCATAAAATAGTTTCGCAAACGCATAAGGTCATATAGTTTTGTGAGGGGGTATTTCATATGTATAAGGTCATGATAGCAGGAAAAGAGACGACATACGAGGCAGGAACGACCTATGAGCAGATCGCAAAGGAGTATCAGAAGGACTATGACCAGCAGATCGCGCTTGCCTATTTTAACGGCAGGCTGCGGGAACTGAATAAGCTGGTCGAGGAGGATGGAACGCTGACCTTTGTCACGACTGCGGAAAAGGCAGGCATCAAGGCGTACCGGCGCACGGAGGTTTTGCTGCTGCAGAAGGCGGTGGATGAGCTGCTCGGGGCGCAGGGCGCGGATGTACATGTGCTGCAGACGACCGGAAACGGACAGTATTGCGAGCTGGCAGATACAGACCAGTCGGTGACAGAAGCCTTTTTAGAGCAGCTATCCGAGAAAATGAAGCAGATCGCAGAGCGGGATCTGCCGATCAAAAAGGAATGCATTTCGACCGCAAGGGCGATCCGGCTGTTTCACGAGCTCGGCATGACAGACAAGGAAAAGCTGTTTGGCTACCGCCGCAGCTCATCGGTGAATATCTATGAGCTGGATGGCTATAAGGATTATTTTTACGGCTATATGCTTCCGTCTACCGGATATGTGACAGGCTTTGGACTGGCTGCTTACCGCGATGGCTTTGTGCTGTTGTATCCGGATCCGAAAACCGGTATTGTCGAACCGTTTCGGCCGTCTGACAAGCTGTTTGAGACACAGCGGGCGAGCAGTGAGTGGGGAGAGAGGATGGGCGTGAAAAACATCGGCGAGCTGGATGATGCGATCGCGAGCGGCAGGATTCAGGATATTATGCTCATGCAGGAGGCACAGATGGAGGCGCAGATCGGAGAGCTGGCAGATATCATCGCACATGCGGGGCAGAAAAAGTTTATCATGATCGCGGGACCGTCCTCATCGGGCAAAACCACATTTTCACACCGCCTGTCGATCCATTTATCCGCGCTGGGCATGAAGCCGCATCCGATTCCGATCGATGACTATTATCTGGATCGTGCCCAGACACCGCGTGACGAGAACGGCAATTACGATTTTGAGTGTCTGGAGGCTTTGGATATCGAGCTGTTTAATAAAGATATGTCCGCGCTGCTCGCAGGCGAGCGAGTAGAGCTGCCGACCTTTAATTTCAAGACGGGAAAGCGCGAATACCGCGGAAAGTATATGCAGCTTGGATCGGATGATGTACTAGTTATCGAGGGCATTCACGGTCTGAATGATAAATTATCCTATTCCCTGCCAGCAGACAGCAAATTCAAGATCTATATCAGTGCACTTACGCAGCTTGCGATCGATGAACACAATGCACTGCCGACCACAGACGGGCGGCTGATCCGCAGGATCGTGCGCGATGCGAGAACGCGCAATACATCTGCACAGGATACGATCGCAATGTGGGATTCGGTGCGCAGGGGCGAGGAAAAATATATTTTCCCGTTTCAGGAATGTGCGGATTATGTGTTTAATTCCGCCCTGCTGTACGAGCTGGCGGTGCTGAAAGTCTATGCGGAGCCGTTGTTATTCAATATTCCAAAGTCCGCACCGGAGTATGTGGAGGCAAAACGCCTGTTAAAATTCCTCGACTACTTCCTGCCGATGCCGAGTGAGAACATCCATCACAATTCGCTCGTCCGCGAATTTATCGGCGGAAGCTGCTTCAATGTATAGGAGCAGCCCGGTCATCCGGTAGACATGCGTGCGGGATGCGCATATGCGAAACAATCCGTGTAACCGTTGGTTCGGGTGTTTTGACACCCGACCAACTTTCACTTGAAATTTCATAAAAGTCATGGCATAATAGACACTTAGTTGAGCAGAACAGATGATCGCGGCTGCGCATTGCGCAGGTGAGGAAAGTCCGGGCTTCATAGGGCAGGATGCCGGATAACGTCCGGTGGAGGTGACTCCCAGGCTAGTGCAACAGAAATAAACCGCCACTGCTTGCAGTGGTAAGGGTGGAAAGGCAGTGTAAGAGACTACCGTGCGGCTGGTAACAGCCGTAGCCCTGTAAACCCCATCCGAAGCAAGACCAGAACGAAGCGATGACGTTGCCCGCCAGCTTCAGGTAGGTCGCTTGAGGCGTATGGCAACATACGTCCTAGATAGATGATCATCCAACGACATAACCCGGCTTATCGTTCTGCTCAATTTGTGTGTAACAGTTCAGCCATCACCGACAAAAATGTGTGAGTCATGCTTGCATGAATGAGCACATTTTTCCGGTGATGAGGTGAGCGCCTGATTATGAGCAAAGTTAACTGCGCAGCAGTGGGAAAACGCCGTTAGGCGTCTTTGCGAATAGCGCGGGCTGAACGGTTACATTTGTCTATTTATTAAAAAACTATGAAATCTGCGGCATATTTATTGACGAAGTCCCAAAAACGATTTAACATACCTTTTATTAAAAGCTATTGTAACTGTTCAGAGCCCCATTCGCAAAACCGCTGCTATGCAGCTTTCCTTTTGCTCACGTGGCATTCTCGCCAGCTACGGGAAACTTGTTTGGCAAGTTTCCCTCGCTATCGCGGTATTCGCCAAGGTTTCGAGCAAGCTCGAACTTTGGCTCATTACTCGCGCAAATAAAATTTCAAAATCAGCCTTAGAAATGCAAGCATTTCACGTCTGATTTACGAAATTTTGCTTGACTCTGAACAGTTTAAAAGATATCGAGGTGGGTATATGAGATTTCGAGAAAGAATGCAGCAGTTTATGTATGGAAGATATGGAAATGATCAGTTGTCCAGAGTTTATCTGGGGATCACGCTGGCGCTGCTGGTGTTATCCCTGTTCACACACTGGACAATTTTTTATATTGCAGGCATTGCGCTGCTCATCTATTGCTATTATCGGATGTTTTCAAAAAACATTACAAAAATGAGTGCGCAGAACCAGAAGTTTTTGAACTGGCGCTACGGTCTGGCGGTCAAAAGGCAGAAGGCGAAGGTACATCGGGAGCAGCAAAAGATCTATCATTTTTACAAATGCCCGCAGTGCAGCCAGAAGGTGCGTGTGCCGAAGGGACGCGGCAGGATCTGCATTACCTGCCCGAAATGTAAAATGGAATTTATTCGCAGAAGCTGAGGAAAAGTAGATGTTTGGTTATATTCACGCGAATGAAAAGGAACTGACCGAGGAAAATAAAATCACATATCAGGCATATTACTGCGGGCTGTGCCAGCAGTTGAAAAGGATTTATGGCAGAAAGGGGCAGATGCTGCTCAATTATGATATGACATTTTTGGTTATTTTGCTGAGCGGGCTGTATGAGCTGGAAAATACGCATCAGGCGTACAACTGCGTGCGGCACCCCGGATGCAGGCAGAATGTGTGGATCAATGACGCGACATGCTATGCGGCGGACATGAATGTTTTGTTGTCGTATCACAATTCGCTCGATGACTGGCGGGATGAGCATTCTGTACCGAAAAAGATGATCGCAAAGGCATTCCGCAGCGATTATGATCGGCTCGGAGCTGTCTACCCGAGGCAGAGTGCGGCGTTGGAGCAGTATCTGGAGCAGTTGGCACAGGTGGAGGAGAGCCGCGAGACGAATGTTGATCTGGTTGCAGGACTGACCGGACAGATGTTGGCGGAGATCTTTGACTGGCAGCAGGACGAGTGGTCGGAGGAGCTGCGGTGCTTCGGATTTTACATGGGTAAGTTCATTTATCTCATGGATGCCTATGAGGACTGCGAAAAGGATCTGAAAAACAGGCAGTACAACATCCTCGCGAACGTATACGGTGATGATGAATACGAGATCTATTGCAGGCAGCTCCTCACGAGCATGATGGCGGAATGTGCGAAATCCTTTGAACGGCTGCCGATTTTACAGCATGCGGATATTTTGCGCAACGTCCTGTATTCCGGCGTATGGACGCGCTACGAATACAAGCAGCTCAAGCTGCGCAAGCGGGAGCTCAAGGCAAAAAAGGCGGACGCGTACCGCCGGACGAAGGAACTGAAAAAACAGAAAAAAGGAAGCAAAAACAGTGGCAAATCCCTATGATGTGCTGGGCGTATCGCCCGGTGCAAGTGACGATGAGATCAAAAAAGCATATCGAAGCCTCAGCCGCAGGTATCATCCGGACGCGAATATCAACAATCCGAACCGGGCACAGGCGGAGGAACGGTTTAAGGAAGTACAGCAGGCGTATGACCAGATCATGAAGGAAAAGCAGCAGGGCTATAGCTATGACAGCTTCGGGGATCACGGTCAGGGCGGCTATTACGGCGGTTTCGGTGAGTTTGGCGGATTTGGAGGCACCTATAGCAGCAGACAGCACAGCACGGGATCTTCGGATACGGATACGATCGAGCTGCAGGCAGCAGCCAATTATATCAATCACCGCTGTTACCGGGAGGCGCTCAATGTACTTGCCAATATAAAGACGCGCTCGGCGACATGGTACTATTACAGTGCGATGGCGAATGCGGGTACGGGAAATAATGTGACGGCAAAGGAACACATCGCACAGGCATGCGCGATGGAGCCGGATAATCTGCAGTTCCGTGCATTTGAACAGCAGCTTGGCTATGGCGGGGACTGGTACAGTAATATGGGACGCGGTTATGAACGCCCGTATGCAGGCAGCAGCTTCTGCTTGAGCTTATGTCTGCTCAACATCTTCTGTAACTGCTGCTGCAATCCGGTCGGATTCCGCTTTTAGGGAAACGCTGATTAAAGCGTTTCCCGCGCCGGATTTGTGCTGCTTAGCCTTTGAATTTGGTTTCGCAGTATTTACAGCGATAGACCTCATGCTCGGGATCAGTGAGCACGAAGATCTGCTCCAGCTCCTGTTCGATGGAGGTGATACAGCGGGGATTTTTGCAGAAAATTACGTTGTGCACTTCCTTCGGAAGCTGCAATTCTTTCTTTTCTACGATCTCATCATTTTGAATGACATTGACCGTGATGCGGTGGTCGATGAATCCGAGGATATCCAGATCGAGCGCATCAATCGGGCATTCTACCTTGATAATATCTTTTTTTTCCATCTTATTGCTTTTTGCATTTTTAATGATCGCAACCGGACAGTCGAGCTGGTCGAGCTTGAGATCGTGATAGATCCGCAGGCTCATGCCTGCCTGAATGTGATCCAGTACAAAGCCCTCATGAATACCACTAATATTTAACATTTCTATACCTCCTTATGAATCTACCTTGATACCAAGTAATGTCAAAATTAGCGCCATGCGCACATAGACACCGTATTGCGCCTGTTTAAAATATACGGCTCTCGGGTCATCATCGACCTCCACCGCAATCTCGTTGACGCGGGGCAGCGGATGTAATACCAGCATGTCTTCACGCGCGAGACTCATCTTTTCTTTATCCAGAATATAGAAATCCTTCATGCGCACGTAGTCCTCCTCGTTGAAGAAGCGCTCTCTCTGGACACGGGTCATATAGAGGATATCCAGATCGCCGATCGCATCCTCCAGCCGCTCCATCTCGCGGTAGGGTACATGGTTGGCATCGAGTACATCGGTGCGGATATAGCTCGGCACGCGCAGCTCCTCCGGTGAGACGAGTACAAACTCCACACCCGGATAGCGGATCAGCGCATGGATCAGCGAATGTACCGTGCGTCCGAATTTCAGATCACCGCACAGTCCGATCTTCAAATGGTCAAAATGTCCCTTCAGGCTGTAGATCGTGAGCAGATCGGTAAGTGTCTGGGTGGGATGCTGATGACCGCCGTCGCCGGCGTTGATTACGGGAATACGGGACTTTTGGGAAGCGACCAGCGCGGCACCTTCTTTCGGGTGGCGGATCGCACAGATGTCTGCGTAACAGGAAATGACGCGGATCGTATCGGAAACACTTTCTCCTTTGGATGCGGAGCTGCTGTCGGCACTGTGAAAACCGAGAACATTGCCGCCGAGATTCAACATGGCAGCTTCAAAACTGAGTCGTGTACGGGTACTTGGCTCATAAAAACAGGTGGCGAGCTTTTTTCCATCACAGGCGTGTGCATATTTTTCTGGGTGCTTTTCAATGTCGTTGGCGAGGGATAATAATTCGGCTGTCTCCTCGACCGACAAGTCCAATGGACTCATAAGATGACGCATGATACTTCCTCCTTGCGTTTTTGTATTTTTACTATCATATAATATTGTGCGGAGAAATTCAAGGACTGTTTTTTAGCTATTTTTTATTCATAAAACATGTAAATAAATACATTTTCATGCGTTTCTACCATTGTTTTTTCATAACGCCTACTGTATAATACTCAAGAAAATAGTTAGTGAGTGTCACGAACAAGGAGGAAAATTATGAAGAAAAAATTACTTTCAATGGCTCTCGTAGCGATGATGGTAGCTACGATGTTCAGTGCCTGCGGCAAAAAAGAGTCTACCGGTATGACTGTAAATGACGGTGTACTTACAATGGCGACCAATGCATACTTCCCGCCGTATGAGTATTATGATGGAGATGAAGTCGTTGGTATCGATGCGGATATCGCAAAGGCGATCGCAGACAAGCTTGGTCTGGAGTTAAAGATCGAGGATATGGAGTTTGATTCCATCATCACCGCTGTACAGACCGGAAAGGTGGATATGGGACTGGCAGGCATGACAGTTACCGATGAGAGAAAGGAGTCTGTCAACTTCTCTGATTCTTATGCAACCGGTATTCAGGTCGTTATCGTGCCGGAGGATTCCGACATCGAGACAGTCGATGATCTGTCAGGCAAGAAGATCGGTGTTCAGTTAGCTACGACCGGAGACATCTACTCAAAGGATGATTTCGGCGAGGAGAACGTTGAGGAGTACAATAAGGGCGCAGATGCTGTTATGGCATTGCTTCAGGGCAAGGTTGATGCAGTTATCATTGACAATGAGCCTGCAAAGAACTTCGTAGAGGCAAACGAGGGACTGAAGATCCTTGATACCGAGTATGTGACCGAGGACTATGCAGCAGCAATGAACAAAGACAATACGGAGTTGCTGGACGCAGTCAATAATGCGCTTGCAGAGCTGAAAGAGGACGGTACCTTACAGTCAATTATTGATAAGTATATTTCCGCAGAATAGAACAGATGCACATCAGGAGGCTGGGTCAGATCAGATCCCCGGTCTCCTTTTTGCATATGATGGGATTCGCCGGCATCAGCCGGTATCGGAATTGAGAGGGTACGAAACAGTTACGGAAAGGGTAAATGTAAATGGATTGGCTACAGGAATTTATAGATAAACTGATATTTATATTTGTAGAAAAACAGCGCTACATGTATATCGTAAACGGTTTAAAAACGACTGTGATCGTTACGCTGTTTGCACTGCTGCTCGGACTGCTCATCGGTATTATTGTGGCAGTGATCCGTACAGCACATGACCAGATGTCGGAGTCGCGAAAAGGCGGCATTTCCGGTGTTATTTTAAATATTTTGAATATGATCTGCCGGTTGTATCTGACCATCATCCGCGGAACGCCGACGATGGTACAGCTGCTGCTCATGTTTTTCGTATTTCTGGCGAGCAGCAATAACAAGGTGCTTGTTGCGATACTGACCTTTGGTATCAATTCCGGCGCATATGTTGCCGAGATCTTCCGTTCCGGCATCATGTCGATTGATAAGGGACAGATGGAGGCGGGTCGTTCACTCGGATTGAGCTATCCGGTCACTATGCAGAAGATCATTCTGCCGCAGGCAATCAAAAATGTATTACCTGCGCTCGTAAACGAAATGATCACACTGTTAAAAGAGACTTCCATCTGCGGATATATCGGCTTGAACGAGCTGACACGTGGCGGAGATATTATCAGAGGTGTTACATTTGAGGCTTTGCTGCCGCTGCTGGCTGTGGCGGCGATCTACCTGATCATCGTCATGTTCTTTACATGGGTTATGGGCAAACTGGAGAGGAGGCTGCGCGAGAGTGATAACCGTTAATCATTTATATAAAAGCTTTGGAGATCATGAGGTACTTTGTGACATCAGCGAGCATATCGTACCGGGTGAAAAGGTCGTTATTATCGGACCCTCCGGTTCCGGAAAATCTACATTTTTACGCTGCATGAACCTGTTGGAGCAGCCGACGGGCGGACAGATCATTTTTGACGGCGTGGATATCACGGCGAAAGGTGTAGATATCAATAAGATCCGTCAGCAGATGGGTATGGTGTTCCAGCATTTTAACCTGTTTCCGCATCTTTCAATCATGGAAAATCTGACGCTGGCACCGGTTCAGCTTAAATTGATGTCAAAGGAAGCGGCAAATGAGGAAGCAATGAGCCTGTTAAAGCTCGTCAATCTGTCAGAAAAGGCAGATACCTATCCAGGACAGCTTTCGGGAGGACAAAAGCAGCGTATCGCGATCGTGCGTTCACTGATGATGAAGCCCAAAATGATGCTGTTTGATGAACCGACCTCTGCCCTTGACCCGGAGATGGTCGGAGAGGTACTCGGCGTGATGAAGGGTCTGGCGAACGATGGCATGACGATGGCAGTCGTCACCCACGAGATGGGCTTTGCCAAGGAGGTTGCGACGCGCGTGCTGTTCATGGATGAGGGCAGGATCATGGAGCAGGGCACACCGGAGCAGATCTTCGACGATCCGCAGAATGAGCGCACAAGGGAATTTTTGTCAAAGGTATTGTAGGATGAATAATCGAGTGGCGATACTTGCATTTTGATAGGAAATGTTGTATGATGGCAAAAACAGTAAAAGCATGGAAAATAGACTATGGCTGTGATTGAACTGTGAAATTTGCAGACGGCATTTTGCAAGTTTGATGAATGAAAAATGCAAGATGACTATCCGCAATAATTATAATGCAAGTTGGGAGTGAAAGTATGGATTACCATGAGATGATGGAGCTGGGTGACGAGCTGGATCAGCAGTTTGACGAGCTGGTGCAGAATTGTCTGATTTCCGGAGCGATCGATCAGGGACTTTATCAGAAATATGATGTAAAAAGAGGATTGCGTGATTCAAACGGAAAAGGTGTATTGACCGGACTTACGGAGATCTCCGATGTGCTGGCGACAAAGGTGGATGCGGACGGAACGTCACATCCGATCGACGGCGAGCTGTATTTTCAGGGTATCAATGTCGTGGATCTGATCGGCGGAAACGCCAGAAAGCGTTTTATGTTTGAGGAAGCGACCTACCTGCTGCTGTTCGGCAAGCTGCCGAAGGAGGAAGAGCTGGAGAGCTTTGTGCGCATCCTCGGCAGTCTGCGGGAGTTGTCGAGTGATTTTGTTAGGGATGTCATCATGAAAGCACCTCCGGCGAACCTGATGAACGCGCTGCAGAAATGCATTGTTTTATTGTATTCCTATGATTCAGACCCGGATAACATATCGGTCGATAATGTGCTGCGCCAGTCCTTGCAGCTCATTGCGAAGATGCCGCTCATGGCAGTATATTCTTATTATGCATACCGGCATTTCAGGCTCGAAAAGACGCTGCTCGTGCGGCCGCCGAAGAAGGATCTGTCCACGGCAGAAAATATTTTATATATGCTCCGCAAGGACGGTACCTTTACCGATCTGGAGGCGCGCGTGCTGGATGTGGCACTGGTATTACATGCAGAGCATGGTGGCGGTAACAATTCGACCTTTACGAACCATGTCGTGACATCCTCAGGTACGGATACCTATTCCGCAGTGGCTGCGTCGATGTCATCACTAAAAGGTCCCAGACACGGCGGCGCGAACCTGAAGGTCATGCAGATGTTTGAGGATCTGCGTGCGAACTGCAATACATCCGATGAGGATTCGCTGACGGAATATCTGACGGCGATTCTGGATAAAAAGGCATTTGACCATGCCGGACTGATCTATGGTGTCGGACATGCGGTCTATACGGATTCCGATCCGCGTGAGGTCATGCTGAAAAAATATGCGAGGCTGTTGTCGCAGGCGAAGGGCATGGAGCGTGAATTTGAACTGTATGATACGGTGGAGCGCATCGCGTCAAGGCTGATCGCAGAGCGCAGACACTTGTTCAAACCGATCTGTGCAAACGTCGATTTTTACAGTGGTTTTGTCTATACGATGCTCGGTATCCCGACAGAGCTGTTCACACCGATTTTTGCGATCTCGCGTATTTCAGGATGGAGTGCGCACCGCTTGGAGGAGCTTGTCAACAACGGAAAGATCATCCGCCCGGCATACCGTTATGTCGGTTCGCATAAAGAATATACATCTGTGGAGGAGCGGTAGATACGCGGGATGAGCGGCATGACCGGAGCAAATAACAGCTAAATATGGTTCGGGTGTCAAAACACCCGAACCTCCGGTTACACGGATTGTTTCGTGCTTCGCACTCCCACAATCCTACTTCAATTCGGATTCCCGTGGTGCTTTTGCCCCACTTCATCCTCATTGAAGGGCGTGTCATAAACTCCATCTCCCACCGACATGCAAGCATGTCGTGGAAGATGAGTTTTGACACTGTAACCAAATATAACTGGAAAAAATTTGGCTGTCGTGATACACTAGACCCATGAATGAGATTCATGGACTTTATGCAAACATTAATATGCTGGAGCAGCAGGATCTGTTCCGGCATTTTTTATGTGAGCTGTCAACAGAAAGACAACAGAAAATAGAGGCGCTTCGGACGCAGACGGGCAGGCTGCATTCGCTGGGCGCGTGGACTTTGCTTGATCGGCTGCTCGTCGATGATATGGGTGTACGGGAGCGGGAACTGGAGATCGCTATCGGTGCACACCGGAAACCGTATGTGGTGGGACACACGGACATACAGTTTAACCTGTCGCATTCCGGTGATTATGTGCTGGCGGTGCTGGCTCCGGTTGAAGTCGGCTGCGATATCCAGCGGATAGAGGAAAATGAAAGGCAGGAGCAGATTACAGCGCGTTTTTTCACAGCCGAGGAGCAGGCGGCATATGCGTCCGGTGTGGGCTTTTACCGGATCTGGGCGCGCAAGGAGAGCTGGATCAAATGTGATGGCAGCGGGATGACGCAGGATCTGAGGGATTTTTCGGTTGTGGCGGACGGACGGTGCAGCAGCCAGATCGCAGGGCGGCATTTTGCGGAAGTGCGGCTGGATGGATATGAGCTGGCGGTCTGCTATGCGGGCGCAAAGGTCTATCCGGTGCGTGTTATGGAGGCGGCTCTGCATCTACAATGAAAGGTGACAAACATGGCAAAACAAAAGGAAGTAAAAACAAATGCAATGCGCATGTTAGAGCGCATGAAGATCCCGTTTACGCATCTGACTTATGAGTGCAAGGAATTTGAGGATGGCATCCAGATTGCGGATATGCTGGGCTTGCCGCATGAAAAGGTATATAAGACGCTGGTGACTGTCGGCGCGAGCAAAAACTATTTTGTGTTCGTCATACCGATCGAGGCAGAGCTGGATCTGAAGGCAGCGGCGCGCTCAGTCGGCGAAAAATCAGTGGCGATGATCCATGTCAAGGAGATCAATCAGATCACCGGATATATCCGCGGCGGCTGTACGGCGATCGGCATGAAAAAGCAGTATGTGACACGTGTGGACGAGTCCGCGGCAGCACTCGACACGATCATCGTCAGCGGCGGCAGGATCGGTTCGCAGATCGAACTCGCTCCGGCGGATCTGTTAAAGGCGGCGCAGGCAGAGTATGCGAAGATTACGGAATAGTTCCGGGGAACATTATGAAAAAAGGACATCCGACTAATCTTGTCAGATGTCCTTTTTATGCATTTTACATCAAATCTTTACCATGAAACATCCTTGTATTTTTTGCGTAAGCGCCGCGCTTCCCTTGCTGCACGGAAACGCGCGATCGCGTTCTCCGGAGCCTTGCCGTAAGCGACCGGATAGAGCACCAGTGCCATGAGCAGTGCGGTCATCACATCAAATACAGAATGCTGCTTGATAAATACTGTTGCCAGAATAATACTGCACATCAGGGTAAAGGATGCGCATTTTACGAGCTTGTTGTCACGTAGATTCTCGCATCGCGTCAGCGCGATGTGTGCGCCGATCGAATTGAATACGTGGATGCTCGGGAACAGGTTCGTTGCGGTATCCGTCTCCCACAACCAGCGGACAAGCTGATCCAACGCGCCGCTGCCGAGCGTCACACTGTAGCGCATGTAATGCCCATTCGGGTAGATGGTCGATATGATCAGAAAAACTGTCATTCCGGTAAACAGATACCCGCATGCGCGTACATATTCCTGCTTGTCGTGCAGATATGTATACAAAAAGGCGACTGCCACATATCCGAACCACAGAAAATAGGGAATAGCAAATGCGGATACAAATGGAATCTTATCATCCAGATCCATGTGGATCACGTGAAAATGACCGGTGACCGTTTTTTCCAGATATGCAAACCACGGCAGATAGATCAGCCAGTAAAGCTGCAGCAGAAGATAACGGTGTTTCCGGACACGCTCCTTGAAATTTATGCGCTTCATCTGTAAATGTCCTCCCAAATCATAAACATATCGTAACTGTTCAGTACCTTTACAGTTACGAATGCAAAATCCATGAAAATCGGCTACGCCGATGGGATTTTGCACTCTTGCATCATGTTCACACGGAGCTAGACATCCAGTGGATATCTGTTTAGCTCGAACCGAAACAAAGTGTAGACCCTCAACAGCAAGTGCTTCGGGCTGTCCTGAACAGTTACAACATATCATCACAAAATAACAATGATATATTATCACAAGCGATTTCCCAAAACAATAAAAAGGTCGAAAAAATAACAACAAAAATCGGGCAGAATAGCGCGCGCTCTATGGTCAAAACTCCTAAGGGAATCCTGTGGCAGTGTTCTTTTTTAACCCGAACCTCCGGTTACACGGATTGTTTCGTGCTTCGCACTCCCACAATCCTACTTCAATTCGGATTCCCGTGGTGCTTTTGCCCCACTTCATCCTCATTGAAGGGCGTGTCATAAACTCCATCTCCCACCGGCATGCAAGCATGCCGTGGAAGATGAGTTTTGACACTGTAACCCAAACTTTAGTAAAATATAAAATATTTTATAAAAAAGTAAAATAATGATTGTGTTACGCGAGAGAATCTGTTATATTGTAACTGTCAAAAACAAAAACAAAAACAAAAACAGAATGAAATGACGGGGGGAATTTTTATGAAGTTCTATGACTGTGGAAAGCGGCTGTTATCCGGTGCGCTTGTCATGACAATGGTGTTCGGGCTGGCGGCATGTGGCGGCACGCAGGTACCGGTGGCAGATGCGGATACCGATGCAGCAGGGCAGGAGGCGGCTGATATGGCAGAGGAAGAAAACCAGTATGTGTTTAAAATGAGCTATGACGGTATTGCGACAGGGGATGTATCCTCCGGGGTGTCAGTGCACGACCCGTCCATTGTGAAGGATGGGGATGAGTATTATATTTTCGGATCCCATATGTCGGCGGCAAAGAGTACCGATCTTTTGAACTGGGAGTCGGTTGCAGACGGTTATACAAAGAGCAATCCGGTCTATGGGCAGATCTATGATGTGGCAGATCAGGCATTTGCCTATAGCGGGAGCAAGAAAAGCCTGATCCCGACAGATGACGATGGAACACATGTATGGGCGCCGGATGTCATTTACAATGAGGAACAGGGCTTGTATTACATGTATTACTGCACGACCTCCACATGGAATGCGTCAAATCTGTGCTACGGTACCTCAGAAAATATCGAAGGACCGTATGAGTGGCAGGGAGCGTTGATCTATTCCGGCTATGATAAGGATACGATCAAAGCGACGGATGTGCTCGACTATGTCGATGAGGAGTATGCACTCAAGCATTATGTGCGCAACAATGGTTACAACGTGGACGATTACCCGAATGCGATTGATCCGAGCGTCTTTTATGATGCTGACGGCAGGATGTGGATGGTTTACGGCTCATGGAGCGGCGGTATTTACCTGCTGGAGCTCGATCCGCAGACCGGACTGGTCATTCATCCTCAGGCAGATCCGGAGAACAATGTCGATGCTTATTACGGAAAACGTCTGCTCGGCGGCGGACACAAATCGATTGAGGGACCGTATATTTTATACGATGAGGCGAGTGGCTACTATTATCTGTTCGTCTCCTACGGTGTGCTGACGAGCGCAGGCGGTTACCAGGTGCGTGTATTCCGTTCCGAGACACCGGATGGAACGTATGTGGACATGAATGGTGCATATCCGACGATCGACGATGATCATCAGCTGTTCGGACTGAAGCTGACTGGAAATTACAAGCTGCCTTCGCTCGACAAGGCATATATGGCGACCGGACACAATTCGGCACTGATCGATGATGACGGAAAAATGTATCTGGTTTACCACACAAGATTTAACGATGGCGGCGAGGGACATTCACCGCGTGTACACCAGATGCTGGTAAATAAGGATGGATGGCCGTGTGAGCTGCCTTACCAGACGCAGGGCGAGACTGTGAGTGCGGAGGGCTATGATGCATCCGAGACAGTTGGCAGATATTTTGTGATCAATCAGGGCACGGATATCAGCAGTGATATTGCCAATCCCAAGATTTTATATCTGAATGAAGATGGCAGTGTTGTCGGCAGAGAGTCTGAGGGTACATGGAGCACACAGGACGGCACCTATTATATGGACATTACGATCGATGGTGAGAGCTATCAGGGCGTGTTTTGCAGGATGAAGGATGAGGCAGGAACAGACGTTATGGCATTTTCGGCTGTCGGAGCAAATAAGAGTGTATGGGGAGTCAGCTATGGACAATAAATTAAAGTATAATGAACCGTGGATTCTGCAGCGCGCAGATCCGTATGTATACCATGATACCGATGGGATCTATTATTTTACCGCATCCGTGCCGGAATATGACCGTATCGTGCTGCGCAGCAGCGACACGCTGGAGGGACTCGGCAGCGCACCGGAGCTGGAGGTATGGCATAAGCATGAGAGCGGTCCGCAGAGTCTCCACATCTGGGCACCGGAGCTCCATTACCTGTTTGGGAAATGGTATATCTACTATGCCGGAGGCGACAAGGACGACATCTGGGCGATCCGCCCGTATGTGCTCGAGTGTCAGGGCGATGATCCGATGCGTGATCCGTGGATTGAAAAAGGAAAAATGACACGGGCTGCAGACGATGAATTTTCGTTTGAGGCATTTTCGCTTGATGCTACCGTGTTTGAGGTGAACGGAAGCTGGTATTATATCTGGGCGGAAAAGGTCGGAGTCGGCAGGCAGATCTCGAATTTATACATTGCACGAATGAAAAACGGATATACGTTGGATACTGTTCAGGTGATGCTGACGACACCGGACTATGACTGGGAGCGCTATGGCTTCTGGGTAAATGAAGGTCCGGCAGTCCTTCAGCGCGATGGCAAGGTTTTTGTGACTTATTCGGCGAGTGATACGGGTATCCACTATTGCATGGGTATGCTGACAGCGGATGCGGACAGTGACCTGCTCGATCCGTTATCATGGAAAAAAGAGCGCTATCCGGTGCTGACATCGAGCGAGGAGCATGCGGTATACGGTCCCGGACACAATTCGTTCACGACGGATGAAAACGGCGCAGATATCATGGTGTACCATGCGCGCACAGAAAAGGAGATCGTCGGAAATCCGCTGTACAATCCGAATCGTCACGCGATGCTGATGAAGCTTGGCTGGAAGGACGGCAGACCGGTATTTTCTTATGATTCGTAGGTGATACAGCAGGGCAGCAGAACCGCTGTGGAATGGCAGGTATCTGGAAAGTCTGAAAAACGATGGGAAAACATGGAGGCGCAGATGGAGCAGCGTATATGCACGAGATGTCTGCTGCGGGAGATGATCGATTCGGATGCGTCGAAGCAGTCAGAGTTGGAGATGATAGAAAAATACCGCGCCGCGATCAAGCAGGCAGACCGCGTGGATGATGCGGAATATGAAAGAAGGCTGTCGGTGTGCAGGCAGTGTGACAGGCTGCTTGCCGGGACCTGTAATGCCTGCGGCTGCTATGTGGAGCTGCGGGCGGTCGCAAGGGTTTCGCATTGTCCCAAAAAGAAATGGTAAATCGTTAATAGCAAAAGCAAAGCGTTTCCGGCTGCGGAAACGCTTTGCTTTTGCTATTTATCGATTGCCGGTGCGACCGGTACATTCGGTTCAATCGGCATGTAGTTGATGCTGATCTGGATATCCTGTGCGTAGTTGCCGAAGCTCTTGCCATAGAGTGTCAGACCGCCGACATGAACGGCATCATCCTCGACTGCCAGACGGAAACGGATATTGCTGGTGTAGTCCAGATGGAGCATATTGATCGTGACATCCGAGATTTTCAGACCATCGATATAGGTTCCATTTTTGTTGATGACGAGCAGCTTGAGCAGACCGTATTGGTTGCAGTTGACCGGCCACCATTCCGGTGTAAAAATACCGCGTACATCTCCGAAATCTCCGGGCGAAGTCCAGAAGCCGAGACGGGTATCGTTGATATAAAAGCTGATATCTGACGGCCAGTTGTTCGCGCTGCCGGGTGCCTCGGAGCCAATCTCCATAGAGATTGAGATCTGAGAAATCTTTTGCTGTACCGGAATCAGGTTCGGGATCGCATATTCGACAAAGCCCTTGGAAAACCACATGAGATCTGCGTTGAAACGATCCGGGTGGTCAAAGTAGCGCACATCATCCATTTCTCCGATTACGGATTCGCTCGTGGCGACACCACAGGTAGGGCATACATTGTAAGCGGAAAACTGTCCGACGCGGATCTGTGTGTTGAATACGTTTGTATAGTCAATCGGTTTTTCGATATCTACAATGATACGGTTCTGAATGATCGAGCACATTTTCTGGTTGCCGTGACCGGCTGACTCATTGGAAGTGCTGATCAGCCCGCATTCCTCCAGCTTTTTGATATGTCCGGTCAGTGCACCGTTGCTGATGTTGAGTTCGCTTGCCAGCTGGTTCATGCTCATTTGATCGTTATCCAGCAGAATGTTCAATATCTGAAGCCGGATCTCGGATCCCAATGCCTTAAATGTCTCCAGACCTTCGTCGAGAGATGTGATGTGGATCATTTTTTCTTCTCCTGTCTGAGTAAAATTGTAAATTGCCCATTTGTCTACATTATAGAAGTTCTGGCATATCG
>CAVHZH010000006.1:24204-40108 GCA_963640395.1 Oscillospiraceae bacterium
TTATTGAATTACTTTAGAAAAATATTTGATAAAGAACAGGAAAATGAAAATGATATATAAAAATAGACAAAAGAAAGATGATATGCACAAAATATTTGTGCTATTTTTGTGCAATACGTTGAAAAAGTAAAATACTTTAATGAAATCTAAAATAATAATTGACAGGCATAGTTAGAAAAGGTATAGTAATTGCATAAGGAACACGCACAGCGTGAAACACTTACAACTAAATTACTTTAGGAGAGGGATTAAAGGAGGACAACTATGAAAAAGAAACTCATTAGCGCACTGATGTGTACCGCCCTCGCAGCATCTATGTTAGTTGGATGCGGCAGCGGTGAGACAAACCCGCCGGCAGATGCGGCCGCAGACGATGCAGCCACAGATGATACCGCAGACGATTCAGCATCAGCAGATGACTCGGAGGATGAGACAGAGACCGCAGAGGCAGAAGTGGTGACAAACACATTCGGTGATGCGAACGGTACACACTTAGAGATGTGGACATTCGTGGAGCTTCACGGACAGCATTATGGAAAGATGGCAGAGGTATGGAATGAGCAGCATCCCGATGAGACCATCGAGATCACATGTACCACATATCCGTATGCGGATATGCATACCAAGCTGCTGACCGCTTTGCAGTCAGGCGTAGGAGCACCCGATATCTGTGACGTAGAGGTTGGACAGTTCCCGAACGTTGTAGCAGGTCTTGATAACTGGCTCGTTCCGTTAGACGACTATGCAACAGATTACCTGAGCACCATGGTACCTGCCCGTATGGATACATATGCAGGTGAGGACGGACAGCATTACGGCGCTCCTTACCACGTAGGTGCAACTGTTATGTACTACAATGTAGTAGCAATGGCAGAGGCTATGGGTATCTCAGAGGATGAGGTGACAGCAAAGATTGATTCTGTAGTGACATGGGACGATTACACCAAGCTCGGTGAGGAGTATGTAGCAGCAATCGGTCAGGATGGAAAATACTTCACATCGGTAGATACAGGCGGAACAGACTGGCTGTGGCTGGCAATGGCTGAGTACGGCGATGACTGGACAGGAGGATTTGACAATCCTGCAAATGTACAGCTTGATTCTGTAAAGCAGATGTTAGAGATGCAGCAGGGATGGTTAGACAGCGGATTCGCTGAGGTATCACCTGACGGACATACAGACCTTGAGGCTGGTTTCCAGAACATCATGGATCACAACATCGTATCCTTCCCGAAGGCTATGTGGTATATGAGCCGTTTCACAAACTATATGCCTGAGGAAAAGGGTAACTGGTACATCGCTAAGTGCCCGGTATTCGAGGCGGGACAGAAGATGTCAGTAGGTATCGGCGGAACAGGTACAGTTGTTACACAGCAGTCTCAGAGCACAGATCTGGCAGCGAGATTCCTTTGCTGGGCAAAGATGTCTGAGGAAGGTGAGCAGAACATCTGGGATACATTAGGCTTCGATGTATGTAACACCGCTTGCTGGACATTGGATTCATTTGCACATGATGACAACAACCAGTACAATGCTTACTTTAGAAATTATCCTTACGATGTATTAAATGATATCGGACTTGACAACATCGGCAAGATCTCTGTAGTAGCGATCAGCCCGACCATCAATGAGTATGTATGTAATACAACATTGAATGAGGTACTTGAGGATAAGATGGATGTATCTGAGGCACTTCAGGAATTACAGGATGCAGTTGATTTAGAGCAGTAAAATCAAATGGTCTTTGAGGGATGGGGATGTCAGGGAGGTTCTCCTCTGACATCCCCATTTTCACCCGTGAGGAGGGTTTTGGTTTGAAGATTAAAAAAATATTATATTCACAGAAAGTAGCACCGTTTGTGTTCGTACTTCCATTTATCCTGAGCTTTCTGATCTTCTGGATCTATCCGCTCGGATCTTCGATCACAATGAGTTTCCAGAAAATCGGTGCAGTAAAAACGGATTGGATCGGTACTGCAAACTATGCGAAGCTGCTAAAGGATACGGTATTCCATACAGCGATTTTTAACAGTGCAAAGTATATGCTGTTTACCCTGCTACTGCTGATTCCGTTTCCGCTGGTGTTTGCAGTATTGATGGACAGCCGTCTGGTTAAGGCGAAGGGTGTGTGGAAGGCAGTTTTATACATGCCGGCACTGACCTCCGTTGTGATTTCAGGCACGCTGTTTCGTCTGATGTTTACCGAATATCCGACCGGACAGATGAACCAGATTACACAGATGCTTGGTCTTGGAACGTATAAATGGTTAAAAATGGGCTGGTCCGGTATGCTGGCGCTGTTGATTGTCGCATGCTGGCGTTGGACAGGTGTCAATATGCTCTACTTCCTGTCGGGTCTGCGGTCAATCGATACTTCCCTTTATGAGGCCGCAGAGATCGACGGGGCGAACGCATGGCAGAAGTTCCGCTATGTGACACTGCCGCTGTTGAAGCCTACAACAGTTTATGTATTGACGATCTCGATCTACGCAGGTCTGGCGATGTTCTTAGAGTCCTACATGCTATGGGCGGGAAACAATTCGCCAAACAATATCGGCTTGACGATCGTAGGATACCTGTATAAGCGCGGTATCGAGAAGAATGATATGGGATATGCATGTGCGGTCGGTGTTGTACTGTTGGTCATCGCACTGGCAATCAACATCGTACAGTTGATCGCAAACGGAACATTTAAGAAGGAGGACTAATCATGGCAGATATGGATAAGTACGACTCCGGACAGGGCAAGAAAAAGAGAATCGTTGGAACGATTTTAGCGACCGGTTTCTTTGCGGTGTTGAGTCTGATTATTATTTTCCCGGTATTTGCCGGACTGCTGGCATCATTCCGCCCCGGAACAGAGCTGATCCGTCGTGGTCTGTCGATCAATCTGGACTTCTCTACGATGAACTTAAACAACTACAATTATCTGTTTTCCGGAAATGCGGACAGCCAGAAATATTTTATGTGGTATAAGAACTCACTGGTAATCACGATCGTAAGCGTCGCGTTGACACTGCTGATCTGCTACTTTGTGGCATACGGTCTGACAATGTACAATTTCCCGCTGAGAAGCTTCCTGTTTTTCCTCGTGATCGCAACGATGATGGTACCGTTTGAGATTCTGATGCTTCCTTTATATAAGGAAATCATCGGCTTGAAGCTCATCAATACATATACCGGTGTGATCATTATCGGGTTGTGTAATGCTTCAACGATCTTTTTCTTCCGGCAGTTTTTATCGGGACTGCCGAGGGAGCTGCTCGATGCAGCACGCATCGATGGTGCAAATGAATACCGCATTGCGACAAAGATTATTATGCCGCTGGCAAAGCCTGCATTTGCCTCTATGGGTATTTTACAGGCAATGGGCGTGTGGAATGCGATTCTGTGGCCGTTACTCGTATTAAAGGGTGCGGAGAAGTTTACGCTTCCGATCGGTCTGAACACACTGCTCACACCTTACGGAAACAACTATGATGTGCTGATCGCGGGATCTATGTTTGGTATTCTGCCGATCTTCGTGATCTTCCTGATCTTCCAGAAATATATTATCGAAGGTATGACTGCAGGAGCGGTCAAGGGCTAAAAGGAGTAAAGTATATGGCAAAGCTGATTATTAATAACGAGAGTAAAAAAAGTACCATTGCTCCGGAGATTTACGGACATTTTTCTGAGCATCTCGGGCGGTGTATCTATGAAGGACTGTATGTCGGAGAGGACTCTGACATCCCGAACGTGAATGGAATGAGAACGGATGTTGTCGAGGCGTTAAAGGAGATGAAGATCCCTGTACTGCGCTGGCCGGGCGGATGCTTCGCAGACGAATATCACTGGATGGACGGTATCGGACCGAAAGCGTCCAGAAAAAAAATGGTCAATACGCACTGGGGCGGGGTCGTAGAGGACAACAGCTTCGGAACACACGAGTTTTTCGAGCTGTGCCGCCAGCTCGGATGTAAGACCTATATCAACGGCAATGTCGGCAGCGGTACGGTGCGCGAAATGAGCGAGTGGGTCGAGTACATGACATTCAATGGTGTATCACCGATGGCAGAGCTGCGCAAGCAGAATGGTCATGAGGAGCCGTGGAAGGTTGATTATTTTGGAGTTGGAAATGAAAACTGGGGCTGTGGCGGAAATATGCGCCCGCAGCATTATGCAGATGAATACCGCAGATACCAGACTTATGTGAGGAACTATGCGGGCAACGCGCCGATCAGTAAGATCTGCTGTGGTGCGAATGTCGATGACTATGCATGGACAAGGGGCGTGTTAGAGACCTGCTTTGATCACTGCGAGCCCCGTTTCCACGGATTGATGGATGGGCTGTCACTGCATTATTACACACTGCCTGAGGTTGAGGATGACTGGAATATCAAGGGCAGCGCGACAGACTTTACCGAGGAGATTTTCTATCAGACATTAAAGCGCAGCTACTATATGGAGGAGCTGGTGCAAAGACACGGCGCGATCATGGATGAGTTCGATCCAGAGAAAAAGATCGGTATGATCGTTGACGAGTGGGGTATCTGGACAGATGTAGAGCCGGGCACTAATCCGGGATTTTTATATCAGCAGAATACCATGCGAGATGCGCTCGTTGCAGGTATCACTTTAAATATTTTCAATAAGCATTCCGATCGCGTGAAGATGGCATGTATCGCGCAGCTGATCAACGTGCTGCAGGCTGTCATGCTGACTGATGGAGAGAAGATGATCAAGACACCGACCTATCATGTGTTCCATATGTATCGCTATCATCAGGGAGCGACTTTGCTGTCTAGTGAGTTGGTTGATGCCGGAACAGTAGGCAGCGGCAGGAACGAGCTGCCGAAGGTATTTGAGTCTGTTTCTGTAGATGCAGATGGTGTGATCACCGTGACACTCACCAATAACTCTCTGGAGTCAGGTGAGAGTGTAGAGCTTCAGCTCACCGCAGACGGAGCTGCTTATGAGGTTGCGGAGGCATCCTTCGTAGCAGGTACTATGAATGCACACAATACATTCGAGGCACCTGAGGTCGTTACCGAACAGAAATTTGAGGCATATACAAAGACTGCAGACGGTGTGCGCGTAGAGCTGCCGGCATGTAGTGTTGTCAGCATCCGCCTGAGGAAATAAGGGCTTGCAAATATGATGAAAGGTGGGAAGTGATTTCCCACCTTTTACTACATAATAAGGAAGTTAAAAAAGGAGAAATTATGAGTAGTGAAATCAAATTGAACAAGGTGCAGATCAGCGACGATTTCTGGTCACACATGCAAAATCTGGTGACAGATGTTGTGATTCCGTTTCAAGAGCGCGTGTTGAACGATGAAGAGCCCGGTGTAGAGAAAAGCCATGCGATCGATAATTTCCGTATCGCGGCAGGGATGGCTGAGGGTGAATTTTACGGCATGGTATTTCAGGATAGCGATGTTGCAAAATGGTTAGAGGGTGTTGCTTACTCGCTCATCCTCAAGCCGGATGCAGAGCTTGAGGCGCGCGCAGATGCGATCATAGAGATCGTGGCAGGGGCGCAGCAGGAGGACGGCTATCTGAATACCTATTTTACGATCAAGGAGCCCGAGCACCGCTGGAAGAACTTGCTCGAATGCCATGAGCTGTACTGCGCCGGACATATGATGGAGGCAGCTGTGGCATATTATGAGGCGACTGGAAAGAACCGTCTGCTCGGTGTCATGGAGCGCATGGCAGAACACATCATCCGCCGTTTCGGAAATGAGGAGGGCAAAGTGACTGGGATTCCCGGACATCAGGAGGTTGAGATCGGTCTGATGCGGATGTACCATGCGACCGGAAAGCAGCGGTACAAGGATATGGCGCGCTATTTTCTTGAGGAGCGCGGTAAAAATCCTGATTTCTTTAAGGAGGAAGCCGCAAAGCGTGACTGGGAGCACTTTGGCATGAAGCCGGAGGACACAAAATACAACCAGAGCCATGCGACGGTTTACGAGCAGGATGAGGCAGTCGGACACAGTGTGCGCGCGGTCTATATGTATACGGCGATGGCAGATCTGGCAGCCGAGGATGGCGATACGCGCCTGCTCGATGCGTGCAGACGGCTGTGGAATAATATTGTGCAGCAGAAGCTGTACATCACAGGCGGCATCGGAGCAACGGTTGTGGGCGAGTCATTTTCCGTTCCCTACGAGCTGCCGAACGATACGGTGTATGCGGAGACCTGTGCATCGATCGGACTTGTCTTTTTCGCAAAGCAGATGTTAAAGAGTGAGAAAAAGGGCTGCTATGCAGATGTGATGGAGCGCGAGCTCTACAATGGCATCATCAGCGGTATGCAGCGCGACGGCAAGCGTTTTTTCTATGTAAACCCGCTCGAAGTCAATCCCGGAATCTCCGGTGTGGCTGCAGGCTATGAGCATGTGATTCCCGAGCGTCCGGGCTGGTATGCGTGTGCATGTTGCCCGCCGAACCTTGTGCGCATGGTGACTTCGCTCGGTAAATATGCGTGGGATGAGGAGGGTGATGTGATCTACTCCCATCTGTTTATCGGTGGCGATGCATCACTGGCACATGCCGATATCCGTGTGGAGAGCAGTTACCCGTGGAGCGGCAGGGTTTCCTATGAGGTAAAGGCAAATACGGCAGATGCATTTACGGTAGCGATCCATATTCCTTCCTATATAAGTAGGGAAACCTTGCGTGTCTGCTTAAACGGTGAGGCGGTTGATACGCAGGCATTGATCCGTGACGGTTATCTGTACGTGGAGCGTGTCTGGGGCAGAACCGACCGGATCACACTGGAATTTGAGCTGCCTGTCCGCAGGATTTACGCAAATACAAAGGTGCGTGAGGATGTCGGCTGCGTCGCGCTCATGCGCGGACCGCTTGTTTATTGCTTTGAGGGTGTAGACAATGGTGAGCAGCTGCAGGCATTGTTTGTGGACAGGAAGCTGGATGCCACGGTGGTAAACGGTGAGGGAGAATTATTCTCCGGCATGAAGCTGTTGGATGTTGCAGGCAAGCGCCTGATCTATTCCGGTGGCACAGAGCTCTACAGTGAGGAAGAGCCGGTATTTGAGGCTGTGAAGCTGCGGGCAGTCCCGTATTTTGCATGGGGCAACCGCGGACTGAACCAGATGCGCGTGTGGATGCACGAGGAGCGTTAGGGAAACGCTGATTAAAGCGTTTCCTGCGCCGGATTTGCGCTGCGAAGCAGCAAATTTCCATGCAAATCCGTGCGATCCGCCGGAGACTGCCAAGGAAATACTGATTAAATCAGCATTTCCTTGGAGCTATTCATTTGGTGCCACTTTTGGTAAAAATGTTGCAAACAGCGTTCGGGTGATTGAAATGCAAAAGGCGCGTCGTTATAATAAAATGGTAACTGTTCAGAGCCAAGTAAATTTGCACAAAATGAGCGAGTCATGCTTGCATGAAAGAGCACTTTTTTGCAAATTTATTTGCGCGAGTAATGAGCCAAAGTTCGAGCTTGCTCGAAACCTTGGCGAATACCGCGATAGCGCGGGAAACTTGCCAAACAAGTTTCCCGTAGCTGGCGAGAACACCACATGAGCAAAAGGAAAGCTGCGCAGCAGCGGTTTTGCGAATGGGGCTCTGAACAGTTACAAAATATTTTATAACGGTATGACGGAGGAGGATGCGATGCAGCGGAAATTAGTAGAGAAATTTAGCGAATTATTCGGATCGGACGGGGAGATCCGTACCTATTTTGCACCGGGACGGGTGAATCTGATCGGTGAGCATACAGATTACAACGGAGGTCATGTATTTCCGTGCGCACTGACGATCGGTACTTACGGTGTTGTGCGAAAAAGAGCGGACCGCGTGCTGCGCTTTTGTTCGATGAACTTTGAGCAGCTTGGCGTGATCACATCGAGTCTGGATGACTTAAAGCCCGATCCGGCAGCAGATTGGACGAATTATCCGAAGGGTGTGATCTGGGCGTTTGGCGAGAAGGACATGGAGATCACACAGGGTATGGATCTGCTGCTCTACGGCAACATTCCGAACGGCTCGGGACTGAGCTCCTCTGCATCGGTGGAGGTGCTGACCGGATATATTTTAAAGGATCTGTACGGCTGCGAGGTCACGAATCAGGACATTGCGCTGATCGGTCAGTATTCGGAGAATAAGTTTAACGGTGTCAACTGCGGGATCATGGATCAGTTTGCAATCGCGATGGGTAAAAAGGATCATGCGATCTTTTTAGACACTGTGACACTGAAATATACCTATGCGCCGATCGTGCTGAAGGATGCAAAGATCGTGATCTCCTGCTCAAATAAAAAGCGCGGGCTCGGCGATTCAAAGTACAATGAGCGCCGTGCGGAGTGCGAGAAGGCGCTGGAGGAGCTGCAGCAGTACGCAGGCATCGGCAGTCTCGGAGAGCTGAGCGAGGAGGAATATGAAAAATATAAGGGCGCGATCAAGGATGAGGATCGCAGGAAACGCGCAAAGCATGCGGTATATGAGAACCGGCGGACGCTCCATGCGGTTGAGGCACTGAAAAACGGCGATCTGGAGCAGTTCGGAAAGCTCATGAACGAGTCACATATCTCCCTGCGCGATGACTATGAGGTGACGGGCATTGAGCTGGATACGCTGGCTGAGGAGGCATGGAAGGTCGATGGCGTGATCGGTTCCCGTATGACCGGAGCCGGATTCGGCGGATGCTCGGTCAGCATTGTGAAAAATGATGCAGTGGACACCTTTATCGAGCAGGTCGGCAAGGCATATCTGGAAAAGATCGGTTATGCGGCAGATTTTTATGTTGTAGAGATCGGTGACGGTCCGGCGAGACTGGCATAGGTGTCAGAAGGAGGAGCGTATGAGTGAGAATAAGAACGGACAGAAGGAATATCAGATAGAGCAGAATATACTGGATCTGACGGATTATGCACTTGCAACCGGACTGATCGATCCGTTGGATACGACGTATACGATCAATCGTCTGCTGGAGCTGTTTGAGCTGGATGGGATCGACGATCAACTGTTGGCAGACTGGAAAATGCGCACACAGATGACGCAGGAGCAGGCAGAGGATGCACTGGAAAATCTGCTGAATGAAATGTGCGATTATGCATGTGCAAAATCTATCACGACAGAAAACAGCATCGTTTACCGAGATCTGTTCGACACAAAGATCATGGGGATGCTCATGCCAAGACCGAGTGAGGTGATCGGCAGATTCCGTGATCTGTATGCAAACGAATCTGCACAGGCAGCGACAGATTATTTTTACAAATTGAGCCGTGACAGCAATTATATCCGCCGTTACCGGATCAAAAAGGATCTGAAATGGACAACGGATACATCCTACGGCACACTCGATATCACGGTCAATCTGTCCAAGCCGGAGAAAGACCCGAAGGCGATCGCGGCTGCCAAGTTCGCCAAGCAGAGCGGTTATCCGAAGTGCCTGCTCTGTCCGGAAAACGAGGGCTATGCGGGCCGTGTGAACCATCCGGCGAGACAGAACCATCGTGTGATTCCGGTGAAGATCAACGAGAGCGACTGGTGTTTCCAGTATTCACCGTATGTGTACTACAACGAGCACTGCATCGTGTTCAATAAGCAGCATATTCCGATGAAGATCGAGCGTGCGACCTTTGGCAAGCTGCTCGATTTTGTGGAACAGTTCCCGCATTATTTTGTCGGAAGCAACGCTGATCTGCCGATCGTCGGAGGCTCGATCCTGAGCCACGACCATTTTCAGGGCGGACATTATGAGTTCGCAATGGCAAAAGCACCGGTTGAGCAGCCGGTTACCTTTGACGGCTATCCGGATATCGAGGCAGGCATCGTAAAATGGCCGATGTCCGTGATCCGGCTGAACGGTACGGACAAGCAGCGGCTGATCGACCTCGCGGACAAGATCCTGCTGGCATGGCGCGGCTATACAGATGCGGATGCATTTATCTATGCAAAGACAGACGGCGAACCGCACAATACGATCACACCGATCGCGCGGATGCGTGACGGACGGTTCGAGCTGGATCTGGTGCTGCGCAACAACATCACGACGGAGGAGCATCCGTTTGGCGTTTATCATCCGCATGCGAAGCTGCACCATATCAAAAAAGAAAATATCGGTCTGATCGAGGTCATGGGACTGGCGGTACTTCCGGCACGGCTGAAGGATGAGATCGCGGGGCTCGCGGATGCGATCCTTGCAGGCAGCGACCTGCGTGCCGATGAACAGCTTGAAAAGCATGCCGACTGGGTCGGGGAATTTCTGCCGAAATACGATTCCATCACACCGGACAATGTGAACGATATCATCCAAACGGAGATCGGACTCGTGTTCGCACAGGTACTCGAGGACGCAGGTGTGTACAAGTGCACACCAAAAGGACGCGAGGCGTTTGCGCGGTTTATCGGGATGGTAAATAAATAGGATAGGAAGTAACGGTTCTGTGCTTTATAATGTTCTTTTGATGTTTAATATAATGCACGTTTGCGAGTTATATTTTACACGAAATAAAAGATGTATTCATGCAAACCATTGTAAATACTGGCATCTTTGCAAAAATACGTGTTTTTTAAATTTGATATTGACATATTATATGAAACAGAATAATATATAGCTATACAAAATAATAAACGAATTCAAGAGCAAAGGAGCTCACTGGTTATCGGTGATTTTCTCTGCTCTTTTTTGTTAAGGAGGATTATTATGAGATTAAAAGACACAGGATGCACAGCACAGGACATCAAGGACAAGGTTAAGAAATACATGATCGAGACATATGAGCGTTTCGATTTTCTTGCAGAGACAGCAGAGGGAATGTATCTGTATGACGAGAACGGAACACCTTATCTTGATTTTTATGCAGGTATTGCGGTAAATAATGCAGGAAGCAGAAACCCGAAGGTGGTGGCAGCAGTGAAGGATCAGGTGGATGACATCATGCATACATTCAACTATCCTTACACCATTCCGCAGGCATTGCTGGCTGAGAAGGTGTGCAACACCATCGGCATGGATAAGATCTTTTTCCAGAACTCAGGTACAGAGGCTAACGAGGCCATGATTAAAATGGCACGTAAATATGGTATTGAAAAATACGGTCCGAACAGATATCACATTGTAACAGCAAAGGATGGCTTCCACGGAAGAACCTTTGGTGCCATGTCTGCAACAGGTCAGCCGGGCAACGGATGTCAGGTTGGATTCGGACCCATGACATACGGTTTCTCATATGCGCCTTACAATGACCTGAAGGCTTTCAAGGATGCATGTACAGAAAATACGATCGCTGTAATGATCGAGCCGGTACAGGGCGAGGGTGGTGTCCATCCTGCAACGCAGGAATTCATGAAAGGGCTTCGTGAGTTCTGTGATGAAAAGGGAATGCTGCTTTTGATCGATGAGGTACAGACGGGCTGGTGCAGAACGGGTTCTGTCATGTCTTATATGAACTACGGTGTGAAACCCGATATCGTATCAATGGCAAAGGGTCTTGGCGGCGGTATGCCGATCGGTGCGATCTGTGCGACGGATGAGGTTGCAAAGGCATTCTCAGCAGGCTCACACGGCACAACCTTTGGCGGACATCCGGTAAGCTGTGCAGCAGCACTTGCAGAGGTAAATGAGCTGCTCGACAAAGACCTTGCAGGCAACGCAAAGGAGGTCGGAGATTATTTCGCATCCTTACTCGAGAAGCTGCCTCATGTAAAGGAGGTCAGACATCAGGGACTTCTGGTCGGAGTCGAATTTGATGACACGATCTCAGGCGTGGATGTAAAGCATGGCGCATTGGATCGGAAGATGCTGATCACTGCGATCGGAGCACATATCATCCGTATGGTTCCGCCGCTGATCGTAAGCAAGGAAGAATGTGACAAGGCATTTGAAATCTTAAATGAAACGGTAAAATCATTATCATAAGAATCATAAAATCAGAGGACAAGGGCGTCACGGTTGTTTCGTGATGCCTTTTTCATTGATAAAAGAAAGGAAATAGGCATATGGCACATCTTGTTATAACTATAGGATGCGAATACGGTGCCAAGGGAAATCAGATTGGCAGAAAAGTCGCTGAAGAACTCGGATATAAATTTTATAACCGGGAAACGGTTGATGAAATTATCAAAGAAGTAGGCATTCCGAAGGAGATCATGGAAAAGGTCGAGGAAGGAATCACCATCGCCGGCAAAGGTGCGGAGGGCGACGTAAGAGGTTCTTTTTCAAAATACGCCGATCTGACCGAACGCGCGATTCATGTCCAGAAAACAATTATAAGAAAGCTGTCCGACCGCGAACCCTGCGTGATCATCGGACGTTCTGCGGACTATATTTTAAAGGAGCATAAACCGATCCTAAGAGTTTTTATATACGCTCCTGATGACGTGAGGATTAAAAATGTGATGGAAAGCCACAATCTGTCAGAGGACGATGCCAGACTTTTTATCATAGAAAAAGATAAACGGTACCATAAGCGGCATATGGCATTGACAGGAAGCAACCGTGGCGACCGCCATTGCAGGGACATGCTGATCGACAGCAGCCTGTTAGGAATCGACGGAACCGCACACCTGATAGAAAATGTTGCGAAAGAACTTATGAAACAGGAGGAAACCAGTCATGGAACAGAAAAAGTCAGAGTTTGATAAAGTATTGAATGCATGGGACATCCTAGTCATCGCATTCGGCGCCATGATTGGCTGGGGCTGGGTTGTTTCAACCGGAAGCTGGATCGAAAAAGGCGGAGTGATCGGTGCTGCGCTGGGATTTGTTCTCGGCGGAATCATGATATTTTTCGTAGGTATGACATACGCAGAGCTCACGGCAGCCATGCCGCAGTGCGGTGGCGAGCATGTGTTCAGCTACCGCGCAATGGGTGCGGTCGGCTCGTTTATCTGTACATGGATGATCGTACTTGGATATGTCAGTGTCGCCTGCTTTGAAGCATGTGCATTCCCGACCATTATTACCTATCTCTGGCCGGGATTTTTGAAGGGTTATCTGTATACGGTTGCAGGCTTTGATATCTATGCATCATGGCTGATCGTTGCGATCGTGCTGGCATTTATCATTATGCTCATAAATATCATCGGTGCAAAAACAGCGGCTGTTTTACAGACTGTTCTTACCTGTATTATCGGCGGAGCCGGAATCCTGCTGATCGTAGCATCCGTCATCAACGGTTCTATGGATAATATGCAGGGTCAGATGTTTGCCGGTGCGACTGCCGGAGTGAATATCAAGGCGATTATCGGCGTTGCAGCGTTATCACCGTTTTATTTTATCGGATTTGATGTTATACCGCAGGCAGCAGAAGAGATCAATGTTCCTGCAAAGAAAATCGGAAAAATCCTGATCCTGTCAGTGGTTCTGGCGATCATTTTTTATGCATTTATTATCGTTGCAGTCGGTCTTGTCATGAACCCGGATGCGATCAGCAATTCACAGCAGACAACAGGACTCGTTACAGCAGATGCGATGGCGGCGGCGTTTAACACGAAGATCATGGCAAAGGTCATTATCGTCGGCGGTATGTGCGGTATTGTGACATCATGGAATTCATTCCTGTTGGGTGGTTCACGCGCGATGTATTCGATGGCTGAATCCTATATGATTCCGAAATTTTTTGCAAAGCTGCATCCCAAGTATAAAACTCCGGTAAATGCGCTGATCCTGATCGGAATACTGACTATGCTGGCACCCTTTGCCGGCAGACAGATGCTTGTATGGATCAGTGATGCGGGTAACTTTGGCTGTTGCGTGGCATACTGCATGGTCGCTCTTTCCTTCATTATATTAAGGAAGAAAGAGCCTGATATGCCAAGACCGTACCGGGTTCCGGCATATAAATTTTTCGGAGCGATGGCAGTGATCATGTCCGGCTTCATGGTAGCTATGTATTGCATTCCGGGAAGCGGCGGAACGCTGATCGCGCAGGAATGGGGCATTGTGCTTGCATGGTGTGCATTAGGAGTCGTATTCTATGTATTCTGCAAGAGCAAATACAAGGAATCATTTGGTATCCTTGTTGAGCTGATCTCTGATGAGGACGCAGCTTCGCTGATGCCCGAAGCGGATGAACCGGAGCTTGACAAGGTGATTGATGAAGCAATTGACCGTGTACTGGCAAGAAAAGCCAGTTGATCAGAAAGGACATATGAATTATGCAAATGTTTAATTTTTCAGTACCGCAGGATATATTGGTAGGAAAGGGCAGCCTTGCAAAGCTGCCCGAGATTGCGAAAAAGCTGGGAGGAGGGCATGCCCTCATTATTTCAGGCCCGCATATTGAAAAGATGGGACTTGTGAAAAAAGCCGCAGATTACTTGGCATCTGTAGATGTAGCGGTTGACACCTTTACAGATATTGAAGCGAATCCGTCTGTCGCTACCGTGGAAAAGGCTGCGGATGCATACAGACAGTCCGGGGCTGATTTCATTGTGGCATTCGGCGGAGGTTCACCGATGGATGTGGCGAAGGCAGTCGGAATTGTGGCAAAATATGGCGGAAGCATCACTGAGTATGAAGGTGCACACAAGGTTCCTGGACCGATTGTTCCGTTGATCGCTATTCCGACAACCGCGGGCACAGGCTCTGAGGTGACGGCTTTTTCCGTCATTACCGACCACAGCAGAAATTATAAGCTGACGGTTTTCAGCTATGAAATACTTCCGAAGTATGCGATCCTTGATGCGGAGCTTCTGACGACAGCACCGGCAAGTGTTGCGGCAGCCTGCGGCATTGACGCATTTATCCATGCACAGGAGGCATATATTTCAACAGCGGCATCGCCGTTTTCGGATGCGATGGCTGAAAAGGCAATGGCTTTGATCGGAAAAAATATCCGCAGGTTTGTGGCAAACAGAGCTGACATCGAGGCAGCAGAAGCGATGCTGACAGGCTCGTTATTTGCAGGCATTGCATTTTCATTTGCAAGACTTGGAAATGTACACGCAATGAGCCATCCGGTCAGTGCATTTTTTGATGTGCCGCACGGCGTTGCGAATGCAGTGCTGCTTCCGGTGATCGCTGAATACAACGCGCTGGCTGATCACGGAAAATACCTGACCATCTATAATGACATCAGTCCTGTTCCGGCATGCGAAAAGGAATTCAAGCCGGCAATGCTCGTCGCTGCGATCCGGGAATTATGCGCTGATATCGGAATCCCGGAGAATCTGACGGTGGCGATCAACAATGTGAGCAAAAATGCCGGAATCACGCAGGCTGAAATCGAAAGCAAAATAGAAGCAATGGCTGTGGATGCCATGAAAAGCGGCAATATTGCGGTCAATCCAAGAGCTTCGCGTCAATGTGATATTGAGATGCTTTACAGAAAGGCATTATAGTTCAGCGAGGAATGATTCATTATGAATGCAGACTATCTTTCACAAAATGTGTCTGAAAACTTGAAACGGATCCGCCAGTCAAAAGGGATGAGCCTTGACCAGCTTGCGGAACAGACGGGTGTCAGCAAAAGTATGCTTGCACAGATCGAGAGAGGGACAGCGAATCCGTCTCTCGGGGTGCTTGGAAAAATCATCAGTGGTCTGAGAATCGAGTTTCAGACACTTATCACTCCGCCAAAGCAGGACTACTGTCTGGTTACACCGGAAAATCTCATACCGACGAAGGAGCTGGAGGCACAATATAAGGTGTGGACCTGTTTCCCGTTTGAGGATTCGCAGTCCGTCGAGGTATATCGGATCGATGTGGAGCCCGGGGGAGTATATGTGAGTGGCAGTCATGGGGAGAAAACCCGTGAGTATATTTCTGTTATCGACGGTACGCTTACGATCGATTGCCATAATCATCTGCAGCATATCAAAAAGGGGCAGGTGTATAAATTCGAGACTGACCAGTCACATATATATAGAAATGATGGCATGAAAAAGGCAAGCTGCGTGTGCTTCTTTCTGGATTATGCACATGTAAGGTGAGGGAGTGGAT